>DXGV01000025.1 GCA_019113745.1 Candidatus Blautia intestinavium
TCCTTTCCGATTTTGGAGGGATATGCAGGAGGGATATTGAAAACGAAGCAAGTCATTAAGTTGTCAAAAGCCTTGAAAAATCAAGGGATTTAAAAGTTACCTATCAGCCGAGCGCATTGGATTTTGAGTCAAGTGCGTCTGCCAATTCCGCCACAGCGGCCTGTAAACCGGAAATTATTGTAACATAATTACCGGTTGTCTGCAAGCTTTTTTTATTCTGTTCTGTACAAATTTCAGTTTCTCTTTTATTTTACTCTGTCCGCGTCTTCCAGAAGTTTCTCATAGATCGGGAAGCAGTCAAAAGTAGCAAAATAATCCTTCGGTGTCTCCGCTCTGCGGATCTGCTCAAAGCTTCCGTCCTCATGAAGAAGGATTTCCGCTGATTTCAGCTTTCCGTTATAATTATATCCCATGGAGAAGCCGTGCGCGCCTGTATCATGGATCACCAGCAGGTCTCCCATATCTACCTTTGGCAGATAACGGTCAATGGCAAATTTGTCGTTATTTTCGCAGAGAGATCCTGTAACATCATAAAGGTGATCACAGGGTTCATTTTCTTTTCCCATCACAGTAATATGATGGTATGCCCCGTACATCGCAGGACGCATCAGATTTACTGCGCAGGCGTCTACTCCGATATATTCCTTGTGGGTGTGCTTTTCATGGATGGCTTTTGTCACCAGACATCCGTACGGTCCCATCATAAATCTTCCGAGTTCTGTATAAATTGCCACATCGCCCATTCCCGCCGGCACAAGAACCTCTTCATATACCTGACGAACTCCCTCTCCGATCACACGGATATCGTTCGGCGTCTGATCCGGGCTGTAGGGGATTCCTATTCCTCCGGAAAGATTGATAAAGCTGATATGGGCTCCTGTTTCTTTCTGAAGCTTCACCGCCAGCTCAAACATTACCTTTGCAAGCATGGGATAATATTCATTAGTAACTGTATTGCTGGCAAGGAAGGCATGAATACCGAATTCCTCCGCACCTTTTTCTTTCAGGATACGGAAAGCGTCAAAAATCTGCTCCGTAGTCATGCCGTATTTCGCGTCGCCCGGATTGTCCATAATATCGTTGCTGATCTTAAAAAGACCGCCGGGATTATAGCGGCAGCTTATAATCTTTGGAATTCTCCCCACTGCTCTCTCAACGCTCTCAATATGGGTAATATCGTCCAGATTGATAATGCCGCCAATCTCGTCCGCATAGCGGAATTCCTCTTCCGGCGTGTCGTTGGAGGAAAACATGATGTCTCCTTTTCCGCAGCCAATGGCCTTCGCCATCATCAGCTCTGTCATAGATGAACAGTCGCAGCCGCAGCCATACTCCTGAAGGATCTGGATCAGATACGGATTGGGAGTGGCTTTTACCGCAAAAAACTCTTTGAAGCCTTTGTTCCATGCAAAAGCTTCATTCAGCGCCTTTGCGTTTTCCCGGATTCCTTTTTCGTCATATAAATGAAAAGGAGTAGGATACTGCGCCGTAATTTCTTTCAGTTTTTCCAGTGTCACGAATGGCTTTTTTTTCATAATCTGTATTCTCCTCGTACTTGTTATTTTACATGCTGATGTGTAAACAGATGATCCTGACAGTATTCGTAATTTCCATTGCACTTGGAACAGAATCTGAATTCCAGATTCGGATCATCCAGCTCTGTCCTTCCGCAGATCGCGCACTTGTGCTTGGAGACTCCTCCGGTCTGGGGGTTCACCCTGCTCTGCGCCACAGCCTTCTGGAAATCCCGTCTCCTCTTCATCTCCTTCGGGCGGAATCGCTGCATATGTCTTCCGCTGAAGAAAAACAAAATAAAGTTCAGGAAGGAAGCCACGATAGGAACAGCCATTACCCAGATGCCGTGCCGTATATATGTTATCATATCATAAACAATAATAATGCCGTATACCCATGCCATCCATTTCATCTTGATGGGAATGACAAAACACAAAAGGATCTGCATATCAGGATAGCTGGCGGCGTAAGCCAGAAATACCGACATACTTACATAATAAGTTGTGAATACGCTGCCTACCAGATAAATTCTTCCCGTGAAGAAATAAGTCAGAAAGGCGGCAATCATCACAAACAGAAGTCCCATAAAGATGTAAAGATTGTACCGGAAGGTTCCCCAGGTCCGTTCCAGGGATGTTCCGACAGGATAATAAAAAAACAAAATAGATATCGCAAAAAACAGGAAGTTTCCCGTGCTCGGCGGATAGATCACCCAGGTAACCAGTCTCCAGATCTGGCCCCGGAGGATCATGGCGGGCTCCAGGCTCATCATACTGAGAAGTCCCGGATTTATATACATCAGAATATATCCCAGGACATAGCAGATCACAATATATAATGTCAGATTGTGAATTCCATAGCGCCCAAACTTTCTTTCCAGCTTATCAATCCAATTCATATAATCTTTTCTTCTCCTTTTTCATTACCAAATTCCGTCAGAAAAATTTCTTTTTTGACAGCACAATGGCCGCAATGATACTGACTGCTATGGATATCAGAATAACAATTAAAAAACCCCACTGCGTAGCGGAAAAAGGCATTCCTGATGCATTCAGGTTCATTCCGTAAGCGCTGAATACAATCGTCGGGATACTCATCACAATCGTAATGATCGACAACACCTTCATCACATCATTCAGGTTGTTTGAAATAACAGATGCAAAAATATCCACCATGCTCCTGAGAATCCCGCTGTATATATTCGCCATCTCGATAGCCTGGGTATTCTCAATGATAACGTCTTCCAGAAGTTCCGTATCTTCCGGATATTTTTTGATACTGTCCACCTTGATGAGTTTCTCCAGCACCGCCTCGTTGGAACGAAGAGACGTGGTAAAATACACCAGGGATTTTTCCAGTTCCAGAAGCTCCACCAGTTCCTGGTTTCTGGGCGATAAGTGCAGTTTTTCCTCCACCTGCTCGCTCTTTTTATCTATAATACGCAGATAGCGCAGGTACATACTGGCGTTCCGGTACAAAATCTGCAGGATGAAACGGGTTTTCATATAAGTAAAAAAGTTGCGGACCCGTCCTTCCATGAACCTTGTAAGCACCTGAGTATCTTCCAGACAGATCGTAAAGATCATTTTGTCCGTCACAATGATACCCAGAGGGATCGTTCCGTACCAGTCTTTTTCATTACGCTCTTCGATCATAGGCACGTCCACCAGAATTAACGTATAAGTATCTTCCACTTCAATACGTGAACGTTCTTCCTCATCCAGAGGCGCCCTCAGATCATCCACCTCAATCTGGAACCGCTCGGAAATTTCAAATATTTCCGTTGCCGTCGGATTGGTAAGCGCGATCCAGCAGCCGTCCTGCGGTTCCTGTATCTCACGGATCGCGCCGTCTGATGTCCGGAAAATTCTTATCATCCCGCATCCCCCTTTCCACTCTCTGTCTCTCAGCGTCTGCCCCTGCAGGAGCATATACGTCCTCCCGGGTGCTGACACCGTACTTATCGGAAATGCTCCGCTCCCAAAAATACAGCTTTCATTATAAGTTGTGCCATGTTTTTTGTCAATTCTAATATCCTGTAATTCTCTGCATTTGTGAACGCAATACAGGGATATCTTTAATTATTTACAAAGATTTAACAAAGTATCTGAGAAAATACATTTCCCTTCTATGGGAAACTTGTTCTCAAAGCTTCTTTATGTTATAATGACTCCAGTAGTGAACATCAGGAAATCAATCTGCATGTGCAAATTTAGGAGGCATTATTTATGGGGAATAAAAAATACGTTGCTTATGTGGGAACCTATACTCACGGCAGCAGCAAGGGTATTCAGGTATATGATGTAGACGTGGAAAAAGGACTCCTGACAGAGCGCAGTGAAGTCAAGGTCAGCAATGCTTCGCATACGGCAGTCTCCAAAAACGGAAAATTTCTGTACTCCATTGAAGATGAAGGCGTCGCTGTATTTGAACGGGATGAGAACGGAGATCTGACAAGAATCAACAGTGTTGATATCGACGGAATGCGCGGCTGTTTCCTTGCTACAGACGTAGATGGAAAATACCTTTATGTGGCAGGCTATCATGACGGAAAGGTAACCGTCGTCCACACACACAAGGACGGCCGTCTCGGAAGCCTTATGGACGGTGTGTTCCACAAGGGACTGGGAAGCGTGGCTGAACGCAATTTCCGTCCTCATGTAAACTGTGTTCGTCCTACTCCGGACAACAAGTATTTATGCGCTGTTGACAATGGCATCGATCAGGTGAAGGTATACCGGATCAATAAAAGGCGCCATAAGCTTGAGCTTGTGGACATCCTCCGCTGCCCGAGAGAAAGCGGACCCAGGATCATCCGCTTCAGTGCGGACGGAAAATACGCCTACCTTCTTTTTGAGCTGAGCAACGAGATCAAAGTTTACAGCTACGACGGCAGCGGAAACACTCCTGAATTTGAACTTCTTCAGAGTATTTCCACCCTGTCAAAGGAACACGACAAGGACGCTTATCACAACGCGGCTTCCGGTCTTGCTCTGGCGCCTGACGGAAAACATCTTTTCTGCACAACTGCAGGCGAGAATACAGTTTCCATGTACGAGATTGATCCGGAAACAGGGCTTCTTGAAAAGAAATTCACCCTCCCGATCAGCGGCGATTATCCCAAGGATCTTGTGATTTTCCCGGACAACCGCCATATTGCAGTTGCCAACCACGCAAGCAATACCATAACCACTTTTACTGTTGATTATGATAAAAACATCATTGTCATGAACGGCAAACCGCATAAAATCGAAACTCCCAACTGCATTCACATCTGGCCGGTGCCGGAAGGGGATGCGGACGAAAAGGCAAAAGCTGAAAAAAGCGAATAAGTCTTTCCCAACATATTTTCAAAAGAAAAAAGAAACAGAAGACTGCTGACTGCGGTTTTCTGTTTCTTCTTTTTTATATATTCTTTCGTGATATCTTAGCTATCTCATTTTTTTCTGTAAAATTCCTGGATATTATCCAGCCGCGCACTCATATTCGTAAACAGTGCATCTGTCAGAGCAAGAGCGCACATGGCCTCCACAACCACTACTGCCCTGGGAACAATGACAGGGTCATGTCTTCCGCGGATTTCCAGGGAAATGTTTTCCCCTGTATTTGTAACTGTATTCTGGGGCTGACTGATGGAAGCTGTTGGTTTTACCGTCGCTCTCACAATAATTTCGCTTCCATCGCTGATGCCTCCCATAATGCCGCCGGCATGGTTGGAAGTTTTCACGATCCTGCCGTTTTCCGCGCGGAATCCATCATTATCCGAAGATCCGTTCATCATGGAAACCTGAAATCCGTCGCCGATCTCCACTGCTTTCACAGCTCCAATAGACATTACAGCCTGGGCAAGCACAGCGTCCAGTTTCTCAAAAACAGGAGTTCCCAGGCCTGCCGGCACTCCGTTTATCCGGCATTCGATCACTCCTCCGGCGCTGTCATGGACCTTCATACATTGCTCCAGATAGGCCGACGCTTCCTGCGCCGCCTGGGTGTCCGGCATGTAAAACGCATTGTCAGCAATCTCCTCCGGGCAAAACTTCTTTATGGATACAGGCCCTACAGCTTTTGTATAAGTACAGAAGGAAATACCGAGAGACTCCAGTATTTTCGCGGCGATGGCTCCTGCCGCCACCCGCCCGATGGTCTCTCTTCCGGAAGAGCGTCCGCCTCCCCGATAGTCCCGAAAACCGTATTTTGCGTCAAAGGTATAATCCGCATGCCCTGGACGATAGGAAAAAGCAATGTTTCCGTAATCTCTGGAACGTTGATCCGTATTCCGGACAATAAGAGAAATTGGCGTTCCTGTAGTCTTACCCTCAAAAACACCGGAAAGTATCTCTACAAGATCTCCTTCCTTCCGCGATGTAGTATAACGGCTCTGTCCCGGCTTCCTTCTGTCCAGATATTTCTGAATGTCCTCCTCGCAGAGAGGAAGTCCTGCAGGGCAGCCGTCCACAACGGCTCCAAGGGCCTTTCCGTGGGATTCTCCCCATGTTGTCACTGTAAACTGTCTTCCAAATGTTGATTTATTCATCTGCATGTCCTTTCAGTTCATCCTGCCGGAAAGCTTTGTTTTCCTCTCTGAAATACTTCTCCACTGCGTCCAGCGTCTCCTCGATCACCTGATCCGTATGGGCCGCTGACAGGAACATAGCTTCAAACTGTGAGGGTGCAAGATGGATCCCGCTTCCCAGCATTCCCAGGAAATATTTTGCAAAAGCGTTTGTATCAGCGGTCTTTGCGGATGTATAATCCTTCACTTTCTGCCCGGTAAAGAAAAGGCTTCCCAGAGAAGAAATATGGTTTATCTGGTAATCTTTTCCCGTCTTTTTCAGGATTTCTTCCATACCGCCATACAACTTCTTTCCCTTTTTCTCCAGGTCGTCATAAATTTCTGGATGGCTGTGCAGATATTTTAACTGCGTCAGTCCGGCGGCCATAGCTACCGGATTCCCGCTCAGCGTTCCGGCCTGATATACAGGGCCTGAAGGAGAAACCATCTCCATGATCTCTTTTCTTCCGCCGTAAGCTCCTACCGGCATACCGGCTCCTATGATTTTTCCATAAGTTACCATATCCGGCGTCACATGAAAATATTCCGCCGCTCCGCCGAAGGCAAGGCGAAAACCTGTGATCACCTCGTCAAAGATCAGAAGCGCGCCGTTCTGGTCGCACAGTTCTCTGAGTCCTTCCAGAAATCCTTTCTCAGGAAGGACAACCCCCATATTGGCAGCCACCGGTTCCACGATAACCGCGGCTACTTTTCCGGGAGCCTGTTCAAATAACTTTCTCACACTGTCCAGATCATTATACACAGCCGTCATCGTATCTTTTGTACATCCCTCAGGCACTCCTGCACTGTCCGGAATTCCACTTGTCATCACTCCGGAGCCCGCGCTTACCAAAAGGGCGTCGCTGTGTCCATGATAGCAGCCTGCGAATTTAATGATCCTGCTGCGTCCGGTAAAGCCTCTGGCAGCCCTTATGGCGCTCATAACAGCCTCTGTGCCGGAATTTACCATACGGATCATTTCCACATGGGGAATATGTCCGCAGATAAACTCAGCCATCTCTACCTCGATCTCTGTGGCACAGCCGAAACTCAGGCCTTTTTCACATGCCTTTATTACCGCCTCCCGGATCAGAGGGAAATTATGTCCCAGGATCATGGGGCCCCAGGAATCAATGTAGTCAATATAACGGCTTCCGTCCACATCGTAAATATAGCAGCCCTCTGCCCGGTCAATAAAGCGCGGAGTCTCTCCAATGGCTCCGTATGCCCGTACCGGACTGTTGACGCCGCCGGGAATCCTTTTCACCGCCCGTTTAAATAATTCTTCTGATCTCGCAGCCATCAGCCGATTCTCCCTTCATCAATAAATCCGGCAAGTTCCTGAGCATAGTAGGTAAGATAAACCTGCACTCCCGCGCGAAAAGCACTGGCAGCCATCTCGCAGATGATCTTGTCCTCCTCGATCCATCCCATCTTTGCCGCCGCTTTCACCATGGCGTATTCTCCGCTGACGCTGTAAGCGGCTACAGGCACATGAACTGCCTTGTATACTTCAGACACCATATCAAGATAGGACATTGCGGGCTTGATCATAATAATGTCCGCCCCTTCTTCCACGTCCGTAAGGGCTTCCTTCATTCCCTCCCGGCGGTTATGGTAATCCATCTGATAACTTCTCCTGTCACCAAAGGCGGGAGCGGAATCCGCTGCTTCCCGGAACGGGCCGTAAAACGCCGATGCATATTTTACCGCATAGGACATGATAGGCGTCTCTTTATGTCCGGCCTTATCCAGACACTCGCGGATCGCGCGCACACGGCCGTCCATCATATCAGAGGGCGCCACCATATCGGCGCCTGCCTCCACATGAGAAAGCGCTGTTTTTGCCAAAAGCTCTAAAGTCGCGTCATTGTCTACTTCATGACCGCAGAGCACCCCGCAGTGTCCATGAGAAGTATACTCGCACATGCAGACATCTGTCACATAATACAGATCCGGGAACTGCTTCTTCGCTTCTCTCAGCGCCTTCTGCACAATTCCGTCCTCTGCATAGGCTCCGCTTCCTACTTCGTCCTTGTGATCCGGAATACCGAACAGCATTACGCTTCCTACCCCGGCTTTCGCAAGCTCTTCAAGCTTATAAGGAAGAAGATCCACACTGTAGCGGTACTGCCCTTCCATGGAAGGTATTTCTTCCTTCAGGTTCTTTCCCTCCTGAACAAACAGAGGATAGATCAGTGAGGACTTATCGATCCTGGTCTCTCTCACCATTTTTCTCAGTACTTCACTGCCTCTCAGTCTCCTTGGTCTCTGGATCAAATCCATCTCTCTCACTCTCTTTCTTTTTGTGCTTTTATCTTTTCCACCAATGCGACAAGATCGTCAATGGCGGCTCTTTCTGATACATATGTCTCCATTCCGAAGGCGTCTGCCGCGGCCTGTGTCTGTTTTCCGATACATGCCGCTGTCAGGCCGGAATAGTCCGCTCCTTTTGTACTCTCCACAAATCCCCTGACTGTGGAAGCGCTTGTGAATACAGCGCAGTCGATACTTTCAGATTCCAGCTCTTTTCTGAGATCGATCAGAGAGCTGCTCTCATACACTGTTTCATAGGTAGGAATATCATCCACGGCCGCGCCGCGGCTTTCCAGTATCCTTACCAGGTTTTCATTTCCCTTTCTGGCGCGGGGGATCAAAATACGCTCTCCGCCCTGAAGTCTTTCCGCCAGCGCTTTCCCCAAAGAATCTCCGTCGTAGACATCCGGAACAAGATCCACCAAAAGCCCTCTCGCCTCAAGAGCAGCCCTGGTTCCCTGACCGATAGCCGCCAGCTTTACTCCGTGAAGGCAGCGGATATCCTTTTTCTGATTTTTCATTTCTTCAAAAAAGACATCTGCTCCCGTGGGACTTGTAAATACCGCCCACTGGTACGAATCCATCTTTTCAAGTGCCTGCGCCAGAAGGCTCTGGTCCTTCAGCGCCGCCGTCTGAATAGAAGGAAGCTCCAGGACTTCCGCCCCCTTTTCTCTGAGAAGCTCTGAGGTACGGGAGCTTCTGTTTTTTGGACGGGTAACAAGTACCTTCCATCCTGCAAGAGGAAGCTTTTCATACCAGGCAAAGGTATCCGCCAGGGCGCATACCTTTCCGACTATGATCACCGCAGGGGTTTCCACTCCCTGCCGGGCCGCTTCTTCAGGAAGATTTTCTATATCTGAGACGATCCTTTTCTGTCCGGCGGTCGTTCCCTTCTGCAGAACCGCCGCCGGCATCGCCGGATCCATTCCTGCATCCAGAAGTCCCCGGCAGATATCGCCAAGGGAAGCGACTCCCATGAGAAAAACAAGGGTTCCTTTTGTACGGACAAGCGCTTCAAAGTCGATATCATACTCCTGTCCGGCTCTTCTGTGTCCGGTAATGATGTGAAGAGAAGAACAGAAATCCCGGTGAGTTACAGGAATCCCGTTGTAAGCCGGAACTGCCAGAGGCGAGGTGACTCCCGGAACTACTTCATAAGGAATCTGATTTTCTGTCAGAAGCTCCAGCTCCTCTCCGCCTCTTCCGAAGAGAAAAGGATCTCCACCTTTCAGTCTTACTACACGGTATCCTTTTTTTGCCTCTTCCAGCAGGATCTCATTGATCTGCTCCTGAGGCACAGTATGTTTATCAGCTCTCTTGCCGACGTAAATACGTCTGGCGGAATCCGGAATCTTTGTCAGAACTCCCTGTCCCACCAGACTGTCATATACGACTACTTCCGCTTTTTTCAGCACTTCACAGCCTTTCAGTGTGAACAGTCCCGCGTCCCCCGGTCCGGCGCCTACAAGCCATACCTTTCCGACTTTCATAATCATTCTCCTTTTTCTTTCGATTCTTTCAGTCTCTTTGCCAGGGCAATTCCAAGAGCCTCCGCTTCTGAAGCCTTTCCGGTTATACTTCCTTTTATATAAGTTCCGTCTTCTTCTCTGTAATAAAGCCCTGTAAGCGTCAGCTCTTCCTGAGCCGTCTCCGCGTAAGCGGCCACAGGGGAAGAACATCCCCCGTCAAGATAACGGACAAAGGCTCTCTCCGCATGTCCGGCCGTCCAGGAGTCTCTGTCGGAATACCCCTCCAGAAAACTATAGTCTCTGTCTTTTCTTCCCTGCACCGCGAGAATCCCCTGTCCTGCTGCCGGAAGGATCTCTTCAGTGGTAAACCAGCGGCTGATCCTGTTTTCCAGGCCAAGGCGCTTCAGCCCGGCCGCCGCCAGCACAAGAGCGGAATATTCCCCTCCGTCCAGCTTTCTGAGTCTTGTCTGCACGTTGCCGCGGACACTTTTTATTTCCATCTCCGGAAACAATTTTTTAAGCTGCAGCGTTCTTCTCATACTGGAACAGCCGATAGGCTTTGAACTGTCCAGCGTATTTACGCCTTCCGGAAGCACCAGGACATCCCTTGGATCTTCTCTCCTTGAAAACGCTAAAAGAGGAAGTTCTTCCGGAACTTCCATAGGCATATCCTTCAGGCTGTGCACGGACAGATCTGTCCGTTTCTCCAGAAGTGCTTTATCCAGTTCTTTTACAAACAGCCCTTTCCCTCCTACTTTATCCAGCGTCCTGTCCAGAATTTTATCTCCTGTGGTCTTCATGGTAAGGATCTCCGTCTGTATTTCGGGATGTGTTTCCTTTATATATGTCTCTACCATCCGGCTCTGCAGTACGGCGAGAATACTCTCACGGCTTCCTATCACTACTTTAGTCGTCGTCATGCTCTGCTTTTTCCTCCATTGCCTCCTGAATAGCCACCCTTACTTTTCTTGCCCTTTTATGGTTCAGGCCGCTGGCTGTGATTCCCACTACCACTTCGTCGTGCATATAAATACCCGGAAAATAAAAATCGCATTTCGATTTATCATCCGCCACATTTACATAAATTCCTTCTTCCTTACAGACGCGGTAAATTTCATCGTTGAGCTTCCAGTCATTGGTGGCGGCGATGACCATATAGGCTTTCTGAAAATCTGCCCGCTTCACCGGACGCATGATCAGATTTACATATCCGGTTTTTCCCAGCTCCTGCAGTTCCACCGTAGCTTTTGGGGCCACCGCCGTTACGTTTCTGGTAAACTGCAGAAGAGTTTTTACTCTCCTGGTAGCGATATTGCCGCCTCCCACTACTACAATATTTTTGTCTGAAAGGTCTACAAACATTGGAAAATATCGTTTATTCTTCATAAAGTTTCTCCAGTCCGGCCACACATTCCAGAAAAGCTTCCTGATTCAGGCTGTCTCTCAGTCCGAAGATCAGTTTGTTGACTACTTTTCCAGCCGCCGTATCAACAGCCTTAAGAAGCTTTTCCCTGTCGCCGGGCTCCATAGGTGTATTTTTTAATATCTTGTCAATACGAAAATTCAGATCCTGTACTGCGTCCTCTTTGATCTCCTGTATCCTTGGGATCAGATCTCTTCCATTCAGCCACTGGTAGAATTCTTCCATCTGATCCTTTACGATATCGTCCGCCTGACGGATACTTTTTTCCATTTCAGGAGAACGGCTGCCGGAACGGAAGCTGTCCATATCATACAGAGTAATTCCTTCTCTTTTTCCAATGGAAGGTTCTATATCTCTCGGCACCGCAAGGTCAAGAAGAACCAGTTCTTTCGGAAGAGAAATTTCTGTAAACTGCTCTTCCCGCAGCGTATAATTGGGACTGGCGGTTGCGCTTACCACCAGATCGCATTCAGGAAGAAATTCCATTCTCTCCCCGTAATTGATCCTGCTGCATCCTACAGGGATCTCCACCATTCCGCTTCTGTACTGGCGGACTGTCACTGTAACCTCGGCTCCGGCTTCCTTAAGCGTCTGGGCTGCAACCTTTCCCATTTCTCCGTTTCCTATTACCATACATGTTTTTCCCTGTATATCGTAACCCTGTTCCCTTAAAAGAGAAAGCGCTTTATGTATTACAGACGGGTTTCCGTGAGCCAAAGGAACCTCTGTCTTGATTTTTTTCCCTGCCGTAGCCGCCATTCTGAACAGAACCTCCAGCACACCGTCCGAAGCGTAATGTTCTCTGGAAAGGCTCAGAGCGTCCTTGATCTGCGTCAGGATCTGATCCTCTCCCAGAATCTGGGATTTCAGTCCTCCGGCAAGATAAAACAGATGTCTTACCGCCTCCTGGTCTTTCCTGGATACAAAATATTTTTCATATGAGCCCTCCTGGACGCCTTTCAGCTCACAGAGACACTGATATAAAGAAAGCTTCTGATCATCCTCGTGGCTCGCCCAGATTTCCAGCCGGTTACAGGTAGAAAGGATCACACATCCGTAGATTCCTGCCGATCTTTTCATTTTTTCCATTGCTTCGCCTGCATTTTTTTTTGTAAACGCAAACAAGGCCCTGATATCTACCGGAGCTCTGTCATGGTCTATTCCAATCATGGAAATTGTCATAATTCTATGATTCTCCTTTGTGTTCACTTGGCATTTTTCCTGATTTTCTACAACCGAAGTTTCCCTCAGCCGGGACGGAACGTCTCATGTATGTGAACGCTGCGTTCAGGATAAAATACCGACGCGCCCTCTCGTCAATATTTTGAGGGCAGCGTTCGTGTACAAAGGGAGAATACAGCCGGTGAAGGCGTACAGACTGTACGCGAACGCTATCTTTATTAATGATAAACACTGCACCGGATAATGTCAATGCCTTTATCTTTTTCGTTTTTCTGCGGTCCGGATTTTCAGTGGCTTTTCAGGCAGGAACGCTATTCTCCTTTCATCAGACTACAGTCTGTATATCTGTCATTCAGAAGATCCTCCAGGGTGATTTTATCAAAATATTCATTAATAAGGCAGTAAAGCCCCTCCCACATCTTTTTTGTCCTGCAGAAAGAGGCGCGGCTGCAGGGCGGCGCTCCTTCTTCCAGACAGGCGGCAGGGGCCAGAGATCCCTCAGCGGCTCTTAAAATACTGCCCACCGTATACTCTCCCGGCGTCCTTGCCAGGCGATAACCGCCTCCCTTTCCTCTAAGAGATATAACGAAATGGTTCCTGCTCAGGACAGATACGATAGATTCCAGATATTTTTCTGATATCTCCTGCCGTCCGGCCACATCCATCAGCGGAATATACGCCCCTCTGTCGTTCTCCGCCAGATCCAGCATCACCCGCACCGCATAGCGGCCTCTTGTAGATATTTTCATAATCTGCTCCATTTCTCCGCCGGTACAGCGGTCAGAACCGCAGTAAAACAGGCGGCGCGTTTACCTGTATGTTTCAAGGAAATGATGCTTAACGCCGTCTTTTTTATAAGCGATGACTGTATTCAGATTTACATTTTCCACGCTTTTAAAAATATTAAACTCCACTACCGGATCTCTGGCTGCAAGCTGACGGATCAGTGCCTTGACTTCCGCGCGCTTGGATCCTTTGTCCTCTTCCTGGGCGGAAGCCACCCGTTCTGTAAACCGGCAGGCGCAGCGGATAAAACGTAGCTGATTATATTCCGCCCAGTGAATGATATCTGCTTCACGGATCAGATACATAGGCCGGATCAGTTCCATCCCTTCAAAATTTGTGCTGTGGAGTTTTGGCATCATGGTCTGGATCTGCCCGCCGTACAGCATTCCCATAAGAATCGTTTCGATCACATCGTCGTAGTGGTGTCCCAGGGCAATCTTATTGCATCCCAGCTCTTTCGCCTTGCTGTAAAGATAGCCCCGGCGCATTCTCGCACAGAGATAGCAGGGCGAATTTTCCTCCGACGCCACAATATTAAAAATTTCCGATTCAAAAACAGTAATGGGAATGTTCAAAAGCTTCGCATTATCCAGGATCAGGCGGTAATTGAGATCGTTGTATCCCGGATTCATTACCAGAAAAACCACTTCAAAATTTTTCTTCCCGTGACGGGCCAGCTCCTGGAAAAGCTTTGCCATCAGCATGGAATCTTTGCCGCCGGAAATACAGACGGCGATTTTGTCGCCGTCCTGTACAAGTTCATATTCATTTAGAGCCTTTGTAAAACGTCTCCAGACCGGTTTCCGGAATTTTTTTATAATGCTTCTCTCAATCTCCCGGACACGTTTCTCCTCTTCTGTCTGTATAAAATCTTCTCTTGTATTTTCTATATTACTCTGGTTCATATGCTATTCTGCCAATCCTTATAAAAAATTTCAGTCTGCAAACAAAGGGGTGGAATAATATCTGTCCCCGGAATCCGGAAGGAGCACTACAATATTCTTCCCATGATTTTCCGGCTGTTTTGCCATCTCAAGTGCGGCGTGAAGAGCTGCTCCGGAGGAGATCCCCACAAGTACACCCTCCTTTTTGGCCAGGAGTTTCGCAGCGGAAAATGCCTGTTCGCTTCCGACCTTCACCACTTTATCATAAATATCTGTATTCAGCACCTCCGGCACAAATCCGGCTCCGATACCCTGGATTTTGTGCGGTCCTGCCTTTCCTCCGGAAAGAACAGGGGAATCCTCCGGCTCCACCGCCACTACTTTCACATCCGGATTCTGAGATTTCAGATACTCGCCAACGCCGGTAACTGTTCCGCCGGTTCCTACGCCTGCCACAAATATATCCACTTTTCCTTCCGTATCCCTCCAGATTTCCGGACCGGTCGTCTCTCTGTGCGCTTTTGGGTTTGCTGGATTCACAAACTGTCCTGCGATAATGCTTCCCGGGATCTCTCTGGAAAGCTCTTCCGCTTTTTCAATCGCTCCGGCCATCCCCCGGGATCCTTCCGTCAACACGATCTCCGCTCCGTATGCCTTCAGAATATTTCTTCGCTCCACACTCATGGTTTCCGGCATAGTCAGTATCAAACGGTATCCCCGGACAGCCGCAAGGGAGGCAAGTCCAATACCTGTATTTCCGGAGGTTGGTTCTATAATCACGGCTCCTTCCTTCAGCAGTCCCTTTTCCTCCGCGTCCTCAATGATATATTTCGCGGCTCTGTCCTTCACGCTTCCCGCAGGATTCATGTATTCCAGCTTGGCAAGAACCCTGACCTTCAATTTCAGTTCTTTTTCTATCTGCATAATTTCCATTAACGGAGTATTTCCGATCAATTCCTCAATTCCTTTGGCAATCTTTGTCATTGTCTGTATCCACCTTTCTCTTTATTTTCCTATAAACCTACTTTTTTAATATGTTTATATTATATCCTGTCCAAAGGTATGTCAATAGTTTTTTAAAAGGGGCTTATAACAGTTTTTTCACATTTTTCTTATTCCCTGAAAATGAAGTTTATAGTATAATAAACAGGAATACTGTAACGGAGGATTTTCCAATGAACCAGACAACAAAGAAAGCAATTCTTGCCGTCAGTTTCGGAACAAGCTATGAGACGGCCAGAAAAGCAACTATCGAAAAAATTGAAAAAGAAATTGCCGAGGCTTTTCCGGATTACCGTGTTTACCGCGCCTGGACAAGTAAGATGATCCTGGCGATCCTGAAAAAGCGCGACAATCTTTATATTCCCAACGTAGTTGAGGCTATGGAACAGATGAAAGCGGACGGGATCACAGACGTGGTCGTTCAGCCCACCCACATTCTGGACGGTATCGAAAATAATATCATGAAAGAGGAGGCGCTTTCTTTTCAGGACAGCTTTCATTCTATCGCTTTCGGAACGCCTCTGATTTCCAGCCAGGAGGATGCGCATGCAGTGATCGGCGCTGTTGCAGAGGAATTTAAAGAGCATCTTGACGATACTGCTCTTGTTCTTATGGGACACGGCACCACCCACCAGGTAAATTCCATATACGCCCGGATCGACACTATGTTTAAGGAACAGGGACATTCCAATATTTTTCTGGGCACTGTTGAGGCGGAACCCACCATTCATGATCTGGTACGGGAAGTCTGTTCCTATTCTCCAAAAAAAGTAGTTCTTGCGCCCTTTATGATCGTTGCCGGAGATCACGCCCATAACGACATGGCCGGAGACGAGCCTGATTCCTGGGCTTATCAGTTCCGCCAGCAGAATTATGAAGTGCAGCCGGTTCTGAAAGGTCTGGGAGAATATCCCGGCATCCGGTCCCTTTTTATCGACCATGTAAAGCAGGCTATCAGCAGTCAGGCATAAAATTACAATATTGCCCGTACGAAGCTGACCACCCACTGCCGCGGATATGGCAGATAAAACTATTTGTGTTTTTAAAGGAGTTGTCTTTATGAAAAAAGAGAACCGGCAAATGGCCCAGGAACGGCGTGCCGAAGAACGTAAACGTCTTGAACTGAAAAAGAAACGGAATAAATTTTTGAAGATTGCGGTTCCCATTGTCCTTATCCTTCTTTTGGTTATTGTCCTTATTGTGGACGGTATCCAAAGTTCTGACAGCGGCGCCGTACAAAATAAATCTGATAATTCCGTTTCCGAAGCCACTGTCACCCCCGCTCCCACAGAGAGCATATCTCTTCAGACGGACGCTTCTCTTACTGTAGAGGACGGTGACACTGTCAATATTGATTATGTAGGAAAAATAGACGGGACAGTCTTTGAAGGCGGAAGCACCGACGGAATGGGAACAGATCTTGTCATCGGTTCAGGAAGCTACATTGACGATTTTGAGGATCAGTTGATTGGTTCCCATCCCGGCGATAAAGTGGAGGTTACAGTTACTTTTCCTGAAGATTATCAGAAAGCTGATTTCAGGGGAAAAGAGGCTGTATTTGATGTAACGGTCAATGGAATTTACCGATAAAAATGTAAAAGAGAGGTTTGAACGCCTCTCTTTTTTCGTCTATCTTTGTTTATCTCTATGCCTGTTCCAGAATATATCCGCCAGATAGAGCAGAGCAGTCAAAACGATGATAAGAAGTTCCAATTCCCAGGAAAATACGATCGGTTCCCCGCTAAGGAGACAACCTATCGCATAGACCACTGTACAGATCAGATAATATATCGCAATTCTGATAATTCCAGATACCACTCTCTTTCCCATATGTCCTCCTCCCTCTCAGACTCCGCAGGCTTTTCTTTTTATTCTACCATACCTGCCGTCAATGCACAAGAAGCAGGACGCTTTAAGCTATGTATTTCACTGTTTTACTTTCCTGCTCAGAACCATTCCCACGATCAAAAGCAGAGGGAAGATAATAGCCGCCAGAATTCCGGTTCTCAGATTATTTCCAAAATGGCTTGATACAAAACCTGCCAGCGTCGGACCTGCGGAACAGCCCAGATCTCCCGCCAAGGCAAAGAACGCGAACATTGCGGTTCCTCCCCCTTTTATTGCAGCCGCCGCTTTACTGAAAGTTCCCGGCCAGAGAATGCCCACGGAAAATCCGCATACCGCGCATCCTGCCAGGCTCAGAACCGGAAGAGGCGCAAAGGAAATACAGAGATAGGAAACAACGCAAAGTACAGCGCTTCCGCTCATAAAACCGTCAAGATTGATACGGTCGCCGTATTTCCCATAAAACAGCCTGGAAAGCCCCATCATAAAGGCAAAGGCCATAGGTCCTGCCAGATCCCCTACTGTTTTGCTGACTTTCAGGCCCTGCTCCGCAAAAGTCGATGCCCACTGGCTTACCGCCTGTTCGCTGGCTCCGGCGCATACCATCAAAAGGACCATGACCCAGAAGATTCCTTTTGACAGAAGTTCCTTCACAGACAAACCTCTTTCCCCCTCTTCCTGAAGGGAATAGATCGGCGCGGTGAAAAACAGGACGCAGTTTACCGCCGGGATCAGAGCCCATATCAGCGCAAGGATCTTCCAGTTGGAAATTCCAAAAGCGCTGAAAAAAGCCGTGGACAAAAGCACCACTCCCATATGGCCCCAGCAGTAAAAAGAATGAAGAAGGCTCATGGCTTTTTCTTTATTCGGCGTGGGGCAGGCTTCCATAATAGGACTTACAAGCACCTCCAGAAGTCCGCCTCCTACCGCGTAGATCATTACAGCCAGAAGGATTCCGATAAAGGGATCTGAAAACACCTCCGGCAGGATCGTAAGAGAGACAAGTCCGACAGCCGCGCAGATATGCGCGATCATGATCGCGGCTTTATATCCGATACGGTCCACAAAACCTGCCGAAAGCATATCTATCACCAGTTGGAAAATAAAGTTCACTGTGATCAGAAGGGTGATTTTGGAAAGCGGGATCTGATAACTGTCCTGAAACATAACAAACAGCAGGGGAACAAAATTATTCACCACAGCCTGAACGACATACCCGATAAAACAGGCGTACATAGTTCTCTGGAAGCTGACTCCTATGTATTTTCTTCTCATATACTTTCTCCTAAAATAATTTTTCTTGTCTGATCTGACGCCGAATCGTTTTTTGCATTTCAGCGCAAAACAAAGGGATGTCCGCCGGATATCCCTTTGTTGTATTATTTTCTTATTTTTCCAGTTTCCTCTGGATCGCCTTGACCACTTCCATGATCGGAATGATCAGAACAGCCAGTCCCAGAGCGATGGCGTATTCTTCCAGATCGATAGGCGTAAACTTAAAGGCTGCGGCGATAAACGGAACCTCGATAACAACTGTCGTCAGGATCAGAGAAATGATCATCGCCCCATACAGGAATTTATTATGGCTGTGCAGGGTAAAAATGGATCCTCTGCGGCTTCTCATATTCAGAGAATGGAAAATCTCCACCATGGAAAGAGTCAGAAAAGCCATCGTCGTACCGTCCGGACTGTTGACAAACGCCCATACGCCGGACTCGATGCGATGTCCTACCACATAGGAAATCAATACAAGTACCGTAACAATAAGCCCCTGAAAAAATACGTCAAAGCCCATTCCTCCGGCAAAAATACCTTCTTTGGGATCTCTCGGCTTTCTCTTCATAATATCCGGCTCTATTTTTTCAAGCCCCAAGGCAAGCGCCGGGAAACAGTCTGTGATCAGATTGATCCAGAGAAGGTGTACCGGCTGCAGGATGGTAAAGCCGATCATCGTAGCAAAAAAGATTGCCAGAACCTCCGCCAGATTGGAGGCAAGAAGGAACTGGATGGCCTTTCTCATATTTGCGTATATGCGGCGTCCCTCTTCCACCGCTGAAACAATCGTGGCAAAATTATCATCTGCCAGAACCATGTCCGCAACATTTTTTGTCACATCTGTTCCAGTGATACCCATTCCAATTCCGATATCCGCGCTCTTAATGGAAGGAGCGTCGTTTACGCCGTCGCCTGTCATCGCAGTGATCATGCCTTTGGCTTTCCATGCCTTTACGATCCGCACCTTATGCTCAGGCTGTACCCGGGCATATACGGAAAAATCTGTGATCCTGTCCTGAAATTCTTTGTCGCTGATCTCGTCAAGCTGCGCTCCCGTAATAGCCTGGGACGCATCGGAAATAATACCCAGCTCCATGCCGATGGCAACTGCAGTGTCCTTATGGTCGCCGGTGATCATAATCGGACGGATTCCGGCTCCCCTGCATTCTTCAATGGCTGCCTTCACCTCGGGACGGACCGGATCGATCATTCCTGACAGTCCCAGATAGGTCAGGTCTTTTTCCAGATATTCCGGATCGGTTTTTTCCGGCATATCGCTCCACTCCCGGCTGGCGGCGCAGAGTACCCGGAGAGCTTTATCGGCCATAGCCTTATTGCTTTTCAGAATATCCTCTCTCACAGCGTCTGTCATAGGCACTTTTACTCCTCCTGACAGCGCATACGCGCAGCGCTTCAGCACCTCGTCAGGAGCCCCTTTGGTAAACTGTATGATACCATTCTCCGGCGTCCTGTGAACGGTGGACATCATTTTACGCATGGAATCGAAAGGAGCCTCGCCCACACGCACATACTCCTTTTCCAGCTCCGTCTTTGGCAGTCCGTTTTTGGCCGCGTCATTAACAAGCGCACACTCTGTAGGCTCGCCCACCGCCTCTCCGGAATCCTTGTCCAGTTCTGCGTCCGAGCAGAGAGACATGGCTGTCTCCAGCATTTTTTCATCATCCGATACATGCTCCACGACCGTCATTTTGTTCTGGGTCAGAGTTCCTGTTTTGTCCGAACAGATAATCTGTGTGCATCCCAGCGTTTCTACGGCAGTCAGCTTCCGGATAATGGCGTTTCTTTTTGACATGTTTGTAACGCCGATAGAAAGTACGATAGTAACCACTGCCGCCAGTCCTTCCGGTATAGCGGCTACCGCCAGGGAAACCGCCACCATAAAGGTGCTGAGGATAGTGTCTCCGCTGATTCCCGCCCTAAGAAGACCTACTGCAAAAATCACCGCACAGATACCGATAACGAGAACTGTAAGTATTTTGCTAAGCTGGTTCAGTTTAAGCTGGAGAGGAGTTGCTTCCTCTTTCGCCTGGGAAAGGGCTTTCGCTATTTTTCCCATTTCTGTATTCATTCCGGTTCCCGTGACCACGGCCTTTCCACGTCCGTACACAACGGTAGATCCCATATAGACCATATTCTTGCGGTCGCCCAGCGGAATATCCTTCCGGGACTCCAGACTGAGAAGATCCATCATTTTATTTACAGGTACGGATTCACCTGTCAGAGCAGCCTCTTCTATTTTCATGCTGGCGCATTCAATAATACGTCCGTCTGCCGGAACCGCGTCTCCGGCTTCCAGCACTACAATATCTCCCGGAACAAGATCCGTGCTCTTCAAAGTTACCATCTTTCCGTCGCGAAGCACCTTACTGGTAGCCGCCGCGATCTCCTGAAGCGCTTCGATCGCCGCCTCCGCTTTACTCTCCTGAAAAACGCCGAGAACCGCGTTAATGATCACAACGGCCATGATAATGATCACGTCCGCAAAGGATTCCCCTTCATAAAAGGCAGTGATTCCGGAGATCACGGCAGCCACGATCAGAATAATGATCATCGGATCGGAGAGTTCCTTAAGGAAGCGTTTTACAATAGAATCTTTCTTTCCCTTTTCAAGCTCGTTTTTTCCATATCTGGAAAGTCTTAAGCCCGCTTCGTCCGAGGCAAGTCCCTCCGGCGAACTCTGCTGTTCCGCCAGAACTTCCTCACAGCTTGACAAGTATTCTTTCATGTCGTTCATCCTTTCTTTTTTCTACATCCACATCGCAAAAATATCAGAACCGGTATTCTCCCAGGTAATATTCCCCAAAACAGAAGTTTCTATTTTCCAACCGGGGGAAAAGAAAAAAGAGACCTGTCCACCGAATAAAATTCCGTGAATAAGTCTCGTTATTTCAAACAAAACCAGACCCACCGGCCATGATGTTGATTTTGTTACATCGCAGGATGTCAACTACTCCCTTATAATCATATTTTTGCTGTGGTTATTATTTTACCTTATTCTGGTAAAAATGCAAGTATTTTTTGCCGGATTGCAATTAAAATATAATTCAAGTATAATAGAAGAAATTTGTCTGATACAGGAGGAAAAATAGATGAATGGAATTTTATACGGAGTCGGAGTGGGCCCGGGAGATCCGGAGCTGATGACTTTAAAAGCAGTCCGGCTGATCCATGAAAACGAAATAATCGCCGTACCCGGCGCAGACCCGAAAGAGACGGTAGCCTACCAGATCGCGGTGCAGGCCGTCCCTGAGCTGGCAGAAAAGACACTTCTGCCTGTGTATATGCCAATGACCCACGACCGGGAGGAAATGCGACGCAATCACGAAAAAGGCGCCCGGCTTCTGGAAGAGCATTTAAGCCAGGGCAGAAACGTGGTTTTCCTTACCCTGGGCGATCCCTGCGTATACTCTACCTATACCTATCTTCAGAAACTTGTCATAAACGACGGATACCAGACAGAGCTTGTCAGCGGCATCACTTCCTTCTGCGCGGCGGCGGCCAGACTGAACCTGCCTCTTTCCGAGTGGAATGAACAGCTTCATATTCTTCCTGCCGCGCATCATCCTGACGTTGCGCTTAAAGATACCGGAAATTATGTTCTGATGAAATCCGGAAGAAAAATGAGCCAGGTAAAAGAACTTTTAAGAGACAGCGGCCGCGACGTCTATATGGTAGAGAACTGCGGAATGGAAAACGAGCATGTCTATCACGGGGTGGAGGAAATCCCGGACAACGCCGGATACTACTCCCTTATCATCGCCAAGGAGCAAAAAGATTCCTGAATCTTAAAATCTAATACAGTTCATGCAGATACGTCTCAAAACACACTCCCTCGTTTCGGTCCGTACCTTCCAGAACTGTATCGTGAATAGCCTTTGAAAGGAACTGTACCGCTTTTTTCACAGAAAGGGCAGTATTGGTTCCTTTTACCATTCCCGCGCACAGCACTGAGGCGAAAAGATCTCCTGTGCCGGAATAGCTTCCCCCTTCTTTTAAAGAGACGACCCACTCTGTACAGTCTTCCCGGCAGATCAGATTTCCGATCTTCATGCCGCCGTCTTCCTGGGGAATATCAATTCCTGTGATAACAACTTCTGTTTGGAACTGTTCCGCCAGGGCTGTACCGATCTGCTCCACGGTCTCTTCAAAACATTTCCTGTCAGCCTTCGCAGACTTTTTTTTCGTTTCCTCCGCTGATTCCTGTGTCCTGTTTTTTACTGTTTTCGTCAGATCCGCCCAGATTTCATGCATTTTATCCTGACCATACAGAAGCAGCAGCGCTTCTGTCAGATTCGGAGTGATAATAGAAGCCCGCTCCACCAGACAGCGCATCCTGCCGCAGAGGCTTTCCGTATACATGGGATATTCCTCCCCATTGTCTCCCAGAATGGGGTCTACCAGGACTTTCGTATCTTTTTTCTGAAATTTTTTTACAAAATCCAGCACTCTCTCCGCCTGGACGTCTCCTGCCAGAAAACCTGTATAGATTCCGTCCGGACGGAAATCCATTTTTTTCCATTCTTTTATGATCTCCTCTATGTGTCTTGTATAATCATCATAGTAATAGGAGGAAAAACCTGTCTGCGCGCTTAAAACGGCTGTGGGAAGAGGACACGCCTGCACTCCCATCACCGAAAGAACCGGAATGGCCGCCGTAAGGGAGCATTTGCCAAGCCCTGACAGATCATTTAAAACCGCAACTTTCTTCACCTGTTCTTCTCCTTATCTTTTTCTTCCCGTTCCAGAATCTCATCCAGATCATGAAAATTTTCAAAATCTCTGTATGGGCATTATAGCATGATATCTTTCTTTTGTCATTTTGTTTCCTCCCTGCCAGTTTCATGGTACAATGAACTGGTACTTTATAAAAGAAACCCATATTTCGTATACAGAATATTTTTGCAAGGAGGATGTTTATGGTTCTTTCTTTCCATGATCCGGAGTCCGGAGAACGCCTTTACCTGCAGGTTTACCACTATTACCGGGAACTGATCATGAGCCGCAGACTCCCTCCCGGAAGCCGGATGCCTTCTCTCAGATCCTGCGCCCGGGAACTTCATTTAAGCAGGACTACCATCGAAAACGCCTATCTGCAGCTTGCGGCAGACGGATATATCATTTCCAAAGCCCAGAGCGGGTATTATGTGACAGATATCGCCGTACAAAAGCCTGTTCTCCCGAAAAACAGAAAACCGGAGCTGCCTCCTGTACGCTACAACTTCGCCTCCTCCGGAGTTGACAGAGAAAGCTTCCGTTTCGATCTGTGGCAGAGATATCTGAAAAGCGCGCTCCGCCAGAACGAAAGACTTCTTTCTTACGGGGAACCCCAGGGTGAGTCTGATTTCCGCCAGGTTCTCTCAGAATATGTCCGCCAGCGGAGAAACGTCACCTGTTCGCCGGATGATATCGTCATCGGTGCCGGAGTCCAGAGTCTTCTCCATATTCTCTGCCCTCTCATCAAAGATAAGAAAACCGTATCCTTTCCCGCCGCGTCATTTATACAGGGCAGCACCGTGTTTTCTGATTACGGCTTTACCGTACGCTACCGCAGCAAGGACAGCGGCGTAATCTATGTTTCTCCTGCCCATATGACAAAATGGGGAGAGATCATGCCTGTTTCACGTCGAATGGAACTTCTAAGGTATGCCGGAGAACATCAGAGCCTGATCATTGAAGATGATTTTGAAAACGAATTTGTATATCTTCAGAAGCCAACGCCGTCTCTTTTCAGTCTTGCAGGCGGACACGGAGTCGTCTATATCGGCTCTTTTTCCAGGCTGCTGCTGCCTTCCATCCGGATCAGCTTCATGATCCTGCCGCCAGAGCTTACAGAAGCCTACCAGAAAAAAGCGGAATTCTATAATCAGACTGCTTCAAAAGCGGAACAGATCGCTTTGTGCCAGTTCATCCGCGACGGCCATCTGGCCTCCCAGACAAGAAGACTGAAAAGGCTTTACTCCGTAAAAATGAAACAGCTTCTTACAGCGATCAGGGAAGTATTTGACAAAAGCTGCCAGATACAGATCGGTTCTGCCGGAACTTCCCTCGCCCTGACCGTAGCCTGCGGCTGCGAAGGACAGATTTTGAAAAAAAAGGCGCGGGCCAAGGGCCTGCGCCTGGAAATCCTGGAGGAAAAGCCGGGGACCGTCACCCTGCTCCTCTCCTGCTCCGCCATGCCTTCCGAGGATTTTCTTCCGGCATGCAGGCTGTTGAAAAGCCTGCTGGACTGACTGTCAGTCTCTCCGGTTGTCGATCATGTAAAGCAGAGCGTTGACGATACAGGCGGCAATATTACTGCCTCCCTTTCGTCCTTTTGCCACAATGTAGGGAACATCCGCTTTCATGATCAATTCCTTGGACTGCACCACATTGACAAAGCCTACCGGAACGCCAATGATCAGCTCAGGATCAAGCTTTCCGTTCTCAATAAGTTCATAAAGGCGCACCAGAGCAGTGGGCGCGTTTCCAATGGCAAAGATCAGCTTTTTCCCAAGGGAGGCCGCCTTGTCCATACTGGCCGTAGCCCTGGTGGTTCCGTTTTTCTTCGCGGACTGCGCCACATCCTCGTCTGACATAAAGCAGTATACTTCGCCGCCGTAACGGGCAAGAGCCCGCTTATTGATGCCGGACTTTGCCATCTGGGTATCCGTAACGATGCAGGCGCCGTTTTTAATGGCTTCGATCGCTTTTTCTACCGCATCTGGCGAAAAGCAAAGATTATCCGCATAATCAAAATCAGCGCTTGTATGGATGCACCGTTTTACGATCAGCTCCGTTCCCGGAATCAGCGCCTTGTCTCCAAGCTCCTGTGTAATGATTTCAAAGCTTCTCTTCTCAATGTCCATTGGCTTCACGTTTTCAAGTTCAACCTTCATATCGTACCTCCCAGTCTCTTTTGGTCCATGGTGTGACAGATGTCCTGATTACTTTCCGCATCCTATACGCCCTGCTCCAGAATCTCATAAATCCTCTTCATATCCAGGTGTCTGCGAAGTTCCTTTGCCAGTATATCGTACTGCTGTTCCTTGAAAGAAGCAAAATCCACTCCCTCCATCCGGGATACATCCACTCCCTTCTTTTTTCCGGCAGCCTGCACAAGGGCAAGAGCCGCCTCTTCTTTATCAAAAATACCGTGTACATAGGTACCGCAGACATTCTCTTTAAAGGCGCCTTCTGTTTTCTCCTGTCCTGTTACACTGTCCAGAATGGAGGTACAGGGTTTCCCGTTTCCCTTTCGGATACTGTCTCCCATATGGATCTCGTATCCGGTAAATTCCACTCCGGAAAGTATTTCATAATCTCCCGACAGCTCCAGGAATTTTCCCGTTACCTGTGTTCTTGTTTTCTTTTCGGCAAAAACAGTTTCCATTGGAAGAAGCCCCATTCCTCTCATGGAACCGCCTGCCTCCACACCGTAAGGGTCGCTTAAGCTCTCTCCCAGCATCTGATATCCGCCGCAGATACCGAAGATCAATGTTCCCCTTGCCGCAGCCTTCAGGATCAGCGCTTCCATACCGCTTTCCCGAAGCCAGCGGAGATCTTCCATGGTGTTCTTTGTTCCCGGCAGGATGATAACATCCGGATTGCGCAGTTCTGCGGGATGCTTTACATAGCGCAGAGAAACGCCTGGAATGCTTTCCAGCGGATTAAAATCTGTAAAATTTGAAATCCTTGGAATACGGATCACCGCAATATCAATAAGTCCTGTCTCCTGATCTCTGTCGAAACGCTCCGTAAGACTGTCCTCATCTTCTACCTGGATGTCCAGATAAGGAGCCACTCCCACTACAGGAATCCTGCATTTTTCCTCCAGCATCCGGATTCCCGGATCCAGGATGGTCTTGTCGCCCCGGAACTTATTGATGATCAGTCCTTTGATGCGATTTCTCTCCTCCGGCTCCAGAAGTTCCACCGTTCCGTAAAGCTGAGCGAAAACGCCGCCGCGGTCGATGTCCCCCACCAGAAGCACAGGAGCGTCCGCCATTTCTGCCATTCCCATATTTACAATATCTTCCGTTTTCAGGTTGATCTCCGCAGGACTTCCCGCTCCTTCGATCACAACGATATCATTTTCCCGGGAAAGGCTGCGGAAAGCCTTCATAATGTCAGGAACCAGGTTTTTCTTATATTTAAAATAATCCCTGGCGCTCATAGTCCCTAATACCTCGCCGTTTACGATCACCTGAGAGCCTGTATCATTAGTAGGCTTCAGAAGAATCGGATTCATTAAAACAGAGGGTTCGATCCCCGCCGCCTCCGCCTGCATTACCTGAGCCCTTCCCATTTCCAGACCTTCGCTGGTAATATAGGAATTAAGCGCCATATTCTGGGACTTAAAAGGCGCCACCCGATATCCGTCCTGATGGAAGATCCGGCAGAGTCCGGCCGTTAAAAGGCTCTTTCCCGCATTGGACATCGTTCCCTGTATCATAATTGTTTTTGCCATTGTTTTGTTACCTCTCTGTTCATATTTCCTCCAGAGCTGCTTTCAATGCCCCGGCCAGATATCTGTTTTCTTCATGGGTTCGCACCGCCACACGGTAGTAGCCTTTTTCCAGTCCCGGATAATTGCTGCAGTCGCGGATCAGCGCCCCGTGGCGCACGCAGGCTTCAAAAAGCCCTTCCGGGCCGTGAAAGAACAGATAGTTTGCCTGAGAGGGATAGAGAAAAAGACCAAGTTTTTCCAGTTCCCCTCGAAGCCATGGAGCTTCGCGGAAGATCAGCTTCCGTCCCTCCTCCACATACTCTGTCTCTTTCAAAGCCGCGATCCCTGCCGCCTGAGCCATTACCGAAACATTCCACGGCTGAGTCACCTGCTCCATCCTTTCCAGAAGTTCTCTGTTTTCACAAAGCCCATAGCCCAGGCGGATCCCCGCCATGGCGTAGCGTTTTGTAAACGCCTTCAGGATAAAAAGGTTATGGTACCTGGGGAGCTGGGCTTTCAGAGAATACTTTCCCGGTTCCTTCACAAAATCCAGAAAGCATTCATCCACAACCAGAAGGATTCCCAGTTCCCGGCAGTAACGGAGCACACGGAACAGAAACTCCCTTTCTGTGAGAATTCCCGTAGGATTATTGGGATTGCAGAGGAACACCATATCCAGATCTTTATGAAGGCTTCTGATAAAGTCCTCCTGGATGCAGAATCCATCTTCTTTTTTCAGATACACATGCTCCACTTGACAGCCTGTACTCAGAAGGGCCTGCTCATACTCGGCAAAAGACGGCGCGGGAACAAGTGCCCGCTTTGGCTTCACAGCCTGGCATAGAGAAAAAATCAGCTCTGCTGCGCCGTTTCCACAGATCACATACTCCGGCTCCACATCCTCATACCGGCCCAGAGCTTCTCTCAGCGGAGCATACCCCACCTGAGGATAATCCTTAACGCATTCCAGACTGTCCCGGATAGCCTGCTTCACGCTTTCCGGCGTTCCGAGAGGATTGCAGTTGGCCGAAAAATCCACACAGTCTCTATAGCTGTATATGTTGCCTCCGTGTATGTGTTTTTCCATTCTTTCTCTCCTCATATCCTAAAGTAGTTTCCAGTATTTTCCTCTTTCAGATACTGTTCCGCATCTGTCATTTTTCCTGTCACCCTGCCAGAAAGAGAAGAAATCCTCTCAGCACAAGACAGAAAACAAGACTTAAGACCGCCGCCGTATACATCAGACGGTTAGCCTTTTTAATATCCTCCGGCTCTACCGGACGAAGAGGATCTCCAATCGTAGGCTTTTCATACAATTTTCCAAAATAAAAAGCGTTGCCTGCAAGCTGCACGCCCAGAGCTCCCGCCATAGCGGATTCTGTCTGGGCGGAATTGGGGCTTGCATGGTTCCGGCGGTCTCTTTTGTAGATTTTTCCGGCGTTTTTCCCGTCAAATCCGGACAGACAGGACGCCGCCACCATAAGCCAGCCGGAAATCCTGGCGGGAATATAGTTGGCGATATCGTCCAGCTTTGCGGCGCACCGTCCAAAATACAGATATTTTTCGTTTTTATAGCCCAGCATGGAGTCCATGGTGTTGACCCCTTTATAAAGAAACATCAAAGGCGCGCCTCCCAGGGCCATAAAAATCATAGGAGCGATCACTCCGTCCGAGCTGTTTTCTGCCACAGTTTCAACAGCGGCCTTCGTCACGCCTTCTTCCGTCAGAGACTGGGTGTCTCTTCCCACGATCATGGACACCGCATAGCGGGCTTCCTCGAGAGTTCCGTTTTTCAGTCTGTCATATACCTTCATGCTCTCCTTCTTCAGAGATTTCGCGGCAAGAAGCTGCCAACACCAGAAGGTTTCCAGAAAAAGGCCGGCCCATGGGAAATAACGGTATAAAAGACAGAGAACTGCTCCCGGAACCCCCAGGCAGAGGACACAGACAAGCAGAACCTCTGTGAAGCCTCCCGCCAGTTCCCCGTCTTTTGTTTTTGGAAAAAGTCTTCGTATTCCTTTTTCAAGAGCCGCAATCAGGTTTCCGATAAGACATACCGGATGGTACAGACCTTTTGGATCCCCAAACAGTAAATCCAGAAGAAAACCTGCCGCCAATGGTACAAAATATAAAAAATAATGATCTGACACTCGTTTCCTCTTCCCGGCGCGTACCTGCACGCCGTTCTATTTATCACAAATTTTTTGTCCCGGTTATCTGGCAAACCGGTATTTTTCTTCTGATGCTTCAGCTTTTCTGCCGGCAGCAGTTTTCCTCTGCCGTCTGTCTCCTCCGGCTCCTGTACGCGGCGCACTGCCTCAGAAACGCTTTCGGTACCTTTGGGTTTCCATAGTAGTAAAGATGAGGGAAGCCTGCAAGCAGGTTTTCCGTTCCATGAATACAGTTCCAGGAACGGTTGCTCCCTGGTTTCTGCGCCAGAAAATCCTTCCCGCAGTTTTCAGAATCAAAGTAATGGAACTCGTGAGCAGGAACAGCTCCCAGATTCTCACAGCCCAATACCGGCTTTTTCTGACTGAGCGTCACATAACCGAATCTGGAAAGACGCGGGGTACGGAACGCCTTTCCGGGAATCACGCCAGCCATGCGGTAGGCAGCTCCGTCCATCCCCTCCATTTCCTCATGGAGATACATAAAACCGCCGCATTCCGCCATACAGGGCATCCCTTCTTTAATCTTTCCTGCAATTTCTTCTTTTACAGAGCAGTTTTTCTCCAGAGCCGCTCCATTTAACTCCGGATATCCTCCGTATAAAAGAAGACCATCCAGATCCTCCGGAAGACGGCTGTCCCTCATGGGAGAAAAAAAGACAAGCTCCGCTCCCATCTCTCTTAAAAGCTGAAAATTATCTTCATAAAAAAAACAGAACGCCTCGTCCCTTGCCACTCCTATCCGGAGAGGTCTTTTATGTTTCTCTTCCTCGCCGCGCTCCTTCCATATGTATCCTTCCCTCTCTTTATCCGAAAGGTTTGTCTCCAGGTCAGGAGCACTGTCCGCAAGAGCAAGGATTCCTTCCATATCCAGAGTTTCCTCCAGAATCCCGGCCAGCTTTTTTAAGTTTTCCTGAAGCTGAGGGATTTCATCCGGAAGAATCAGTCCAAGATGGCGGCTCTCGATCACACAGTCCTCCGCCTTTGGCACATAACCCAGCACTTTAATACCCAGCTCTTTTTCCAGGAGGATCTTCATCCTAGGATAAAGCATAGGCGACATCTGGTTCAAAATAACTCCCCGGATCCTGCTGTCCTTTTTGTATTCCAGGAATCCCTTGATATAGGCGGCAAGGGATACGCTCATCCCTTTGCTGTTCACAATAAAGAGCACCGGAGTATCCGTGACCGAGGCAAGATCATAGGCGCTGGCTTTTGAAGTAGTGCCGCCTACGCCGTCGTAGTATCCCATAACCCCTTCCATCACTGCGATCCGGCAGTCTTCGGCGTTTTTTCCAAGAAGATACCTGGTGACTTCCGGAGACGTAAAAAAAGTATCCAGATTCCTCGATTTTGTTCCGATCACCCGGCTGTGAAACATGGGATCGATAAAATCCGGCCCGCATTTAAAAGAAGCCGTTTTCAACCCTCTGTTCACAAGAGCCTGAAGAAGTCCGCAGGTGATCAGGGTTTTTCCGCTTCCGCTGGCTCCTGCCGCCAGAAGGATCCTTGGAATTTTCATTGCGTCTCCTCCTGCTGAATCGTAATAATATAAATCGGATTTTCTCCCATCATCATATGATAGCGTCCCACATTTTTTGACCTGGACACCGCAAGCTGGACGATCTCTGTTTCCCAGGCTGCTGATTCATCTGCTGCCTGAAGCTCCTGGATGCATTCCATAGCTTCTCCTACAGTTTCCAGAGTGATGCAGTTAATCACCATCCGGACGTTCCTGTTCTTTTCCAGAAGAAGACGGATGATGTCCTTAAGATTTCCTGAAGAGCCGCCGATAAAAGCATGGGTGGGCGCGGGAAGATCCCTCATAGCCTCAGGCGCTGTTCCACGGATAACGGTCAGATTGTCGGCGGCAAACTTTTTCCTGTTTTCTTCCAGAAGAGAAGCTGCCTCTTCCTTCTTTTCTATGGCGTACACCTTTCCCTTAAAAGCTCTCAGGGCCATCTCTATGGACACGGAGCCCGTTCCCGCGCCTACGTCATAACAGACCGCGTCTTCAGTAAGCCGGAGCTTTCCAAGAGAAACTGTCCTCACCTCTGTTTTCGTCATGGGGGCTTTTCCCCGGATAAACGCCTCGTCCGGAAATCCATGAGTCGCCGGATGAGGAACGGCTTTTTCGTTGTAAGCACAGAGGACACTGAGGGCGTCCCCCTGGTAGTCCAGAAGTTCCGCCGGTTTTTTCACGAATATTTTTTCGTTCTTATAAGACAGATTTTCTCCCACATAAAGAAGCACGTCGTCCATCCCATATGTATGAAGCCTGCCTGCAATCTCCGCCACCTTATCCTTTGTTCCAAGAATGGCGAATACCTTTCTGTTGGTACGGATAAGAGGGAGCAGGCTGCAGTCTCTTCCATGGGCGCTGACGATACAGGCATCGTCCCAGGAAAGACCGATCTTTGCCATAAAATATACCACAGAGGAAATTCCACAGAGAATCTCCGTCTCCGGTCCAAGAAGCTCCAGAAGCTTTTTTGCTCCGCTGTAAAAACCAACGTCGCCGGAAAGGGCTATGACAATGCGGGAATACTCCGGATGCTTCCGGATATAATCAGCGATCTCCTCGCTTCTGTATTCATAAAAAACGTCCTGTCCGGGAAGCTTCACTGCGTCCGCCATTCTTCTGGCGCCGACGATCAGATCCGCCTGCTCCACCGCTCTTTTTCCTTCCACAGTAAGAGTATCTTCGCTTCCCATTCCGATCCCGAGGAGAGTCACCTTCGGCTTTCCTGTGATAGAGAACTTTTCCGCCAGCATCCGTTTACACTCTTTCAAAGAAACCCCTTCCTCCTGTGCAGGTCTTCCGATGATCACCGGAACGGCGCCGCAGGCGAGGGCCGCCTGGATCTTTTCCTGAAACCCTCCGGCTTTTCCCGAATCCTTTGTCACGAGATAGCGGCATTCATACTGCCGCAGTATGGCTTTGTTAAATTCCTCCGAAAAAGGCCCCTGCACGGCAATGAGATGTCTTCCCTCAAAACCAAGCTGACGGCAGGCTTCAATCACGGAAGGCAGAGAAAGTACTCTTGCATACAGTCTTTCCTGATAATCCGGAACGGAAGTGAAAACAGAAAGCTCTTTGCTCCCTGTGGTGAGAAGCACGTTCCCGTCTGTCTGCTTCAGGTATTCCGCAGCTTCCCGGGCGTTCTTAACGTAAACCGCTTTCTGACGTCCGCTTTCCGCCCGGAGGACCCGGATATAAGGGCATCCTGTCCCTGCGCAGGCGTTCCGGATATTTTCCGTCACCTCCGAAGCGTAAGGATGGGTGGCGTCGAGAACAAGCTCCGGCTTTTCCCGGCGGAACATTTCTTCCATCTCCTCTTCTGTCAGGCGTTTTGCCTGTATCTTCAGAAAAGAATCCTCGTGGAGGGATTTTGAACCATACTCCGTGGCTACGCAGGCGAGGACGGAAATCCCGTTTTCCGATAAAAAACGGCAGATTTCGTATCCTTCTGTTGTCCCTGCAAAAACAATGGCTCTATACATTCCGGTATCCTCTTGGCGTTACCATCTTTCCGTTTATTTCTTTTGTCTGGGAATTGCCCACAAAAACGGTCGTGAACATATCCACCGGGGTGTCACGAAGCTCCTTTAAGCTCATCACACGTCCCGCCTCGCCTTCTCTTCCGATATTGGCCACAATTCCGCAGACCGTCTCCGGAGCTTTGTACCGCATCATCAGATCACAGGCTTTCTGAAGATAATCATGGCGTTTTTTGCTGGAAGGATTGTAAAGGCAGATCACAAAATCCGCCTGAGATGCTCCCAGAAGTCTTGCCTCGATCTTTTCCCATGGGGTGAGAAGATCACTGAGACTGATCAGACAGAAGTCATGGATCAGAGGAGCCCCCAGCACCGCCGCCCCTGCAAGAGCAGCCGTCACACCGGGAACGATCTCAAGCTCTACCTCCGGATACCGTACGCCGATCTCGTACATCAGTCCGGCCATTCCGTAAACTCCGGCGTCCCCGCTGCAGATCATGGAAACGATTTTTCCTTTCATGGCCTCCTCAAAAGCCATCACGCACCGCTCTGTCTCACGCTTCATAGGCGTTGTCAGAAATTCCTTATCTGAAAAATTATCTTTTACAAGATCAACATACACCGTATATCCGATGATCACGTCGCTGGCCTTTAACGCCTCCGCCGCTCTTTCTGTCATTTGTTCACGGCCTCCCGGCCCGATTCCCACTACATAAATTTTATTCAAACCGTACCTCCCATTTCCGGACCGCAAGAGCTGTCGTCACTCCGTTGGCTCCGTATTTTTTTTCGATCAGGATTCCCTGTGCCGCAGCCGTCACTGCGCTTCTCTCGCATACATTTTCCACTCCTGTTATGGACTTTACAAAGGCGGAAGATGTGAATTCTCCCCGGGCTTTCAAAAGCTCTTCTTCACTGAAAACGGAAAAAGGTATTTCCCATCTTGCGGCAAGAGCCAGAAGTCCTTCCTCTTCTTTTTTCAGATCGATACTGGCAAGCCGCTCCACTGCCTTCCTGTATACGGAGGCTCTCTCCAGACATGCCTTTGCCGCTTCATAAACAGCATCGGCTTCCTTTCCTTTTCTGCACCCCATTCCCAGGGTAACAACAGGCGGAACAATCTGGACAGTGGAAGGGAAGGGCATACAGGAAGAATGAACCGTTACCGCGATTCCTACATGAGGACGCTTTTTTTCTCCCGGATTTTCCGATATCCTGTTCTGCTTCGCCGCGCCGGGGGCGCCATGCGGCAGATCTTCTTCTGCGGCGGGAATCCCGTCCTGATCACATAGCACTAATCCTTCCGGCAGTACGCCCTTCCAGGGAAATTCGCTGTAAAATCCCACCTGTTCTCCCGCCAGAAGGGCTGCGGAAACCTCCTTCGCCGTCTTCATATTTATAATCTCACAGCCGTTTTTCTTTGCAAATACATCTACTGCAAAACGATTGTGAAGATCTGTAGCCGTGGTCACAACAGGCTGCGCTTTCAGAATACTGGCAGCTTCCAGCGCCAGGGCGTTTGCCCCTCCAAGATGGCCTGAAAGAAGGGAGATTACAAACTGACCGCACTCATCGATCACCAGTACGGCCGGATCCGATTTTTTGCTGGCCACAAAGGGCGCGATACTCCTGACTGCGATTCCGCAGGCTCCTACAAAAATGATTCCGTCGTCCTGTACAAACCGTTTTTCCGTCCAGCACCCTGCGCTTTCTTTTATGGAATCCTCCAGATATTTACTTTTTTTTGCAAGAACTACTGTATGTCCTCTGCCTTCAAGCCCCTGCTTCAAACGTTCTGATGTATGAAGTCCCGTCAGGCTGAAGCAGATGATAGAAAGCTTCATTTTCTTTATCCCTGCCTGTCTTTTCCGGATTTTGCCGCCGTCATATTGTTATTTAGACCCTTTGCGGAACTCCGTGGTGAACTCCGGATCATACAGCTTGGACCGCTCATAGTCCGAAGTTTTTACTGCGTCTCCGATAATCGTAAGAGCTGTTTTGGTGATATTGTTTTCCTTTGCCGTCTGAGCCAGAGTTCCCACCGTACAGATAAACTTCTTTTCATCCTCCCAGGTTGCTTTATAAACAATAGCCGCCGGAGTATCCTCACGGTATCCGCCCTCGATCAGACGTCTGCTCAGCTCTTCCAGCATTCCCGTACTTAAAAAGATCACCATCGTAGCCTGATGAGCCGCGAAAGACTGGATACTTTCCTTTGCAGGAACCGGAGTTCTTCCCTCCATTCTGGTGATGATCACACTCTGGGAAATCTCCGGCAAGGTGTATTCCAGGTTCAGCGCGCTGGCCGCGCCGCAGAAGGAACTGACTCCCGGGCAGGAATCATAGGGAATGCCCTTTTCATCCAGAATATCCATTTGTTCGCGGACGGCACCGTAAATACAGGGATCTCCCGTGTGAAGCCGGACGGTTGTCTTTCCCTCGGCCTCCGCCTTTTCCATTACGGAGATCACTTCCTCCAGCGTCATCTTCGCGCTGTTGTAAATCGTACAAATATCCTTCGTGTATTCCAGAAGCTTCGGATTAACCAGAGATCCGGCGTAAATGATCACATCCGCCTCCTCCAGATACTGTTTTCCTCTTACTGTAATAAGATCCGGCGCTCCCGGACCTGCTCCCACAAAATGTACCATCTCTTTTCTCCTTTTCTGACCGTCTGTTTTCTATTTTCTGCGCATATGCCCGCACAAACGCCGCGACAAAGCGGCTCCGGAAAGCCTTTAAGACTGTCCTGCCGAAAGCATAGCGTCGACATACAAAAAGCGAAATATACGTTCCCTATTATATAATTTCACATGGTAAAAGTCAATGAAACTGCCCGGGTTTTAAGACTGAAATCGGAGACCAGACATCTGCTATTTACAGCCCCGCCTGCAGCCAAAGCAAAAAAACACCCTCTGCCAAAGTCAGTTACACAACTCCAACAGAGGGCGCTTATCCTTCTTTCTCATCATCAGACACTTTGCTGCCTGTATTTCTCTTTTGTATATTGTTCTTTTCTCTTCGGAGTATTACAGAATTCCTCCGCTTCTCATTTTACTTTTCACCAGTTACAGTATCTGTCTGTTACTTACTTTTTTCTGCCGTCCAGGAATTGCCTGAAATCGTCCATTGACTTCGCCGCTGCGGCCTGTCTTAAATATAATTTTAAGACCTCCGGATCATTTTCTTCTGAAACGGCTTCTTTGATCTCCTCCGGCACTTCGCCCAGATATGACAGCAATTCCAGAATTGATGAAATCTGTCCCCGGGATATTCCTTCTGTCAATCCAAGTTCACGGCCTTCAGAGAGTCCAAGCTCACGGCCCTCAGCCAGCGCATGTTCCCGTTCTTCTTTGATCAGTTCTTCCAACAACATATACTGCTCCTCCATTTCGCGGCTTGCTTTCACATTCCTGACCGCGGTCTGTACCCGTTTGATAAAGCTGTCCTCACGGCATGCCATATCAAATGTATACCGGTATTTTCTCCCATCTGCCGTCAGTATGTCCAGCCGTACACCTTTGTACTCCGGGTGGTAAACAAAACACTTCTCTTTACTTACCATCACCTTCGCGATCCGGAACCCCAAAACAAGTTCCAGAAGCTCCCTGCAGATCTCTTCATCCATCAGCACAGCTCCAAACATGAAGTTATCCTTAGATTGAATCTATTCTTTTAAACCATCATAACCATACACTCTTTTTCCCAAAAAGCAATCCCATATTTGATGATCTTCTTCGTGCCACGGCGCTTCAGACCTTCCGCATACTTCTTTTCTTCAATCTGTCCAAGCGCCTCCTCACATGCATTTTCCAGGTTCCCGTCATCTGCATATTTCAGTTCGATCACAATCCCTATTCGATCCGGCGTCTGGATGGAAATATCACTATATCCTTCCCCGGTTTCCGCGTTTGACTTTACCAGCCAGCTTCCCTGACTCCTAAGTAGTCCCAGCAGCATCCCGTGATAGAAATTTTCCTTCATGTTCCTCCGTACCGCCGTATCCCTCACGCTGATGGAATCCCACAGGTAATCGCTGAGCATCTCCTGGATCACGTCCATATCCCCGGCCGGGAACGCCGCACAGAAGCGGTTGATCCTTACGGAGTCTGCCTGGGTCATCTCTTCAAACCAGTCCTTTACCAGCTCAATGAACAGTTCCATTACCTCCCGGTTGGGCAATGCCAGCTCCATTTTCTTTCCCGGCACCCTCCTGCGGCATGTCAAATATCCGGTGGAATAAAGAACACTCCAGATATTATCAATAGACTCCTCTACTTCCCGGTAGGTCAGTTCCTGACGGATAGTTTTAGTAATAGTCTCGCCATTAATCAGCTGTTCAACATCATTTCGCGTTGTCTGATTCGCTTTTTTCAACAAGCGGAGGATAAGATCATTCCCGCTGGTATTGGCCCAATAGTTTTCCGGCTCCGCACTAGGATCTGCCAGCAGCTCATCGCAGTAATTGATCACATCCCAGGGGCAATAGACATCTGTATCTCCAAAGCGATACCCATCGTACCAATCACGAATTACATCTTTGTAAGCTGACAGTCCATAGAAATCCAGCAGTGCGTCCACATCTGCATTGGTAAAACCAAAGTACTCATCATAGCGGACATCAGAAATCGTGTGTACTTTCGGATTATTCATGCCTGTGAAAATGCTCTCTTTCGAGATCCGCAGACATCCCGTCAGTACGGCAAAGTACAGGCTGTCGTTAGTCTTCAAAACATTTCCCAGCAGGTTTCGGATGAGACTTACCATCTCATCATAGTATCCGACCTGGAACGCTTTATCCAGTGGAACGTCATACTCATCGATCAGGAGGATAGTCTTCTGGGCATAATGCTTTTCGAGAAGCAGGGAGAGGGTCTTGAGACTATCCGTCAGAACATCATCTGTCATAAGATATTTTCCGTCTTTGACTGTTGTTAACCCCATATATAATTCTTTATCATTCTGGCTCAGTCGCTCACTCTCAGTCAAAAAATCAAAACGGCACGCCTCATTCCCAATGGCCCGACGCAGAGCAGTAACTGCGGCTTCATAGTTCAGTCCATCCACACTCTTAAGGCTGATGGAGATTACCGGGAACTTTCCCATGTATTTCTCGCACAGCTCTTTTTCCTGCAGAATCTCCAGTCCTTCGAACAGCGCCGGGTTGCTTCCTATTTCAAAAAAGCATTTCAGCATACTCATGTTAAGGGACTTTCCAAACCGTCTTGGACGGGTAAACAGGTTTACTTCACCCCAGTTTTGTAACAGTTCTTTAATGAACAGCGTTTTATCTGCATAGTAAAAATCATTCGTCCTGATTTTTTCAAATCCATCGATTCCAATGGGAAGTTTCTTTCTCACCTTCCCCACACTCCTTTCCATCATCGGTGGTATGGAGCAATTCCAAAACTGCGCCTCTGCGTCTGTGGTAATCTTCTGCATTTTCCACAAAATTGTCACAGGATATTCTCCACCTGATATGTGTTCATTTTACCGTTAAGCCACAGGGCAGTCAAGTTCGTACATTGAGCGATCTGTAAATTATTTGCGGCACGGTGATCATCCCGAAACGCCAGAGCAGGCTGAAGTTCTAACTCACATCCCGGACGTCTGCCAGCTCCTTAGGCGACACAAACGCAACATCTTCCGTTTCTGCTGCCTTCTTGTCCCGCCCAAGCGTCAGCTTGTTGCCCCCTCAGGAGAACCGGGGACGCTGATATCAGACTGCCTCTGGAGATCCTATAAGATTGTACGTTTTGCTATTATCTGCCATCATTGCGGGGAAAGATATACCCTCTATTTGAAACGACAGGCAAGTCCATTATCAGACTTGCCTGTATTTCTCTTTTGTATATTGCTCTTTTCTCTTCGGAGTATTACAGAATTCCTCCGCTTCTCATTTTACTTTTTTCCAGTTACAGTATCTGTCTAATACTTATTTTTTTCTGCCGTCCAGGAATTGCCGGAAGTCGTCCATTGACTTCGCTGCTGCCGCCTGTCTTAAATACAGTTTTAAAACCTCCGGATCGTTTTCTTCTGAAACGGCTTCTTTGATCTTCTCCGGCACTTCGCCCAGATATGACAGCAATTCTAGAATTGATGAAATCTGTCCTTCTGTCAGTCCAAGCTCACGGCCCTCAGCCAGCGCCTGCTCCCGTTCTTCTTTGATCAGCTCTTCCAACAACATATACTGCTCCTCCATTTCGCGGCTTGCTTTCACATTCCTGACCGCGGTCTGTACCCGTTTTACAAAGTTGTCCTGAAAATCCTCTGAGTTCTCCTTTAATCCCGCTTTTACATACTTCAGGAACTTAACCAGCTCCTCCAGTACTTTGTCCTCATTTTCCCCACAGGTACTGAGAAAAACTGTGTGACTGCCGTCTTCCAGGGCAACACTCCCATCCTCACGGCATGTCATATCAAATGTATACCGGTATTTCTTCCCGTAAAAAGGATCAAAATCACAGATGAAGATCACATAGGAATCCGGCAGTTCCTCATAGTCCTGTCCGCTTCAGAGCAACTCCATATCGATCTGGCTGTGATAATATCTGCTCCTCTTTCCAGGCTTTCTCTTACGGAACACCTGCATCTCTACATTGTAATGTGTATTCTTCTCATCCGCCGCCAGTATGTCCAGCCTTACGCCTTTGTACTCCGGAATATAAGTTTATTATAGAAAAGCTTTTGAAAAATTGCAATGAAATATACCGCAAATCGGATCTATTCTTTTAAGCCATCCGCCATACACTCTTCCACTGGTATTCGTCCATTTGTTTTCTGACTCCGCGCAGGAATCTGCAGGCATCCTGCCAGTAAGAAAAATATAGGACTTGAACGGGTAAACAGTTTTACCTTTCCTTCTCTTTAATCACGTCTACCACATGATCTACATGGTATCTGCAGATTTCTTCTGTCTCCGCTTCCACCATGACGCGAATCACCGGCTCCGTGCCGGATTCCCGCACCAGAATCCGCCCGGTATCTCCCAGAGCGTCCGCTGCCTTCTTCACCGCGGCCTGTACATCCGGGTCTGCCTGTGCAGCAGCCTTATCCTTCACCCGGACATTAACCAGCACCTGGGGATAGATCCTCAGATCTTCGGAAAGCTGGCTCATCTTCTTTTTCCTTGCCAGCATTACTTCCATCATTTTCAGGCTGGTGAGAATGCCGTCTCCTGTGGAGGCGTACTTGGAAAAGATAATATGCCCCGACTGCTCTCCGCCCAGGCGGCAGCCGTTCTTCGTCATATATTCGTATACATACTTGTCTCCAACGGCTGTCTTTGCGTAGTCGATGCCCGCCTTGTCAAAAGCTTTGTACAACCCAAAATTTGACATCACTGTTGTGACCACTGTATTGCCGATGAGCTTGCCACGCTCCTTCATATATTTTCCATAGATATAAAGAATGGCGTCACCGTCCACCACATTGCCTTTTTCATCCACACAGAGACAGCGGTCCGCGTCGCCGTCATAGGCAAATCCCACGTCAAGGCCCTTCTCTACCACAAACTTCTGCAGCCCTTCGATGTGGGTGGAACCTGCGTTATTATTGATGTTCATACCGTCCGGCTCCGCATTGATCACATAAGTCTTCGCTCCCAGCGCATCAAAAACTGCTTTCGCGATATTCCAGGAACTTCCGTTTGCGCAGTCAATTCCAACCTTCACACCCTTAAAAGAGTAAATACCCAGAGAGATCAGATAGCCGATATATCGGTTCCGGCCTGCAACATAGTCCACTGTACGCCCGATCTTTTCTTTATGGGCATAGGGAATCTCCGGCCACTGCTCACCGAACACCTCCAGTTCCCCGTCCAGATATGCTTCTACAAGACAAATAGTTTCCTCATCCATCTTCTCCCCATTACAGTTGATCAGCTTGATACCATTATCATAATACGGATTATGGCTGGCGGAAATCATAATACCGCAGTCAAACTCATCCACTCTTGCAACATAGGCCACGGAAGGCGTAGTCGTCACATGGAGAAGATAAGCGTCTGCCCCGGAAGCAACCAGACCTCCTACCAGCGTGTACTCAAACATATAGCTGGAGCGGCGGGTATCCTTGCCAATCACGATGCGCGCCGGTGTATCATCGCCTCTGCGCCTTTTCCGTTCACCATAATACCAGCCCAGAAAACGGCCGATCTTATAAGCGTGGTCTGCAGTTAAATTTTCATTAGCCTCCCCGCGGAAGCCGTCAGTTCCAAAGTACTTTCCCATGGTTTTCTCCTTCTTTCGTATTTTTTTAGTGAAAAATCGCGAATTTATCGATAAAAACTCTTTATCAGGAAGCAGGACCGATCCGGACTCTTATGACCAGATCAGCCAGAAGACAGCCCAGCATACATCCGATCCCGTTGTGGAGCATATCGTCCCATTCAAAAAGACCTCTACACGATACCAACTGAGTAATCTCGATCACAGAGGACAGAAGCACACCTATCAGTAATCCCTGCCTCCACCGAAATGTCCTGTGAAAAAGCACAGGAAGCAGAATCCCTATAGGCAGAAACAAAATTATGTTTAAGATAATCTCTGTCATCATATAGGTATTCCCCAGAAACACTTCCCGCCAGGACCAGAACAGCATCAGCTCATAATGCCAGTTTCCATCTGAATTTCTGGTAAAGACTGTAGAAGCAAAAACAATTCCAAGATATACCACCAGCAGCAGGCCAGCGATTACCTGGGACAGAAGTATCTTCTTTTTTCTATATAAGAAAAATAGAATTGCCGCAGCTATAACAAATACTGCAGCAAAACATATCGTCTCCAGAGGAGACCATCTTCGGTTGTGGGTTAAGATAATCTGATAAATGTTCATAAGCTATCTTCTTTATCAATCAAGAAACTTCTGTTAAAATTTCCTCCACACCATCTTATTTACAACCCCTGTATAACTCTGGATAATCTTTACAACCTTAGTACTTACATTCTCCTCCACATAATCCGGTACCGGAATCCCATAATCCCCATTCTGGTTCATAGTCACTGCTGTATCCACTGCCTGCAGCAGACTATTCTCATCTATTCCCGCCAGAATGAAGCAGGCTTTATCCAAGGCTTCCGGTCTCTCGGTACTGGTACGAATACACACTGCCGGGAAAGGATGCCCTACGGAAGTAAAGAAACTGCTCTCTTCCGGAAGTGTCCCGGAATCCGATACCACAGCAAAAGCGTTCATCTGCAGATTATTATAATCATGAAAACCAAGAGGTTCATGCTGGATCACACGGCTATCCAGCTGAAAGCCAGAAGCGGCCAGACGGTTCCGGCTTCTGGGATGACAGGAATACAAAATCGGCATATCATACTTTTCTGCCATCTTATTGATTGCTGTGAAAAGGCTCAGAAAATTCTTCTCTGTGTCAATATTTTCTTCCCGATGGGCGGAAAGCAAAATATATTTTTGCGGTTCCAAGCCCAGTTTTTCCAGGATATCCGACTTTTCAATCTCGGCCAGGTTCTGGTGCAGCACCTCTGCCATAGGGCTGCCCGTTACATACACTCTTTCCTTTGGCAGTCCGCACTCATGGAGATATTTTCTGGCATGCTCGGAATACGCCAGATTCACATCAGAGATGATATCCACGATCCTCCGGTTCGTCTCTTCCGGCAGACACTCGTCTTTGCAGCGATTTCCTGCTTCCATATGGAAGATGGGAATATGCAGGCGCTTTGCCGCAATGGCGGACAGACAGCTGTTGGTATCTCCCAGAATCAGCAGGGCGTCTGGCTTGATCTGTACCATCAGCTTATAAGAACAGTTGATGATATTCCCCACGGTAGCGCCCAGATCATCCCCCACCGCGTCCATATAGACCTCCGGGTTGTCAATTTTCAGGTTTTCAAAAAAGATCCCGTTCAGGGTATAGTCATAGTTCTGCCCGGTATGGGCAAGCACTACGTCGAAATATTTCCGGCACTTATTGATCACCGCCGCCAGCCGGATAATCTCCGGGCGGGTGCCGACAATGATGAGAAGCTTCAGCTTCCCGTTATCTTTAAAATGGATCTCAGAATAGTCTGTTCTTATTTCACTCATCGTTCTTACGCTCCGTTCTTTGGATTACACACTTATACCGGCTCAAAAAAGGTATCCGGCCGCTCCGGGTTGAAAATCTCATTGCAGGTCATCACCGTCACCAGGTTTTCCGTCTCGCTCAGGTTGATGATATTATGCGTCCAGCCAGGGATCATGTGAACCGCTTCAATCTTATCGCCGGACACTTCAAACTCCACTGTCTCACCGGTGTGGATGTTCCGTTCCTGGATCAGACCGTGACCAGCCACAACAATAAACAACTCCCACTTGGAATTGTGCCAGTGCTGGCCTTTGGTAATGCCCGGTTTGCTGATGTTGATGCTGACCTGGCCGCAGTCGGCTGTGTGTACCAGCTCCGTGAAAGAACCTCTGTCATCCACGTTCATTTTCAGCGGATATTTAAACTTCTCCGCCGGAAGATACGTCAGATACAGGCTGTACAGCTTCTTCGCGAAAGAGCCATCCGGCATCTTCGGCATCATTAATGTAGACGGCTGCTCCTTAAACTGCGCCAGCAGATCTACAATCTCACCGAGAGTCACTTTATGTGTCACAGGTACACAACAATAGCGGCCGGTTTCCGTGATCACTGTCTCCACACCGTCAAACTCACAATGGACTTCCTTACCCTCCAGCAAGTCGAACATCCCTTCCACCAGGTCGTCAATATAGAGAAGCTCCAGTTCGGTGCTCCGGTCGTTTACATGGAATTCCTCATCATTGGCCATCGCCCAGCAGAAGGTGCTGACTGCGGAATTGTACTTCGGGCGGCTGTGCCCCATCAGGTTCGGGAAACGGTAGACGGCTGCTTTCGCGCCTGTCGCTTCTGCGTATGCGAAGAACAATTCCTCCCCGGCTTTCTTGGAACGTCCGTATTCCGAATCCCCGAAGCGTCCCGCTAACGTTGCCTGGATGGAACTGGACAGCATGACCGGCGCCTTGTTGTTATATTTTTTCAGGGTTTCCAGAAGGCTGGATGAAAAGCCGAAGTTTCCCTTCATGAAATCCTCCGGGTTCTCCGGCCGGTTCACGCCCGCAAGATGAAAGATAAAATCAGCCGACCTGCAGTACCCGTCCAATTCCTCCGGCGTAGAATCGATGTCATATTCATAGATCTCACCGATCCGGATCCCCGGGCGGGTACGGTTTTTGTTTTCTTTGATATTTTTCAGATTGGCCACAAGGGCGGTCCCCACCATGCCCCTGGCGCCGGTTACTAAGATGTTCATACTCATGCTACCTCACTGTATTCCTGCGGTGTGTTTATAAAACCTTTCCACACCTGAAATATTTTCCTCTTCCACATAAGCTTTACTTACAGCTTAATCTCATCATACCATCAGGCATATGCTTTTGTCAGCAGACTGCATACAAAAACAATATTGTAAATTTCACAGTTCCTATAGGGATGGTTTATGTATTTACGCTTCCACCGTATGCGGTCTTCCTTCCAGCTCTTCTTTCACATAGTCTGTTTCCATGATCTTCTTTACCACACCATCCACATCCAGACGGTTCGTATTATGGCTTGTATATGCCTCATCGCCCTCTGTGGTCACAGTACCTTCCACATAGAATTTATCATAATTCAAGCCTCTCGCATCCGGTGCGATCCGGTAATAATGCCCCATATCCACAGACCGCAGCATCTCTTCCCTTGTCACCAGCGTCTCATAGAGTTTCTCCCCGTGGCGGGAGCCGATGATCTTACACTCGGTTTCTCCGAATACCTTCATGACGCCTTTCGCCAGATCCCCGATGGTGCTGGCGTCCGCTTTCTGCACAAACAGATCGCCCGGCTCGGCATGTTCAAAGGCGAATGCCACAAGGTCAACCGCCTCATCCAGGTTCATAAGGAACCGGGTCATGTTCGGGTCGGTAATGGTGATCGGCGCACCACGTTTAATCTGATCAATGAAAAGCGGGATCACAGAGCCGCGGGAACACATGACATTGCCGTAGCGGGTGCAGGCCAGCACCGTGCCGCCGCGTTCAAAGGCTTTCTGCGCTCTTGCCTGTACCACCTTCTCGCCCACCGCCTTGGACATACCCATGGTGTTGATAGGATATGCTGCTTTATCAGTGGACAGAAATACTACACGCTCTACATGATTTTCCACCGCCGCTGTGATCACATTATCGGTCCCGATAATGTTTGTCCTGACGGCTTCCATGGGGAAGAACTCACAGGAAGGAACTTCCTTTAAAGCGGCGGCATGGAACACGTAATTCGCTCCGTACATAACGTCCCGGACGGAATCCACGTTGCGGACATCTCCCACATAAAACCGGACCTTTCCGGCATAGTCCGGGTATTGTGCCTGCAGAGTATGCCGCATCCAGTCCTGCTTTTTCTCATCGCGGCTGATGATACGGATCTCGCCAATGTCGGTAGTTAAGAAATGTTTTAGCACTGTTGAGCCAAAACTTCCCGTGCCACCAGTAATTACGAGTGTTTTGTTATTAAATGACTCATAAATATTTGACATTACACATTATTCCTCCGTGTATAATTTCTAAAAATAACCAATATGCTCGGCTCTAATACCACTTTTCTAGATCTAAACAGACTAAGTATCCCCCTCCGCATTTCCACCCAATGATTTAGTCGCTAATGTTGAATAATGAAACTCAATGCTCACATCTTCTGCTCGAGTCTTCATTTTTTCATAAGTTTCTCTTGAGTATATTATTTCCTTTAATATATCCGTTAACTCAGACACAGAATCATTATAGAGAAACCTCATATTTCCCCGAAGATCAATATGTTCAATCCCATCCCAATGCCGAAACACTCCAGGCAATCCATATCCCACCGCTTGCTCCCAAATAACGGAGTGTGTTCCCGGGAAAGCACATAAGTCTGAGGCATGAAAATATTCATACATTCTTCTGGAATCAATCCAACCTAGATTTCTTATGTAATCTTTCCGTTTAATTTCATCCATATAAACCTGCATTTTGTCATCTGGTTTTCCAAAAACTAATAGCTTAACATTTTTGTCTTTAAAAGGGTCAATCGCATCCACTAGAACTTTGAAATTTTTTCTTTCATCAATTTTTCCACCCGTAATAATTACAAAGTCATCCTCTCTGAGATTCAAGTTTTCTCTTATTTTTTTTCTAATTGCTGCTCTTTGTTTGTAATCAATAAGTTCATCTTCTGCACCCATCAATAACAGATCAATCTTATCATCCGAAAGACCATACATTTCTTTTAGGAAACATACTCTCGCCGGCAATACTCCATATATCTTTTCAAAATATGCTTCTGATCTTTTTAAAAGATATTTCCATATTATCCCATGCAATATTTTTTGAGATAGCCACCCATGCGCACTATTGATGTAATCGGCATGACTATCTCCAAAAACCTTTACTTCTGGGTATTTCTTTTTATATCTGACAACATCTTTAATTGAAACAGACTGTATTAAATGTGCAAAAATATAGTCTGGATGTTCTTGCTCTAGTACATCATATAGTGCTGGCATATATGCTAACTTCCTGCCAATTTTACCTTTTGCATTCGCTATACGTATCAATCTAAGCCCATTAAAACAGGTATATTCTCCAGGAGCATTAACAACACTTTCATTACTTCCGGTTTTGAGACTATATTGTCCAGCAACAATAACGACATCTGCTCCGAAGACCTTTTTTTGATAATACGGAAGGCAATTTTCCTGATAAGCCATTCCATCTGTAAAATTACCATGAAGGACAATGCTTACTATCTTCATATCTTTTTTCTGTCGAATTACAGCCTCCACCATGTCATATTCGTTTCTCGCAATTCCTTAACTGCGTATAAACCTTTAACATCAATTAGTACCTTTTCTTTATCACTGACGTCTCTATATAATTCTCTGACCCTACCTAATCCCAATTCCTTGAACTCATTATGGGCAACAGCAACAATCACGCAATCCACATCCTTAACATTCTCAAGCTTAGTCAACTTTACGCCATACTCTTGCAGAGCGTCTCTTTCACTTGCCCAAGGATCTACTATAATCGGTTTAATTCCATATGTATTAAGGTGCTTAATAATATCATCTACCTTAGAGTTTCTGGTATCCGGGCAATTCTCCTTAAAAGTCAATCCAAGAATGACGACTTTACTTTTCTTCGGTGCTTGCCCTGCTTCAATCATTTTTTTGATAGCAGCATCGGCCACATAGGCTCCCATAGAATCATTCACAATACGCCCATTCAATATAATCTGACTGTGATAACCCAATTTTTCAGCTTCATACGTAAAATAATATGGATCAACGCCAATACAATGACCACCTACCAAGCCTGGTCTAAAGCCTAATGCATTCCACTTGGTATTCATGCCATCAACAACCTCATTTGTATCAATATCCATACGGTCAAATACCATAGCAAGTTCATTCATGAATGCAATGTTAATATCTCTTTGACTGTTCTCTACCACCTTTACTGCCTCTGCAGTACGCAGGTTTGACACTGGATGGGTCCCAACTTCAATCACAAGATCGTACACAGCTTTAATCACCTCTAAGGATTCTTCATCCATACCGCTCACAATCTTATGAATATTTTCCAAGCGATGAACCTTATCACCAGGATTAATTCGTTCAGGACTATAGCCAACTTTGAAATCCACGCCACACTTCAAGCCGCTCTGTTTTTCAAGAATCGGAATACAAACATCTTCTGTACAACCAGGATAAACTGTAGACTCATATACTACGATCGCCCCAGGAACAAGATTACGTCCTACAATCTCAGAAGCGCTAATAACAGGGGTCAAATCCGGCGTGTGGTCAGTGTTCACAGGTGTAGGAACAGCTACAATATGGAACTTGGCTTGTTGAAGATCCTTCTCATTCGAAGTAAAGTTAATCTTTGTATTTTTGATCTCTTCATCGCCAACCTCGTTAGTTGGATCAATGCCAGATTTGTAGATTTCAATTTTTTCTTTATTTAAATCAAATCCTATTACATTTAATCCTTTTTTGGCAAAAGCATGGGCAATAGGCATACCGACATATCCTAAACCCACAAGAGAAAGGGCCTCTTCATGATTGATAAGTCTGTCAAATAATTTCATTTTCACTAATCTCCTTTACAAAATTCTTTTTAAATAGTTCTAAATATTATCCTGCATTGCTCATAGTCCTCATCTTCTTTTTGAGTATAGGAATACAAAGCAGTAAATAAATGCCTGCCCCGACAGCAATTTCAAAGACCATCCGAACAAATATCGACGTATTTAGAAGCGCACACATTCGCACAGCAAAAATCATCACTAAACCTGGAATTACATAAACCAGAGAGCCAATTATCGGTTTTAAAATATTAATCCTTCTCTGTATAAAAATGACATAAAATAAACATGTCGCAAATTCTGCTATCAAGGTACCTAAAGTTGCTCCCATAGAACCGAGTTTAAGTGGTACTAGAAATACAAAATTGCAAATAAAATTAAGAATTGCTCCGGCGATAACTGAACGCGTATATACCTTCTCTTCATTGTTGGGTATTAAATACTGATTTCTAATAATGCTAGAAAGGGATTTAATTACCATCACTATAGCAAACACATATATTAGCCGAACACACTCTTCATAGCCGCTTCCAAAAAATACCGGGATAAATTCCTGTGCAATAGCAGAAATCCCCAACGACATGGCATATGTCAAAAACATAAACAAATCTAATGTTTGATTAAAAAGTCTTCCCTCTTCATCTTTCCTTCCTTCCGCAACCAAAACCGACATACGCGGTAACATAACTGTCCCCATCGCAGTAATCAATGACAGCGGAATGTTAATCACTTTATCAGCATTGTAATAAAATCCTGATTCTTCATATGTACTGAAAATGCCAAGCATGGTCTTGTCCATAATGTGATAAACACTTGTTGCAATCAACGGTATAAACAAAAGAAAATTGGGTTTTAAATGAGATAAAATTCCCTGGATGGATGGCTTACAATAAATTACTTCCCACCGAAGAAACGGCCATAGTGCCAATTGGCTCAGTAGAGTTCCCACTGCCATTATCACAACATATTTCCATAAATCCTCTGCTGTTCTAACAAATAAAAAGATTGAAATGACTGTTAATAGCTTAATTATTGTATTTCTTATAACTGTAACTTTGAAATTTTCTATCCCAAAAAAGAACCAGCTAATATCAAACACACATGCAACTATCCAAATTGACTGAGTAAGAACTATCTCTTTATTATCAATAGATATAAAAATTACAACACAATATCCTAAAAGTGCTATTAAACTAGATATGAGTTGTAAGAAATATATCTCCCAAAATTTCTTTGAGCGTAGCTGTTTATCTTTTTTTATTATGGCAATGGAGCGGCTCCCATAATTAAGTACACCCATCATTGCAAAGATTGTAAAATAATTTACTACTGAATATGTATATGAATATATTCCCAAACTTTTTGCCCCGAGAATACGCGAAATATAAGGCGTTGTTATCAGTGGCAAACATACCGCCAATATTTGATATATGGTTTGATAACCCAAATTTTTAATTAATTGTTTCATACTTGACTCCCACCCTAAAAGCAGTCCCACAATAGAATGTCTGATCTTACTTCTCAGTCTCTATTAAGAAATAATTTCCTCGATTCCATTCACATTCACATGACATGATTCCATAAAGTATCCATAGAAATGAGCATTTTGCTCCTGGGCCAAAGGGTGCCAAGCATTCAAAGAATCCATTAATAATATATACAACTGAAACACACGCAAATATCATTCTATATTCCTTGCATAAAATATATCTTCCTTTATTCGCCCACCAAATTAATGGCAATAACGCAAAAAGAATTTGTGATAATCCTACGATAATCCCGTTATTCAATAGTTCTGCCAAAGGAAAACATTCAAAATAATAATTACCTATGCCAGTCAACCAATGCCCTTTAATTAGTTCTGGAAAACTCGATATAATATTTATACGTCCTGATGATAGTTCATTTAGATTATTGGGATTTCGTCCTGCAAAAATTATATTATCAAAAACAATAGTATAAAACGATTCACTAACAAAGACAGTGACAGTTAATATCAGAAGGATCACAATAACTATACTCTTATATTTTCTTGTTCTTGTACCTTCATCTTTGCATAATAAAAAAAATGTAACGCTCAGCAAAAAACCAATAAGAGTGGCTCGCGATCTTAGGGTAAATAAAACAAATACCTCGAACAATAGCGCTAAAATTGTTATAATATAAATAATTTTTCTATTATGGCTTTGCCTATACATTATAAAACTCACAAATAGTAAAATAATTGCTGTCAATATGATTTGTGATAAAGAATTCTTAGGTGTATATGCATATTCCGCTACACTTAAACTATTAGTACCCAATAAATAACTATACCAAACTGAGATAGAAGTAATCACTGTACTTATTATATAAAACAATCCAATTCTTCTAAATGAATCCCTATCAAGAAAAGGTGCATAGCTATATCCCATAATAAAGATAATGACAGACAAGAAGAAATTTCTATTTATCTCCGAAAAATAATTATTATTTGTAACTATCCAAAAAAACGCACAAAATACTAAAGTAATCGATGGAAATAAAATACTATGAACTCGAAACTTAACCTCTGGCACAATCGCCAAAAAGGCAACTGCCCATCCAATAATTGCTATAGGAGATGTAATTTTTAAATCAACAAATATTGGCAATTGTGATATATTGTTTAAAAACACGGCCAAGCATATTATAATTACTAATAAATTTTTCTTTTTAATCGTCATCATTTTCTACCATTACGTTTGTGGAGCCATATATATTTTGAATTTAGGTTAATTCTAGGAATGAAATACGTAGAATCTCTAGTTGCCTGATAGTTTAATGTAGAATAAACTCTCAGATATTGCTCATTCGTCATTTTAATAGATGTTTTATCACAACCGTAAAGTGATCCATAAGGAAAGGCAAAATCCTCAATTTCACATCCTAATAGTAACTCGTGCTTTTCTTTCGATATTTCTTCCGCCTTTTCATTTCCTGTCAGTTTTCGAAATAGTTTATGATTTATGCCATGTGCTCCTATTGTACAGTGACTGCTTTTTCGCAAAACATCTAATTCGCTCTCATTAATATATCTTTCTGCCCCAAGAAATCCCGGGGAGATAAAACAAACATAGGGTATATGATTATCTTCTAAAAAGGAAATACCATTTTCCAATGCATCTTTAAAAATATCGTCAAATGTAATCATGCACGCCTTCTTTTCAAAACTTTCTTCAAGTTGATCAGGTCTAATAATTTGATACCCTTCATTCATCAATCCATTTATAAAGGTTTTGAACTCAGTCGTGCGAATTGACAAATTCACTTCCTCATTCAGAGGAGCGTCGCTAACATGGTGAATCATAAAAATTGGCACTCCGATATCGGCTGATTTTCTTTTGAACTCATAAATTTTTTGTTGCAATGAATATATTTTCCTAAACATACTTAATATATTTTCCTAAACATACTTACAATTAATCTTTCTATCAATTTTAAATAGCGCCCAAGGCACCACAAAAAGTACCTTTGACACTTTCTCCACTGTTTCAGGAGAGTACTTTTTTTCAAATACTGAAATCACTTTGTCACCAATCACACAAAGTTCTGAAGCCAGTTTAAATAAAATACTAATATTATATTTATCTATTAGCTGCTTTTTGTTATCTTTTCTACACTTCCAAACATTGCTTCTTGCCTGAATCTGAACTCTTGCACGTTTAGAAGCATTTCCTCCTCTGATTCGAACTTCTACAAGTACATCAGGGATTGCCAATATAGGATTATCGGCATTAATCATCAGCCAAAAATATGAATCCTGGCCATATCTTAAATCCGGATTAAATCTCACATTCGGACAATCTACCAAATACTGTCGTTCAATCATTACGCACGGCGTAGCGATATATGGTGTATTATACCGATGAACAATTGGGATGTCTGAATCAGTCATTTTATATTCAACACTTTCTCCGCCCCCGAAAGTTCTATAACCACAATACGACCAAATGACATCATTTTTCTTCATATATTCTAATTGTGTTTTTAGTTTTTTAGGCAGCCATCGATCATCTGAATCCAAAAAGGCAATATATTTTCCCGTCGCAATTTCTATTCCTGCATTACGTGCAGTTGAAGGCCCACCATTCTCCTTTTTTATATACTTGATTTTGTTAGAATATTGTGCCAAAAATTCCGTCATATTTTCAGGTGAACCATCATTAACAACTATTATTTCATAATCTTTAAAATTTTGGAGTAATACGCTGTCTACAGCTTCCTTTAACCAATCAACACGTGCGTAAAAAGGTATAATAACACTTACTTCTGGCATTTATACTATCTCCATTATCGTATCTATATATTTTTGAGTACATACTCTTCTATTTAAATTGTTTTCAACATATGTACGTGCATTCATTCCTAATCTTTCTTTGAAACCTTCGTCTGTATATAATTTCAATATGTTATCCGTCAATCCTTCAAAATCGTCTGCAATGTTAAACAGCCCAACTTCTTCTGTTTTAATGATACTTTCCATTTCAGTCCCTGGATCAAAACTTGCTAACACAGGAGTTCCCGTTGCCATAATGCTCCATGTTTTACTTGGCATCGCGCTGCCTCCAAAACCTTTTTTGCAAGGAACTACTGAAACATCCCCTATGCTGTATACATAAGAAACTTCGCTATAGGGCTGAATAGGGAAAAAATGTACATTGTCCAGTCCGGCTGCCATTTCCTTATATTCGTCTTCCTGTGCGCCCTTTCCGAAAACAACAAATTGTATACTTTTGTGTTCTTTTAGCAGCTCTGCGCTTTTGATTATTACTTCTATGTTCTGTGCGTATCCAAGATTCCCTGCATATACAACCGTAAACTTATCCTTCGGAATATAATATTTGTCGAATAAGTAGTTATCCTCTTTAGCAATAGGATGAATCTTCTCTGCATCAATCCAATTTGGCACAACAACAATCTTCTCTTCTGGCACACCCTTATTAATGATGTTTTGTTTTATATCGTTCGAGATCACAATGATACGATCGGCATTCCTGTAAGTATAATCCTCAATCCTTCTCCCAATTCTATAGATAAATGAATTCTCTTTGGTCATTCCCGCTCCCACAAGCGAATCTGGAAATACATCTTGAAGATTATATATAAATGGTATTTTCTTCTTTTTCTTTATTATCGCTGCCATTGCACCTTGTGTTGGCGGCGTTGACTGAACGAAAATTGCATCTGCATCGAACTTTGAGGCATTGCAAATAAAAACAAAATTCATCCATAAATAACGGAGAGCTCTCTTCATGGTACTTTTGCTTTCTTTTGGAATATTTAACCTTATTATTTCGAGCCTGTTATCAATCTTTTTTTCAATTCTTCCTCGATAAGAATTACGTACCTCGTCCGTTACGCCACGTGTTGGTAAAGGTGTATATAATCTTACATTCATTCCGGATGCTGCGAAATCTTCATATAGATTTGTAGATAAATACAAACTCGCAGCCACTTCCGGCTCATAATAGGCACTATATAGTAATAAGTTCATTCTCACATTTCCTCTGCAACTACTATGTCAATTGCTCTAATAGCTTCCTCTGCAACTGCAATGGCTTTTGTAGCATCTTCACTTTGTGCAATTACAAATCCTGCTCTGTCAACGCTACTCTTAATCTCCCCTATTTGCTCACCAATACCATGGACGATTGACACTTGCTTGACACCAGGAACTTTCTCAGCATTTTCGATTCCGGTTATTTTCTTAATCGTTCCTGTATCAGTCCTCAAATATCTGATAGCAGCTCCTTTATTCCACTTTAGTTTCAGGTCCGGTCTCTCTCCGATAGCAATCCTAATACTCGCTTCAACCATATTTACGCCTGTAGATAACGGAACCAGATGCGTAGTAATACAATCCCCACCCAGCCTCGCACCAAGCTCAACAATCTTTGGTCCGCTTTGAGTAACCTTTATTTCTGTATGAGACGGACCGTTCTTTATTCCAATAGCCTTATTTGCTGCAATAGCTACCTCAGCAATTCTTTTTCTCGTCGATTCGCTTAACAAACTAGGCTGACTGTGACCCATCTCCACAAAATATGGAGCGCCTGTGGTCACCTTATCTGTTATCTGGATTACATTGATATCCCCATTCACAGCAAGCGTCTCCACACTTACTTCCGGTCCTTCCATGAATTCTTCTACAACAATCTCACCACCACGAGAATACTGAATTGTATATTCATAAGCTGTATTTATATCAGTATCGTCTTTAAGAAGGTCGACGCCCCTGCTGCCGGAATTGTCTGCTGGCTTGACAATACATTTGTAGCCACCATTTCTTACCTCTTCTACTGCTTTTAGAAAAGCCTCTTTTCCTTTTACCCGGAAATAAAGTGGAACCGGAACGCCTGCTTCTTTTAGCGCATCCCGCATAAATGCTTTATTAGTCGCCTTTAGAGCTGTGTCTTCGCTTATTCCTACTAATCCCATCTCACGACTTACCACAGCCACAGACTGCATTGGCATATCTGATGCCAAAGTCATGACACCGTCGATCTGATGTCTTTTCGCCGCTTCAAGAATTGCTGGTGTATCAATTGTACTGATAACTTCTTTCACAACATCCGGAATCTTAAATCCAACAGCATCCGGATTCATATCGGCAGCAATAACTTTTAGCCCCATTGATTTAGCTTTTTCTATCGCCGGCACCTGCAATATACTGGCGCCAAGAATCATCAGTTTTTTCATAAACATGTACCCACTCTATTTTTTTCGAACTGTCTTTTCTTCCTTGAGTATGTATGTATCACCATCTGCAGCCGTTGATCGGTTAATGTTTCTATGGCTCAAAACAGTAATTACAGTCATGAAAACAATTTTGATGTCAAACCACAGCGAAAGATGCTTGACATAATAGACATCATTTTTTAACTTTTCCTTTGTTAAAACCGCGTTTCTGTTAATCGCCTGATTATATCCGGTAATTCCAGGCCTTACAGTTAACGCCATTCTTTCTTCATCCGTATATTTATCCAAATACATAGGTGTGTCAGGTCTTGGTCCTATAAAACTCATGTCCCCTTTTAAGATGTTTATTACTTGAGGTAATTCATCAATGCTCGTTTTGCGTGCAACTCTTCCAAACCGCGTCACTCGCGGATCATCTTCTCCATTGTACGTTGAACCATCTGCGAGTCGGATGTCCGGTGCATTTACTTTCATTGAGCGCAATTTATACATTCTAAAAGGTATTCCAAACCTTCCTGTTCTTTCAGCCATATAGAAAACTGGGCCACCATCTTCTGCTTTAATAAAAATGGCAGAAATAACTATCACTATTCCTATTGGAATCATCAAAATCAAAGAACACAGCAAATCAAAAGTTCTCTTTATGGCTCTAAATGGCAAGGAACCTGACGGTTTCATCTCATTTGACATAATTAAACAACTCCCGATATTTATCAGCATCCAGATCCTTCTTATAATCTGTCATCATCACCCGAAAATCCGCATACTCAGGAACAAATCCAAAATCTTTTCTGGCCTTTTCCATCGAAAACAGATATGACGGCGTATTATTCACTACCTCCGGTTTATAAGTGATTTTCGATTTCTTATCCGGTGCAGGTGCCCATAAATCGGCAATCACTTCTGCCTGTTGCTGGAGGGTTACTCCTTGTCCAGATGTCATGTTATATAATCCATAAGTTTTCTCGCTTTTCATTGCCAGATAAAATGCACGGGCAACATCTTTTACATATATGACATCTCTACTCAAATCTTTATTTCCGTAAATGCAGATGTCTTTCCCTTCGGAGGCATTATCTATAAATATTTTCAGACCCGATTTTTTCAACTCACCATTTATATAAAGCGAATCATGAGGGCCAACGCCATAAACTGGTGGAAAGCGAAACCAGGCGTTTTTCATATTGTGCTGCTGATTGTAATATTCCAGTATGTCATTTGCGGCGTTTTTAGAAAAGACATATACTGCATGATCCCCTGTATAGATAAAATCTCTGGGTTCATCCTCAGTGATTGTTTTCTTACCCCACGTTCCACGCACATCTGCGTAGGAGCAATTTGATATAACACGTTGAATTCCATTTTTTCTACAGTACTCAAGAACGTTAATTGTTCCTATGGTATTTACCTGAAAATACTCTGCTGCATTCTCATCATAATCTAAATTTACAGGGGCATTCGCAGGAAGAAGTCCCCCCAGCAGAATGACTCCGTCTACGCCGGACTTGGGGAGCTTCTCGAAATCCTGAGGCTGTGTGAGATCCAAATTTATGTATTCTACTCCCAAAGAGTCATAATGCTCCTTGAATTTATTTTTTCTGCCTGTAACAATAATCTCGCAACTTTGTTTCAGAAACTCATCCGCTGTATAAACGCCAATAAAACTAGACGCACCTATAATGATGTACATAGATATCCTCCCCATAACTAATACCGTTTCATATTTTCCTTGTCCAAAATGATGCTCCAAAAGATTACCTTCGACATGAAATCCAGCTTTTTCATAGCATCTGATCGCACGCTTGTTAGATTCAAAAACGTGCAAATAGATTTTATGTAAGTTCAAATGCTTGAAGCAGAAATCCACTAATGTATTAACTGCATCTGTCCCCCCCCCGCATAATCTGGGGCCTCTTCACCAATGCTGATGAACAGTTCAGCATTACTGTTAAAATAGTCAATGTTCTTAATGCCAATCGTACCAATACAGCTATTATCCACATAAATGGCGAACAATTTCTGCTTGCTGTCTGTCGTCACATTTTTTATCCATTGCTCGTGTTCATACTCAGATACAGGATATAAAGTACCGGTAAGATCACGTAAGTCTTCCCGATTAACCCACTGGTATATCAAAGAGGTATCCTCATGTGTAATTCCTCTTAACTGAACTTTTTTCCCACTAATCACTGTGTCTACCTCGTTTTCTCTTTGTAAGGGACTTCTCACACATACCCCTTCACTATTTCACAATACTTCTCAATCACATACTCCACTTCCTCATCCGTCAGCTTCGTATGCAGCGGAAGTGTAATCTCATTTTCAAACTGTCTATAAGCATTCGGATAATCTTTAATATCGAATCCCAGTTTCTTATACGCTGTCATCATCGGAAGTGGCTTATAATGGACATTCGTTGCAATACCAGCTTCCGCCATCTTCACAATGATCTCCTGCCGCTGCTCTATACCTATCCCCGGCACTCTGGTAATATAGAGATGCCCGGAGGACTGATGCTCATCGGTATAGTGTGGAAGAACCATCACACCGAGCTGCTTGAACGCCGCGTCATATCTGCTTATAATCTCCTTACGCCTTTCCAGTATTCCTTCATACCGGGACAGCTGTGCCAGACCGATGCCTGCCATGATATCTGTCATATTGCACTTATACCAAGGACCAACAATGTCATACTCCCATGCGCCAAGCTGCGTCTTTGCAAGAGCATCCTTTGACTGTCCATGGAGGCTGTAAAGCTGAGCCTGGTGGTACAGTTCTTCATCATCAATCCCCGGAATATTCCAGGTCAGTGCTCCTCCCTCGGCGGTCGTCAGGTTTTTTACAGCATGGTATGAAAAGCTAGTGAAGTCTGCTATAGATCCAATCATCCTGCCATGATAAGATGCTCCAAACGCATGAGCCGCATCTGAACAGATCGCTACTCTGCCGATAGTCTTTTGCAACTCATTTGAAGGCTTGAAGATAACCTTCTTCCCCTCTAAAATTGCAAACAGTCTGTCATAATCACATGGCACACCCCCGAGATCAACCGGAATAATGGCTTTCGTATTCTCGTTAATCGCAGCCGCTACCGCATCGTAATCCATTTCCAAAGAATCAGGCTGAGAATCAATCAAAACCAACTTCGCTCCCACATGGCACACAACAGAAGCTGATGCTGTATATGTATAAGCAGGAACGATTACTTCATCAGAAGAAGCCCCGCCGTTCTGATCATTCTGATCTCCAATTCCAAGAAGCCGAAGCGCCATCTCGGCACAGGCAGTCTGTGAGTTTAAACAAACAGCTTTGTTCACATGACAGAATTCTGCAATCCGCCGTTCAAATTCTTTTGTTTTGGGACCTGTAGTGATCCATCCGGATTTAATAGCATCCGCCGCTCCCTGTACTTCCAACTCCGTCATGTCCGGCGGAGAAAATGAAATCTTCATCTGTAGCCTTCCCTTCTCACTGTAGTGATGATAACTTCTTATGATTAATGGCATCTGTGTGGATAATCACATTCCTACCCACAATCGTATGTTGTTCTCTAAATAATTCGCTCAATCAATTGCTCTCTTCTTCACACCCGGATATCTCAGACTTTAATCCGGAAGAAATAAAGAATCTTATTTATTGCTATATTTAATGCTATCTTGTCGTCTCCAAGACCGCTGCTTTCGAGGCGGAAATGTATATGCTTTCATGCTCTCCGTTTCTTTGAGACAGAATCCCTTTTCTTCAAACGTTCTACCCATCTTTGAGACGGTTATTGACATAGCAAAAAAGGGCTATATCCAACACATACGGACTACATAATCTACGCACACCCGCCGCCCGGCTTATATGTACTCTTTTACCATGCGTCAAGCTTCCTTGAGACAGTTATTGTTTTGTAGTAACTGCACAAAAATCAGTGGCTCTACTTATCAAATCAGCACAATTTCTATGCAGCTTGTACATCACTTCCAGCATCAATTACCGTCTCAAAGACGTTTAATCCATTCTTTTAATTTCCTCTATTTTTTCCGCTGCAGCCACAGAACTTACCGCTGCTTCGGCCAGAATCTTTTCCATGAAGAATCCGTTCCCTTTTTTTCGCTCAGAAGATATCTCTGGAACATC
>DXGV01000026.1 GCA_019113745.1 Candidatus Blautia intestinavium
TTACTGTGTTATCCTCAATCGGCGTACGTCCAGTACGCCTCAATCGTCTGCCTTGTAAATCACTGAAATTCCTACGGTTGGAGTCTACGAGTCGAAAAGGTGATGATTTCTGCCCCCTTTCAGGCACTTGAACGACGCGTACAGGACGTACGCGGAGTGAAAGTAACACAAAAGGGGCAGAAATCAGCCCTTTATCGACCGTATTGTCCCCTTGTACATCGATGCTGACCTTATCCAACGTTTTTCTCATTAACGCTATTATAAGTTATTTTCAGGCAGTTTACAACCTGCGTTTTGAAGGTCCTGGCGCCTCTCTTAAGCCACCTTCACGATATAAGTTTCATATGTTCCGTCCTGGAAAACAATCTGTCCCATATTTTTCAGCATATCGTTATTCAGGTTTTCTCCATATTTGCTCCGTTCGCAGGAACCTACAAAAATATAGGCCACGTCATATTCTTCCAGAAGAGCTTCCACCTGAGCCTCATCATTTGAAGTATAGATTGCTTCAATATCCGCGGCTTTCGCATTCAGATCGCTTACGTCGTTTCTCCAGAGCCATTCGTGAACATACCAGCCCAGAATCGTAGGAAGCCCGGTCATCGCGGAAACTCTCTCATATTCCGTATAACTGTCTCCATTCGCCTCCAGTACCACGGGAGAACCTGTAATATGACTCTTCAGCCACCGGATTCCCGCCGCGTCTTCCGGGAAATCCGTTTCCAGAAACGCAGTGGCGTTCAGTCCCCTGTACTGTGAAGGATCCAGAACGTTTCCAAACCATGCGCCCACACTGTTCCCGAAATAGCCCCAGGTACAGATCAGAAGGAAAAGCGCCGCTCCCCCTGCTGCCTTAAGAATCTTTTTGCGGAAAACGGCTATAAAGCGGAAGATCACATAGGCCATCGTCATGGCGAACATAATATATGCCTGGTACGTCAGTTTAAACATCGTGTTTGCTCTTGCGCTTCCGTTTTCATATATGTCTCTCACATATACCAGCTCCGGGATCAGAACCAGCCCGAGGGCGCAGAGTCCCATAATTACCGCGAACATATCCGGGATTTTCAGTGAAGCGAGAAAATGGTACGGCGTCTTTTTTTCCGCAGTTCGAAGCTTCTGCACCAGAAGTATGATCACAAAGGAAATTACCAGCGCTGCCGGAAGTCCCCACAAAATAAGGAGCTGATGAATCATGGAGTGATTCTTCGCAAGCGCCACTCCCTGGATCATTGTTTCAAACTGAAGCGTAAAAGGCATGATCACGACAGTGGCAACGGCGAATATCTCCGCCGCCTGGGCAGCGGTAACCGCAAGGATCCATTTCCAGCGTCCCCGAAAGAGAATAATATTGGAAAACAGCAACACTGCGCCTGTCACAACAAAATAAATCACAAAATCCCAGTAATTTGTCCAGTGGAACATTCCAAGAAGAAATCCCGCAAGAAGGAGATGGGGCATCAGAAGCTGCTTTGCCCAGAATTTCCCGGATTCTTCCTCCGCCGGAAATTTCTCCTTACGGACATTTACCGCCCATGCATAAAGGATTCCCAGAAGAAGCAGGACAAACATGATATTTACCACATGGGCGTGAAGGTCTCCCAGTACGAAGGAGTAACAGGGAAACTCATGGATGGTTTTATCTTCCACCTCCGGATTGTATCCGATATATCTGGTAGCGTCCGGGAACCAGTAGCTGTCGACTTCCTGTCCGGTAAGCTTCTGTATCAGCGGAACGATCCAGGCATAGACCACATAGTGCATATTTCCCGCAATAGAAACAGATATCCCGGCTACTGCCGCCGTTATCGCAGGCAGAGGTTTCTTCCAGCCTACCCGGAAATGGCCCAGACGGTCTTTTGTCATCTGATAGACCAGGGAAAACGGCAGGATAAAGGCAAGCCCGGCCACAAACGTCCGCATCAGATTATAAGTGATCTCCACGCTGCTTCCTGTAAGCTTTGTGAGAAAGACCGCAAAATACTGTCCGCCATAATAGTAGTTAATATTTCCCTGAGAGTACCATAGATCTACCGCCGGAAGCGTATCGCTGCGCATCATGGCTTCCATAAAGCCGTAATCCATAAATTTTTCTGTTCCGTAGGCCGCAGGATGGAAGCCGGCCAGATAGGTCCATAAAAGGAAAAAGGCAAAAAACAGGATCTCCTCCCAGTAAACCAGTTCCAGATGATCCAACGGAAGACATTCCACTCCTTTTTTATGCTGTCTGTACAGAGCCAGAATACATGCCGCCCCGCAGAACAGAGTTACTCCAATGCACACAGGGACAGTGAACCGGAGGATCTTTACAGAGACAAGAAACCATGTCAGAAATCCCGCAACCGCCGTCATCAGCACTTTGGAAAACATCCACCCCCGGTCGTCAAAATTCCGGAAGATCATACCGGTCAGAGGCATGGCGACGATTCCCATTACCGCCGCCAGAAGCCACCACGTCCAAAAGGTCCAGACGTCTCCTTTCAGAAGAAATCCTGACAGTGCCAGAAGCAGAACCGCCGGGATCAGCTTTCCTGCTGTTTTCTTTAAATTCTTATGTTTCATATATTCGGATCCTCCCATCATCTGATTGATATACAAGAGGATAAAGCTCACGGATCGTATCCTCCCTGCAGAGCTCGCCCTCAAACTCCATTCCTTCTTCGTAAAGAATATAGGTAATCTTTTCCTCTTTTACAAGTTTCCGTACTGCTTCCTGGTCTGTTGAGGTATAAATTTCCACTGCCTTCGCCGCCCGCCCGTAAGTATCATATCCTGCCGACCAGGCGTAGTAAGGCCATCCCAGGTACATCATAACGCCAGCCATCGTCACTTCGTTTATACTGTATTCCGGCGTCAGGATAAGGTCTGTACTGTCCAGATTCTGACAGAGCCATTCTGTCAGATCGCTGTCCATAGAAACTGTAACCCGGTGTCCCGGTCCGTTATTTCTCAGAATGATCACAAAGTCGTAAATCCCCGTGGCTGTAAGAGCCACTGTCAAAATAACCGCCAGCACCTTTCCGGGCCTCCGTTTCCGGAATATCCGCACTGCCGCCAGCGCCCAGAACATTGCCAGAAACGCATAGGAGATCATAATATATTTATGATTTACCGTAATATCCGGCGTCAGCGACATGCAGAAGGCAAAAACCAGCGGAAAGAGGAAGCTCACAAGCACTGCTCTCTGAACTCTTTTTTTCAGGAAGAAAAAAAGTACAGCCGCACCGAGAAAAAAAATGCCGCTCATCTGGAACAGATACCATATCACTCCGGCGATGCTTTTATCCTCCGCAAGAAATCCCCAGTAAAAGGATGTTTCCACAGCGGAGCCTCTGATAAAAATTCTGGACTGAAGTACAGATAACAATACCGCTACGACGGCAGTAAAAAGATAGTCCAGCTTTCCGTCTGAGAAAACCGCATAGCCCATCAGAATCAGAAGGCCGCCGATCACTGCCGCTCCGTTCCAGAAAGTGGTAAGGCCAAGAAGCAGACCGGCCGCCAGAGCTCCCTCCAGATTGCGGGAACGCCATGCCGCCGCTGTAAAAAAGCGGTCTTTCAGCCATCGAATTCCTTTCTCTTCATGCCCGGCTCCAGCCTCCACCCATTCCAGATAAAACCATAAAGCCATGGCGACGATCAGAAGCCCGAATGCCAGATGTCTCTGATTCAGATAAACATTAAAATTCCACAGCCCCCAGTCTTCGTTAGGCGTATATCCGATAAACGACGTATTTCCGGCAAGCGTCAAAAGGAGATCTCCTGCCTTGAGATGTTCCCACAGAAAGCGGAAAAACGTCAGAGAACTTCTGAAAAAGAAAAATATGACTGTCAGAGCTCCTGCTTTTCTGCTTCCGGTGATCCTTCCGGCCAGACAATATAAAAGCATCAGGAACCCAAGCAGAGCGAAAACGCTCATCATATTATATGCCACATCCAGCCGGAGCCCCAGATATTCCAGATTTCCTATAAGGAACTGGAACATAAAATGATATTTTACATCTTCCCCGCCAAAATGGGGATACTGCGTGGGAAAATTGTTTCCTCTTGAAAAGGAACGCATCATAGCTGTATGCGGAGCATAATCTCCGTATACCGTAAATCCGGAATACAGCGTACCGTCCTTAATATAAAACACGTAAAACATAATCCAGGAAAGAAGAACAAAAAGAATAAAAAAGAACAGCGCTTCTCCCGGAAATTTTCTTTTTTCTCCCTGGACCCAGGTTCCGGAAAACAGCCCTTTACTGCCTTTCCTGATCCTTCTCCAGTAAATGACAGCCAGAAAAATAAACGCTGCGGCCAGCACGATAAGGTTTGCCCAGAACAGCGGTTCCTCCTGACCCAAACATACGCTGACCAGAAAAGCCGCCATATAGGTTGTCCAGCCCATCGCCAGCGTCCCCACACCAAATGATGCTGGCAAAAGAAGCCAAAGACGGGATTGCCCCGTCTTTGGCAGAAATTCTTTTCCCACTAAAAATATAAAAATCACATATATTATTCCCAGCATTTTTACTCCTCAGCACGCTACGGCTGTCTTTTGCACACTAACGCTATGTTTCAGTATAACAAAATTAACCTTCCAGGCAAACCCCCTTCCGGAAAAAATCTTCAGTTTTTCACAATTTCCAGGTTTCTATAAATCCGAAAGATATTTTTCAATCCCGTCTGCTACAGCCTCTGCTGTTTTTTTCTGGTATTTCTCTGTCTGAAGCAGTTTCGCTTCCTCAGGATTTGTCATAAATCCACATTCTGCGATTACCAGGGCAGAGGAGCTTTTTTTCAGAAGATAGTAGCTTGTATTTCCTTTCGCTTTTCTGGGGTTCTCGATCTTCAGTTCTTCGTTCATCGTTTCCTGGATACACTCCGCCAGCTTTTTACCTTCCTTGGAGCTTTTATAGTAAAAAACCTGGGGGCCTTTTACCGTCTGATCCTTATAGCTGTTCTGATGTATGCTGACTGTCAGTACCGGATTTTTTTCATTGATCAGCGCGATTCTTCTCTGTAGATCCTGAGCCTTTTTATTGTCAGCCGTCTCGTCATAGAGACCTCTGTCTGATTCTCTGGTCAGGAATACGTTCCATCCTCTTTCTTCCAGAATATCTCTCAGGATCAGAGAAATCTCCAGATTGATCCCTTTTTCTTCAAGGCCGCCTACGCCTACCATTCCCGGATCCTTTCCCCCGTGTCCGGGATCCACTATGATCATCTTCTCCGTGTTTGCCTGCTTTCCAAGTTCTGCCGATACCTGAGCGGCCTGTCTGGACAGAAAATAGAAACTTACCAGAAGCAGACAGGCCATACTCCATTCTATAACGTATTTACGCACCAACGCACATCCTCCGGCATGTTTTCATTTTAATATATGTAGCTCCTTAAATTCTTATTATATTCCTGTCATAGTGTGCTGAGGAACAATGACGCCGGCCGGCCGCATCCCGGCAAATGTCTGTTCGTGTAGGTACGCCAATCGCCTGCCGGGCACGCAAAAACTCCGGAACAGACGTCGCTGCGCACGTCTGCCCCGGAGTTTTCGGGCTGTAACATCTTTATTTTCCTGCCGCTATATCAAATTCCTTCTGGATTTCCTTATCCGGTTCCTTTGTACAAAGAGAAACCGCCACAATGAAAATACAGGAGATGATAAAGGCCGGGAATAATTCATAAATTCCCCATACGCCACCCATGGGACTTAACAGATTCTTCCATACAAAGACGGAAATTCCGCCGGAAAGCATACCTGCAATGGCTCCTGCACGGTTGATCCTCTTCCAGAAAAGAGAGAACAGCATAACAGGACCGAAGGTAGCTCCAAAGCCCGCCCAGGCAAAGGATACCAGAGTAAAGATAACGCTGTCCTCATCCCAGGCGATCACAAGGCCGAGAAGAGCGATCACAAGCAGTACCGCTCTGGAAACGTTCATAACCTTTTTATCGTCCGCTTTTCCTTTTTTCAGGATACCCTCATAGATATTCTTTGAAAAAGCGGAAGCCGCGATCAGAAGATAGGAGTCTGAAGAACTGATAGTAGCCGCCAGGATACCCGCCATGATCACACCTGCCAGAACAGGAGGAAGCAGATGCTGCGAGAGTACGACAAACACGTTTTCCGCACCGCTGGCAGTTGCCAGAGACGGCTCTGCCGGAAACAGCGCACGGCCGATCACACCGATGGATACTGCCGCGAACAGGGAGATCACACACCATACTGTAGCAATCCTTCTGGACTTTTTCAGTTCTTCCTCTTTACGGATAGCCATAAAGCGGAGCAGTACCTGCGGAACTCCAAAGTATCCAAGTCCCCAGGAAAGTGTGGAAATAATGGTCAGGAAACCATATTTCCCGGCTTCGCCAAACTGAGCCGCCCCGTTTACCGCAATCTGAACTCCCTCGCTGTCTGTCTGCGGCGTCGCAATACCAACAAAGCTTAAAAATCCCGGAATATCTCTTGCATTGTCGATCACTGCTCCAATGCCCCCGGCAGCCGTAGTTCCAAGTATCAGGATCGTAAGAAGAGCGATCACCATGACCACTGCCTGCATAAAATCCGAAGCGCTTTCTGCAAGAAAGCCGCCGATAAACGTATATACCACTACAAAAACAGCTCCTGCGATCATCATAGAATGATAGGACGCTCCGAACAGTGTGGCAAACAGCTTTCCACAGGTAACAAAACAGCTTGAAGCATATACGGTAAAAAATACCAGAATAAACAGAGCCGAAATTCCCAGTATCACCTTGTTCTTCTCATGGAAACGGTTGCTGAGAAAGTCGGGAACTGTGATCGCGTCTCCGGAAACAGCAGAATATCTCCGCAGTCTCTTTGCCACAATCAGCCAGTTTATGTAAGTTCCAAGCGCAAGTCCAATGGCCGTCCAGGCCGCGTCTGCAATTCCACACCAGTATGCCACGCCGGGCAGTCCCATCAGGAGCCATCCGCTCATATCCGACGCCTCGGCGCTCATTGCCGCAACCCACGGTCCCAGAGAACGGCCTCCCAGGAAGTAGTTTTCCGAGTTTGCCTGGGCGCGTTTTGCGAAATAAAGGCCTATGCAGATTACGATCAGCATATAACCGATCATGGCGCATAAAATTTTTATTGTATCGCCTGACATTTTTCCCCTCCTATAAGTTAAAATAATTTTTTCAGGTCGCCCCGAACAGGCGTGCTTTGGCACATTAACATGATGCACTTTTCAGCGTTCATGAATTGACGTATCAAAGCACCGCCGACAATATGCTTTAGATTTTAACAGAATTTTCACAATATGTAAACCCTGTACGGCAAAAGAATACAGCCGCAGGAGCTTCTTTTCCCACGGCTGCACACTTTTTACAGATATGCCTTCAGTTCTTCAATATTTTTTTCTTCAAACTTCTGAAGCTCTCCCATCAGGTGAAGGATTTTTTTATCTGCTTCCTTTTCATACTGATGCAGCTTCTTCACTGCGTCAATGATCCCCATGGTACTGCCGTTGATCAGCATGCCTGCCATATTTGACACCGATCCGTCTTTCATCGTCTGGACGTTTACCATCAGATAAGTCTTGATCTTGTCAAAAGAGCCCAGCCCTTTCTCATCGCAGCCGTTTTCATTCAGAAGCTGTCTGGCCTCTTTATGAAAACGTTCATATCCTTCCAGATGTTTCTGGAGAAAGTTCCGGAAAGAACAGTCGTCTGTGGCTTCTATAAGCTGATTCAGGGTATCTGTTCCCATCTGAGAATTTTGATAAATAAAATTCAGTAATTCCGCGTTCGCGTTCATGGCACACACTCCTTTTTTCTTTAGTATGCTCCGTTTTCGCGAAATTATTTCATTCATATTTAACAATCTCTTTTTTCAGCCTTTTCATAATACGCTTTTCCAGTCTGGAGATATAAGACTGGGAGATTCCCAGAAGATCGGCCACTTCTTTCTGCGTCTTTTCTTTTCCTTCCGCGCTGTTCAGGCCAAAACGAAGTTTGATGATCGTCTGTTCTCTGGGAGAAAGCTTGTCAATGGCCTTTCCCAGAAGGACGATCTCCACTTCGTCCTCCAGTCTCCGCGAGATCACATCCTCGTCTGTTCCCAGAATATCTGACAGCAGCAGTTCATTCCCGTCCCAGTCCACATTCAGAGGTTCATCAATGGAAACTTCCATTTTCGTTTTGCTGTTCCGCCTGAGATACATCAGAATCTCATTTTCAATACATCTGGAAGCGTAGGTTGCCAGTTTGATATTTTTCACCGGATTAAACGTGTTGATCGCCTTAATAAGGCCAATCGTACCGATAGATATCAGATCTTCCACTCCAACCCCTGTATTATCAAACTTTTTTGCAATATACACCACCAGTCTCAGATTATGTTCGATCAGAATCGCCCGCGCCTCTTTTTCCTGGCCGGTGCCCAGCTTGCTGATCACATAGGCTTCCCGCTGCGGCTCAAGCGGAGCCGGAAGAATATCGTTTCCACCAATATAATACAGTTCTTTCGGTCTTGAAAAAACAAGTCTCTGAAAAATCTGAAACGGATAACAGTTTGCACCTGCTGCTGATCTTATCATATTGCGCCCCCTCCTAATGCAATAATCTGGAATTTAAAAGTACTTTGTACTCCTTTCCCAAAGTGGAGGGTTCAAAGGCCAGGGCGAACACCGGTCTGGAAATACGAACCTCTTCTCCGGGAGTGTAGATACAAAGATCCTCCAGTGTAACCGCCAGCATCAGACATTCCGTATTTCCTACCGTCCGGCAGGAAAGATAGCGTGGTCTTAAAGCGGCAATCTCTGTACTTTTCAGCTCCCCTGGGTTCTCTTTCAGGTGTTTCAGCCTGTCTACCAGTTCTCCTGACAGTATCGTCTCCAAAAGTTCCGGCTCCGCAATGGAAACCGGTTCGCCGCTTATGGGGTCCGACAGCATATTTCCTGTATCGTAAAATCCATAAGCATCCTGTTCTCTCCCCTGCCAGGACAGGGTTATGGGATAAATGTTCTTTCTACGGCTCCGTATGGAATCTGCGAAACAGACTGCCGCGCTTATTCCCATATAGGTGCAGAAAGCCAGCAAAACATATCTCTGCAGATTCATGCAGTCTCCGGCCACCGCTTCCCAGAAGCCTCCCGCAAGAAAGGCAGTCAGATACAGCACGATCATAGCTTTCAGCAAAAGCCCGCCCCTTTTGATCCCATAGGCAATGCGGATCATCCCCGCGGCGCATATCCCGTGAAAAAGGACTGAAATCAGCGGACCTGTATCTACAGGTATATAAAGAATAAAGCAGGCAAAAAGAGCTCCCGCGGCCGCCGCTCCAAAGCATCTCCTGCTGTCACGCTTCAGTCTCAGAATAAAGCCCAGTATCCAAAGAAGAATATAGTCCATCAGAAGATTTGTCACAAAGACCACGTCTATGTAGATCACTCCAGACATAAAAAGCCCCCTATGACCTGTCAATCCCTCACTTTGGTAAGTGAGTTCATTATAGGTGATAGGGGGTGCGTATTTTGTCAAAACAGAGAGGGTGATATCCAGAATTTATCGTGAAATTCCGACAACCATCAAATTTTCTCAGCGCAGATTTTTCTCTTCATTTTTTTCATTTATATTTTTCTGGTGAAGGACCTCCATCATCGTCCGCAGTTCCTGTATCGGGAACTGGCCGGGTGCGGAAGCCGCTCCTACTGTGGCGAAAGTCACCGCGGAACCGAAATTCTCTCCCGCGATACGGCTGATAGATCCCAGGCCGCCCATGGCCATGGAGATCACCGGCCTGTCCGTGTATTTATGTACCATTTCGCTTGTTACCTGCATAATGGCCGCCACATCGTCAAACTCATCGGGCATGACCGCCATTTTCAGAATGTCCGCTCCGGTTCCGTCCATCTCCTTAAAACGCTCCAGCAGAACCTCCCTGCTGTCGGTCTTCTGAAAATCATGGCTGGAACCGATAACCTTCACGCCGGTTTCCTGAAGCCGGCGGATAAGCTTCTCAGGCTGCCCGCAGGAAAAGATTTCCACATCCACAAGATCCGCAAATCCGCTCCTGGCCGCAGCCAGATTGATGCTTTCGTACTCCTCCGGGGAAATCCCGGCTTTCCCGCCTTCTTTCTCTGTACGGACAGTAAACAGAAGAGGGATGCCGGAAAGGATCCCGGCAATGCCTCCCATTGTGTTTACAAGCCTGTCTGTATCGGACAGATTTTCATAAAAATCCGCTCTCCATTCAGCCAGATCTGCTCCGGCTTCTTTTATTTTTTCCGCTTCCTGAAACAGCTCCTCAGCCGTACCACCGGTAAGAGGCACGCAGATTTTGGGCTGTCCGTCGCCCAGGGAAAGCGTTTTTATCATGATCGGTTTTGTCATATCTTATTCCGTCACTTCTACTTTTCTGTTCTCTCTGTTTCTGATCTCTTCTTTTATGGAAGCGATAAACTCATCCAGGGATTTTGCTCCCTCGTCGCCCAGGAAGCGGCTGCGCACAGCAACTTTGCCCTCTTCCTCTTCTTTTGCGCCTACAACAAGCATATAGGGGATCTTCTGCAGGCGGGCTTCACGGATCTTATAGCCGATCTTTTCCGCGCGGGAATCCACTTCTGCGCGGATGCCTGCGTCTTTCAGGGCTCCCAGAACTTTCTCCGCATAGTCCATATGTTTCTCAGAGATCGGAAGAACTTTCACCTGCACAGGAGCAAGCCAGGTGGGGAACGCGCCGGCAAAGTGCTCGATCAGGATACCGATGAATCTCTCAATAGAACCGAAAGCAACTCTGTGGATCATGATGGGGCGGTGCTTCTCTCCGTCGGCGCCTGTGTATTCGCACTCGAACCGCAGCGGAAGCTGGAAATCAAGCTGGATCGTACCGCACTGCCAGGTTCTTCCGATGGAGTCCTCCAGATGGAAGTCGATCTTCGGTCCGTAGAACGCGCCGTCGCCTTCATTGACTACATAGTCAAGGCCAAGATCGTCAAGAGCGCCTCTCAAACCTTCTGTAGCCATCTCCCAGTCCTCATCGCTTCCCATGGAATCCTCCGGACGGGTGGAAAGCTCTACATGGTATTTGAAACCAAAGAGCTGGTAAACGCTGTCGATCAGTTTGGCCACGCCCTTGATCTCATCGCGGATCTGCTCCGGCATCATGAAGATATGGGCGTCGTCCTGTGTGAAGCAGCGCACACGCATAAGTCCGTGAAGCTGTCCGGATTTCTCATGGCGGTGAACAAGGCCCAGCTCGCCCATACGCAGGGGAAGATCCTTGTAGGAACGGGGTTCTGATTTGTACACCAGGATACCGCCGGGGCAGTTCATCGGCTTGATGGCAAAATCTGTATCATCGATAACAGTGGTATACATGTTTTCTTTGTAGTGATCCCAGTGTCCGGAAGTCTCCCACAGATGACGGCTCAGCATGATCGGCGTAGAAATCTCCACATAGCCGGCTTTCTCATGGATCTCTCTCCAGTAATCCAGAAGCGTGTTCTTCAGCACCATTCCTTTTGGAAGGAAGAAGGGGAAGCCCGGTCCCTCCTCGCGCATCATAAACAGACCCAGCTCTTTTCCAAGTTTTCTGTGGTCGCGCTTTTTCGCCTCCTCCAGACGGGTGATATACTCATCCAGATCGGCTTTTTTTGTGAAAGAAGTACCGTAAATCCTGGTAAGCATTTTGTTCTTCTCGCTGCCTCTCCAGTAAGCGCCGGCAAGACTTGTAAGCTTAAATGCTTTTACCGGTTTCGTGGACATCAGATGCGGTCCGGCGCAGAGATCCACAAACTCTCCCTGCTGATAGAAACTGATCTCAGCGTCTTCGGGAAGGTCTTCAATAAGCTCTACTTTGTAGGGTTCGTTTTTCTCTTTGAAGTATTCAATCGCCTCAGCTCTCGGCTTTGTAAATCTTGTGATGGCAAGATTTTCTTTGACGATCTTCTTCATTTCCGCCTCGATCTTTGTAAGATCCTCAGCGGTGATGGGTTCTTCGCTGTCAATATCGTAATAGAAACCGTCGTCGATAGACGGTCCGATGGCAAGCTTCACATCCGGATAAAGACGTTTGATCGCCTGAGCCATGATATGAGATGTGGTATGACGGAAGGCGCCTCTGCCTCCCTCACTGTCAAAAGTAAGGATATTCAGTTCACAGTCCCTGTCCAGCACGGTGCGGAGATCCACAACCTCTCCGTCCACTTCTCCCGCGCAGGCAACCCGCGCCAGACCTTCGCTGATATCGGCCGCAATATCAATGACGGATTTCGCTTCAGAATATTCCTTCTTCGATCCGTCTTTTAATGTAATAATCATTTCGATTACCTCCTTCAATTTTATATCATCCGGGACGGCTGCCCCGGATGATATTCTGACCGGATTTTCTTGCTGATTCCTCCGTCAGATTATTTTATTTAAAGTACTCGACGCCGGACTCAAAGATACGGATATCCTGTTCTCCGTAAATGTTTACCGCAACGCCGTTGTCGCGGCGCTCGCTGTGCGCCATTTTACCCAGCACACGTCCATCCGGACTGGTAATACCTTCAATGTTCATATAAGAGCCGTTGACATTCCACTCTTCGCTGGCATCCAGTTCTCCGTCTGCAGTTACATACTGTGTCGCCACCTGTCCATTGGCAAACAGCTTCGCGATCCACTCGTCATCCGCAACAAAACGTCCTTCGCCGTGAGACGCCGGATTACAGTATACGCCGCCCAGCTCTGCTTTCTGAAGCCACGGGGACTTGTTGCTGACTACTTTCGTGTAAACCATCTTCGAGATATGACGGCCGATCGTATTATAAGTCAGAGTGGGGGAATCCTCTTTCTGCCCGCAGATCTCGCCGTAGGGAACAAGCCCCAGCTTGATAAGCGCCTGGAAACCGTTGCAGATTCCAAGGGCAAGACCGTCTCTCTCATGAAGAAGTTTCATAACCGCCTCTTTGATCTTCGCGTTCTGGAACGCGGTGGCAAAGAATTTCGCGGAGCCGTCCGGCTCGTCGCCTGCGGAAAAACCGCCGGGGAACATGATGATCTGCGCCTGGGAAATGGCCTTTTCAAACACTTCCACAGAATCGTGGATATCCTCAGCCGTCAGATTGCGGAATACTTTAACGTCAACCTCAGCTCCCGCCCGTTCAAAAGCGCGGGTACTGTCATACTCACAGTTGGTTCCGGGGAATACCGGAATAAATACTCTCGGCTTCGCAGCCTTATGATTGCACACATAAATCCTGGAGGTACGGTATACTCCGTTCTCGATCACACTGTCCGGATCTTCCGGCTTCACTATGATGCCTGTGGGGCCGTCTGCATTTTCGTCGGACACAGTGCGGAATACTCTTTCCAGCGTGCCTTTCCAAGACTTCTCCGCCTCGTCCAGCGAAATCTCGGTATTTCCATAGGAAAACTTTCCATCGTCCGTTACTTCGCCGATCAATGTATAAGTAATGGAGAGAGCCCCCACTTTTCCATCCGGAACTTCCAGGATCAGATCGCCGAAGCCCGGCGCAAAGAAATCTCTCGGATCCAGATTATGCTCGATCTTTACGCCGAACCCGTTTCCAAAAGCCATTTTTGAAACAGCGGCGGCGATTCCATGACGATCCAGTGCATAAGCGGAAAGCACATAGCCTTTCTGCATGTCCTCATGCACCTTGCCGTACTGTTCCATGATTCCCTGGTAATCAGGAAGATCGTAGGCGTCTCTGGGAGCCTTGAGCCATACCAGTTTGCTTCCGGCTTTTTTGAACTCCGGAGTGATCACATCCTGAAGTTTTCCCGTGTCTACGGCAAAGGATACAAGCGTAGGCGGAACATCAATGTCGTTAAAGGTTCCTGACATACTGTCCTTTCCTCCGATAGAAGGAAGCCCGAATCCAAGCTGTGCGGCATAAGCGCCCAAAAGAGCTGCGAAAGGCTGGCTCCATCGCTTCGGATTCTCCGTCATCCGGCGGAAGTATTCCTGGAACGTAAACCGGATCTTACGGTAATCTCCTCCGGTAGCCACGATTCTGGCAACAGATTCTGTCACTGCGTACGCGGCTCCGTGATAGGGGCTCCAGGAAGAAAGGTAGGGGTCAAAGCCGTAGCTCATCATTGTTACTGTATTTGTATTTCCCTTTAATACAGGAACCTTGGCAACCATGGCCTGCGTCTCTGTCATCTGGTATTTGCCGCCGTAGGGCATCAGTACGCTGGCCGCTCCGATAGAGCCGTCGAACATTTCCACAAGGCCCTTCTGAGAGCATACGTTCAGATCAGCCAGTGTTTCCAGCCATTTCGCTCTCACATCCGGCACATCTTTACGCTCTGTGAGCATACATCCTTCGCGGTTCGGAATCTCCACTTCCACAGCGGTTTCCTGATGAGCGCCGTTGGTATCCAGGAAAGCGCGGGAAATATTAACGATTTCTTTATCTCTCCATACAAGGACCAGTCTGGGCTCTTCTGTAACGACAGCTACAGGAACGGCCTCCAGATTCTCCTCATTCGCATAGTTCAGGAAGGTATCCACGTCTTTCGGATCCACAACCACAGCCATACGCTCCTGAGATTCGGAAATAGCGATCTCTGTTCCGTCCAGACCCGCGTATTTCTTGGGAACTTTGTCAAGATTTACGCGAAGGCCGTCCGCCAGCTCGCCGATTGCCACAGAAACGCCGCCTGCTCCAAAATCGTTGCACTTTTTGATAATGTGGCTGACTTCTTCTCTGCGGAACATTCTCTGTATTTTTCTCTCAGTAGGAGCGTTTCCTTTCTGTACCTCTGCGCCGCAGACCTCGATAGACGCCTCTGTATGCACTTTTGAAGAGCCTGTAGCGCCGCCGATCCCGTCTCGTCCGGTACGTCCTCCCAGCAGGATAATAATATCTCCCGGATCAGAATTTTCACGGATTACCGCGCGTCTGGGAGCCGCGCCCAGAACTGCGCCGATCTCCATACGTTTCGCCACATAATCCGGATGATAGATTTCTTTTACATAGCCGGTGGCAAGACCAATCTGGTTTCCATAGGAGCTGTACCCGTGGGCAGCTCCGCGCACCAGCTTTTTCTGAGGAAGCTTGCCCTTTAAAGTTTCTTTCACGGAAACTGTGGGATCGGCCGCCCCGGTCACACGCATTGCCTGATATACATATGTTCTTCCAGAAAGCGGGTCGCGGATGGCTCCGCCAAGACAGGTCGCCGCTCCGCCGAAAGGCTCGATCTCAGTAGGATGATTGTGCGTCTCATTCTTGAAATTGATGAGCCATTCCTCTTCTTTTCCGTCCACGTCCACCGGAACTACGATACTGCAGGCGTTGATCTCGTCAGACTCCTCCTGATCCTGAAGTTTACCCTCCGCCTTCAGTTTTTTCATTGCGGTCAGAGCCAGATCCATCAGGCAGACAAACTTGTCGCTGCGTCCTCTGTACAGTTCTTCTCTGTCCTTCAGGTATTGACGGTAAGTATTTTCGATAGGTTCTCTGTAATCGCCTTCGTCAAACCTCACATCTGTAAGTTCTGTAGAAAAAGTCGTATGACGGCAGTGATCAGACCAGTAAGTATCCAGAACACGGATCTCCGTCATGGAAGGATCGCGCTTTTCCTCTCCTCTGAAATAATTCTGGATATGGAGAAAATCACGAAAAGTCATGGCCAGGTTCAGAGAATCATAAAGCTTTTTCAGTTCTTCCTCCGGCATATCCTTAAAGCCTTCAAGAATCTTTACATCCTCCGGCTCCGGGAAAACTGTCACCAGCGTTTCCGGCTTTTCCATACCTGTTTCACGGGAGTCCACCGGATTGATGCAGTGATGCTTGATCGCTTCAAATTCTTCGTCAGTTACTTTTCCTTCTATTACATAAGTGGTAGCGGAGCGGATGATCGGCTGCGCATTTTCGTCCAGGAACTGTACGCACTGTACTGCTGAATCTGCCCTCTGGTCAAACTGTCCGGGAAGATACTCCACAGAAAAAATTCTGGCGTCCTCCGCCGCGTCAAATTTTTCCAGGAAAAGTTCATCTACAGGAGGCTCTGCAAATACTGTTCTGCAGGCTTTTTCAAAAACCTCGTCGGAAATGTTCTCCACGTCATAGCGGATCAGCACTCTTACAGCGGAAACTGCCTGAATTCCCAGATAGCTGCTTATTTCATGCTTCAGTTCTTTTGCCTCAACGGCATAGGCAGGTTTCTTTTCTACATAAACGCGTCTTACGTTACTCATAAGAAACTCCTTTCTCTGTCCGGCCTGTCGGCCCTTGTATTTTGAGAGCTTGTTATTTATTGAATACCGCGTCAAAAGCGGCGCTTAAGCGGGAAGATAATTCTCTGCCCCTTCCAGATAAATATTTGTCACCTGATGGAACAGCCCCTGGTCTGCCTTTTCAGCAAACTGCGCCTCCACAGGCATTTTTCCTAAGACCGGAACCTTCAGTTCTTCTGCGATCTCGTCAATATGGCTCTCGCCAAAGACTTTGATCTCTTTTCCGCAGTCGGGACATTTTACATAGCTGTAGTTCTCTACGATCCCAAGGACCGGGATTTTCATCATTTCCGCCATATTATACGCCTTTTTCACGATCATCCGCACAAGATCCTGAGGAGAGCTTACGATCACGATTCCATCCACCGGGAGGGACTGGAATACTGTAAGCGGAACGTCGCCTGTTCCCGGAGGCATATCCACAAAAAGATAATCAAGCGGTCCCCATACCACATCTGTCCAGAACTGTTTTACCATGTTCGCCAGGATCGGCCCTCTCCAGATTACCGGCGTATCCTCGGTAGGAAGCATAAGGTTGATGGAAATTACTTTGATCCCATTCTCTGTTTCCATAGGATAAATGCCGTTATCATCTGCCTGAGCCGCGCCCGTAAGGCCATACATTTTCGGAATAGACGGCCCGGTGATATCCGCGTCGAGAATGCCGACTCTCATTCCCTTTGCCGCCATACGGTTTGCCAGAGACGCCGTTACAAAAGATTTTCCCACGCCGCCTTTTCCGCTGACAATTCCCACAACATGCTTCACAGCGGACAAAGCGTTGGCCGCAGCTCTCAGATCCTGAGGCTTATTTTTCTGTGAGCAGCCTTCACAGCTTGACTTGTCACATGTAGTACTGTTACATTCTTTTGCCATTTTACTTCTCCTTCTGATATCTTTATTTATCTGACATCGGCACATATTCTGTTTCTTCGCTGTGTCTCCGTTCAGGTATAAAATCTTATTTCATAAATCTGTCGATCGCCTTCTCCAGTTCCTTGATCGCGTCCCTGTCTCCATGCTCTACGGCATCCACGATACAGTGTTCGATATGATCCTGGAGAATGATCTTTCCTGTATTATTAATGGCGGATTTCACTGCCGAAAGCTGGATCAGAACCTCAGAACAGTCCCGTCCGTCTTCTACCATACGTTTGATGGATTCCAGATGGCCAATAGCCCTGGAAAGGCGGTTAAGTACAGCCTTCGTCTGTGCATGGCTGTGATGATGTTTTTCATTTATTTCGCTCATGGTTTCTCCTTTCCGCCGCACAGATGTCATTATAGCACAGCATCTAAATTTCTGTAAAGGAGCATCTCTGTTTTATCTGGGATGTAAGAATATCAAAGATCACCGTTCCATCTTCCAGCACCGTCTTTTCATAGGACACGTCTTTTCCCTGGAATTTTTTCTTTATATATTCCTCCGGATTTTCGATTTCCACTTCCTCCACAAATACATCCCGCATCTGATTTCTGGGACATTTATTAAATATTTCCCAGATCACTTCATATTCTTTCATTTTCATCACTCTTTTCTTCTTACAGCTTTACCTGATATGCGCCTTCTATTTCCTCCGGAAAATTTTTCATAACTTCCGACAGCCTGTCCTTCTCTTCAGCCGGAACCGCCCAGGCAAGTCCGCAGCTTGCGGAAATTTCCCGCGGCACCGGAAGAAGACGTCCCGGAAGTCCCTTGGTCTTACAGAACCTTTCCACAGCCATAGCTCCGCTGGCGCTGTAAAAGGTAAGAATCCACCTTTCTGTTTTGACGATCATGGCTTTATTACTTTTGACGCCGCAGCAAGCGTCTCCACAATATCATACATGTTCGTCACTTCTCCCACCTTCAGTTTATCTGAAATACCATAATAATTCAGACAGGTGCCGCAGCTTTTGATCTCTACGCCCTGTGCTTCCAGTTTTTTCAGATCCTCAATGGAATCTGAACCTTCTGTTGTCAGGAGTACGCCTCCGTTATAAAAGAGCATCGTTGTTGGAAGTTTTTCAAGCTGTGTCACCGCAAAAAGAAACCCCTTCATCAGCACCTTTCCAAGTTCTTCGTTTCCATGTCCCATCACAGCCGTATCCACTGCCACTACCAGGTTTTCTTCCGGCTTCACAGCTTCTGTATTTTGCTCCGCTTCCGAAGCATTTTGATGGACGGCTCCGTTTACAGTAAAAATAACCTGAAACTCATGCTCTCCCAGTCTTTTGGAAATCACCCCGGCGCCTGCGTTTCTCCCCATTCTTGTAAGATTCTGAACTGCAGTCTCGTTATCCACCAGCACTGTAATTACAGCTTCGCCCTCAATACTGTCCAGAACTTTTTTTGTTTTTATGACAGGAACCGGGCACTGCTCGCCTCTGGCGTCTACAATATATCTGTGTTCCATTATTGTCAGCCTCTTTTCTCGTTTTTTTCATTGTACCAGACCTTTCCGGCCAATGCAACGCCGCCTGGCACAAGATTTCCAGATTCTTCCTCCGCAAAAAACTTGCAGAAATTTGTCGAAAAGAATTGAACTTCCTATTAGAATAGCGTATAGTAAATATACCTTAGAACGTAAACAGACCAAAGGAGACACGCTATGCAGCTTTTAAAAGACCGTATTCTGAAAGATGGAATCGTAAAACCGGGAAATATTCTGAAAGTAGACAGTTTTCTGAATCATCAGATGGACATTACGCTTATCAACGAAATCGGCAAAGAATTTAAAGCCCGTTTCTCAGACTGTCCTGTCACAAAGATCTTAACTATCGAGGCTTCCGGTATCGGGATTGCCTGTATCGCAGCTCAGTATTTTCATGTTCCAGTTGTTTTTGCCAAAAAAGCCCAGAGCCTGAATCTGGACGGAGAAATGTACTGCTCTAAAGTAGAATCCTTCACACACAAAAAGGTATATGATGTGATTTTATCCAAAAAGTTTCTGGGACCGGATGATCATGTTCTCCTGATCGACGATTTTCTTGCCAATGGCTGCGCCCTTCTGGGACTGATCGAAATTGTAAAGGAATCCGGCGCTACTCTTGAGGGAGCCGGCATTGTTATTGAAAAAGGCTTTCAGGACGGCGGAAAGAAGATCCGGGATATGGGTGTCCGCCTTGAATCTCTCGCAATTATCGATTCTATGACAGACGATTCACTGACCTTCCGGGAAGACTGATCTTCCCAGAAGTTCTCCAGCTTCAGCAATCCGTAAAATCTGCATCAGATTACAATATCAGCCCGGAAAGTCCGACTCTCAGGCCTTTCCGGGCTGTTTCTATTGTCTTTTATTTTTCATTCTTTTCATCTGCCATCGTAAGTCTTGTCCGTTCCGGCGCCTCCTCTTCAGGCGTTGGGCTTGGCTCTTCTTCATCCGCCATTGACTCTGCTTTCGGCGTTGCTGTAGGCTCCGGCGTGGACGTCGCTTTCGGCGTTGCCGTTGGTTCCGGTGTTGACGTTGCCTTTGGCGTCGCCGTTGGCTCCGGCGTCGGCGACGGTTCCGGGGTTGGCGTTGCCTCCGGAGTCACCTCATCTTCTGTATAATAGCCGTTATCAATCAGGATTTCGTAATTATCCGCGTCAACCACCTGGGATTCACAGAGGTACGCGCCTACAATCTTCACTCCATTATCATAAGATTCATAGTCGTTTACTTCCGGCTCCTCGGCCTCGGGATCCTCCTCCCGCACAAGATAGGCGTCTACCATATCCTCGCACCGCGCCGCCATTTCTCTTGGATCCATAAAAATACTGAAGCTCATCCTTCCTGAAGCAATACTCTTCACTGCCTCCGCGTCGCAGCCGACTCCTGTGATCATCGGCCACTCTTCACTGCCGACGGCAATCCCCTGCTGATCCAGGACAGAGCCGATCTGCAGAGCAGCCTCGTCAAACCCTGTACAGATAATGTCGGGAACTTCTCCGGTCTCATAATACTCTTCCAGTGTTTCCTGCATCCTGCTTTCTGCCAGACTGCCGCTCCAGCGCAGAAGACCGGTATCGTCAAAAGAAATTTTTCCGGAAGGACATTCCAGAGTTCCGTCATCCAGATAAGGCTGGAGCACCTCCATCAGCCCGTTGTACAAAAACAGCGCCTGGGAATCATCCAGAGATCCCATAAAAAATTCTATGGTTCTGGAGCCTTTCTCCTCTCTGACTTTATCCAGATCCTGACGTTCCACAATCTCTTTGCCAATCTGGCGTCCTACCTGGCGTCCCCCGAAAGCAGTATAATAATTTACAGCGTTCGTATCCATAATCAGCTCGTCATAGGAGAACACAGGAATATCCGCTTCTTTCACATCGGCAAGGACATCAGGAAGCCCATAAGGATCCACAGGCGCTATAATAAATGCAGCCACCTTTTCTTCTGTCAGTTCCTGGATCTGGGACACCTGCCTGGATACGTCTCCCTCTGCGTAATCAATAAGCGGTTCATAACCGTCTTCCTCGAGATTACTCTCCAGAGCCTCCGCATCCACAGACCATTCGTCCTCATCGGGAAGCAGTACCGCAACCTTCAGCGCCTCCTCTTCATCCTCTGTCTCTTCCGGCTCTTCTTCCGTCTTATCGTCGGAATCTGGTTCATCATTTTCCTTCTTTTCTTCCTGGTTTTTTTCCGTTTTTTTGTCTCCGTTTACACTGGCATCCTCTGTTTTCTCACCGTCTTCCGTAATCTCTCCGGAACCTTCGCCCTCTGTCTGGGCGCTTTCGCTGGCTGCTTCTGTCGCTTCATTTTCACCGCAGCCGGCCAGAGAGACGGAAGCAATAATGATTCCCAACAAAATACCTGCGGTCTTTTTTTTCATGCTTCTGTCCTTTCTGTCTACAGTCCTTTATAGTCCTTCGCCAGGGTTTTCAGATAATCACGATAGGCAGACGCTATTTTCTTCGGTTTTACAATATGTACATCCTGCCCCATTGTGGTCAGCCACCCGAAAAAATACGGTCCGGATATCTGGGGCGCCGCTACGGATAACTGCCCCGATGTTTTTATCTTATACTTTCCTATGCTGCCGAAATATTCCCTGATCTCCTCTTCTCTTTCTTTTTTGCAGAGAAGCTTCATGGTTTTTCCGGCTTCTGAAATTTCTTCGCTTCTTACTCTGGAACTTCCTCCGCCTTCCTCTGTCCGGCTTTTTGCCATGTCCTCGGCGTCGCTCTGGCAGACCGTTCCGGCTTCGCCGTTTTCTGTGGCGTCCTCTCCGGTCTTTTCCTCAGCCTTCGGCTGCAGGTAATAGCCGCCAGTCCGTCCCCTTTTATATTGAATGTCGTATCCGAAATCCCTCAGCGCTTCCATATCGTCATAAATACTTTTACGCTCCGCGCTGATGCCGTACTGGCCCAGATTATCCAGGATTTCCTGCATCGTCACCACCTTATGTTCCCCGGTACCGCTCAGCAGTTTTTCCAAAATTAGAATTTTTATTTTCTGATTGTGTGATTTTGCCATGCCAAACCCCTTGTCTATATTCCGAAAAGAAGAAAGGTGTCAAAAGCAGCTTGCTTTCGGCACCCTTCCCCGGATTTTAATCTTCCGGTACAAATTCCTCTTTGCCTACTCCGCAGACCGGGCATACCCAATCTTCAGGAAGGTCTTCAAATGCTGTACCCGGCTCGATACCGTTGTCCGGATCGCCGATCTCAGGATCATATACATATCCGCATGGTTCGCATACATACTTCTTCATAATAGTTAACTCCTTTCAGATTAACAGTCTGTGAACCCGGACATCCGTCCGTATTCATAATTTATTATACCGTCCTCAAATTTTGAAATCAAGTACTATTTCAGAAATCTACCGCATATATACGCGTTTGCTTCCTTTTCCTGGCTGTCATCCAGCGGAATCAGTTCCACATCATTCCCGTATTTTTTCTTCAGCGCATGAGAGATCAGCCAGTCGGCAAGCTGCGGGTTTTTAGGGAGAAGAGGACCGTGCAGATACGTGCCGATCACATTTTTATATACTACTCCTTCATATCCCGTTTTTCCATCATTTCCCGAACCGTAAAGAACCTTGCCCAACGGTTTGTTGTCATTTATATACGTCCTGCCGCCATGATTTTCAAAGCCTACCACCGGCATTTCAAACAGCTCACTTTTTAATATGATATTGCTGATCAGCCTTCCCTCGCCCTGCTCTGTATACATATCCACCAGCTCCAGCCCGGTAATCGTTCCCTGGTCTGTTTTATAATAATTGCCCAAAAGCTGATAGCCCCCGCAGATGGCGATCACAACGCCATTATCCTCCACATAATCTTTAAAGTCCTTCCGGATTTCTTTAAGCTTTTCACAGACAAGCATCTGCTCCCTGTCTGATCCGCCTCCCAGAAGTACGATATCAAGAGCGGAAAAGTCTATTTTATCGTTCAGTTCATACGCGATAGTTTCCGCCTGGATCCCTCTCCACTGGCATCTCTTCATCAGGCACTGGATATTTCCTCTGTCGCCGTACAGATTTAAAAGATCTGGATACAAATGTCCTATAGTAAGCTTCATTTTTTCTCTTCCTCCAGTCTTTTAAGTATATTTCTTGTGCTGAAAAGCGCCGTATAATTTACAAGCACATACAGATTTCCCGTTCCGTCGGAAATCCTTTTACGGATTGCGTTTTCCACATTTTCTTCCAGCTCAGAAGAGATATCCACATATTTCAGCCGCAGCCGCATATCATAGCACCGGATACCGCTGACAGTAATGGAACGGATGTTTTCCTCCCGGAAAAGATCAAAATCCACGTCCCACAACCAGGAGATATCAATTCCATCCTGGGCGTTGTCATTAATGACAATGATCACATCTTTCGGAGATGTGTCCTGCATTACGGCGGAAATATTCTGATTAAACCCTGCCGGATTTTTGGCCAGATTTAAAGTAACGCCTGTGCCGCTGATGCGGAACTGTTCCATTCTCCCGTTTTCCGGGTTAAATTTTTTCAGCATATCCTGGAAATGCTCCGCCAAAAATCCCGCGCTTCTTATTCCCGCATAGGCGGCAAGGATATTATACACATTGTAAAATCCTTTGTAATCAGCGGAAATCAGCCTGTTTTCCACACGGAAAGATAAACGGTCCCCTACCTTCACATCATAAGCGTCGAAATCCGGATCCGGTCTTTTAAATCCACATCCCGGACAGAGATAATCTCCAAGCTGGCTGTAATGGTAAAAGCTGTACTCCAGTTTTGCGCCGCATCTTTTACAGAACCGGCCTTCCCGTATCTCATTTGTTTCATTTTTCATCACAGGCTGGCTGATCCCGTAAAAAATGCAGGGATTTCCACTGTCCATCGCAAGATAGGCGGACAGGGCGTCGTCGCCGTTGACGATCACTTTCATTTCCGGAAGAGTTTTTATCATAGATTCCAGAATGTTCATGGTGATGTCGATTTCTCCGTATCTGTCCAACTGATCCCGGAACAAATTCGTCATCAGCATATAATCTGGCTTTATTTCCGGGAAAATGTATTTCGTAGAAGCTTCGTCCGCTTCAATACAGGCGTAATCCGCGTCAATATGCCCGCTGAGCCGCGCTCCCAGAACAAAGGCTGCCGCCACGCCGTTCAGCATATTGGAGCCTGTGTGATTGCAGATCACCTTCTGTCCCTCTGCCTCCAGAGCCGCGCAGAGCATATTGTTCGTGGTAGTTTTTCCGTTTGTTCCGCAGACCACAAAGATTCCTTTCCGGACCTCCGCCGCCATCTCCCGCAGTATGGGGGGATATATTTTCAGCGCGATCTTTCCGGCCCAGGTGACGCCCTGCCTTCCCATTTTTTTACAGATATAGCCTGCGGTTTTCGCCGCCCACACGGCTATGATTCTTTTCACATTCATATTTTCTGTATCCTCTGCTGTATTCTTCCAAAAGCTGCTTTACAGGTAGTATGCCCTTTTTAATCTTATCTGTGCGCCCCGGCCATAAACTTCTCAATTTCTTCCGGAGTCTTTGGAATTCCTCTGGTCAGCACGTCGCACCCGTCTTCCGTCACCAGGATGGTATCCTCGATCCTGATCCCGATTCCCAACTCCTCAAAGTAGAGTCCCGGCTCCAGGGTAAACATCATATCTTTTTCCAGAACTGCCTCATCGTTTCCTACGTCATGAGTATATAATCCGATATAATGTCCTGAACTGTGAAAATAGTATTTCATGATCTCTTCCGGCTTCTGGATCATTCCAAGGCGGATCAGTTCCCGGGCCATTACCTCCTTGCTGATTTCCTGCAGTTCATTTTTGGGCTGCCCGGGCTTTGTTCTGGCGATTGCCGCTTCCAGTCCTTTCAGCACAACCTCATAAAGCGCTTTTTGCTGGTCTGTAAAGCGCCCGTTTACCGGAAAGGTCCTGCTTACGTCAGACGCATATCCTCCCCACTCCGCGCCGAGGTCGAAAAGGATCATATCGCCGTCCTCCATCCTGCGGTTATTAGCCATATAATGCATGATGCAGGCGTTTTTTCCGGAGGCTGCTATTGTAGAAAAGGCGTGTCTGGCATTTCTTGATTTTAAAGCAAAATCAAAATAAGCCTCTATCTCATACTCATGCATTCCCGGTTTCAGATTTTCCAGAATAGCCTTTACGCCTTCTGTAGTGATCTCGCAGGCTTTCCTGTGAAGAGAGATCTCTTCTTCTGTTTTCACCTGGCGCATAACCGCAAGATCTGCAAAAGTGTTATGAACTTTCAGATAAGGATAACAGTCCAGTACTTTCCGTGTAAATTTCTGCGCCGGATTCTGGGTAAAGCCCTCTTCCCAGTTGGCAATATCCACATAAAGATGTTCGATCGCATTTCTTCTCCCAAAAAAAGGCAGTTTTTCTTCAAATCTTTCCAGATACTCCACCTGCTGGATCCCTGTTTCGTTTTTCACTGTATCTTTGTCATATGAGATTCCCTGCCAGCGGGCTTTCATTTCATCCGGATGGTCGATAAACAGCGTCTCTTTATATACTCCATGAATTTTAGAAGCGACAAAAACAGCTTTCGGCTGGTCAAATCCTGTAAGATAATAAAAATTTGCGTAAGGGGTAAAGGGAAACATCTGATCTCCCCTGTCTTCTTTTTCTTCTCCGGAAAAAACGAAGCCCACGGAGTTGTCTTCCAGTAATTCTCTGTACAAGCCGCGCCTTGACGCATGAAATTCCTTGCTTACCATTTTTGTTTCCTTCTTTCTCTTCTGTCATTTTCATTATGATTTTACGATACTTCTTTCAGAATATCAATAGAAACAGGGCCTTCTGCGTTTAAATCCGCAAAAGGCCCTGACATATTCTTCTATTTCTTATTATCCAGATACTGAAGATACCGCTCCTGGACCTCTTTCATATAAGTCCGTGAAATTGGTATCACCATGTTTTCCATAATAATGCTGTTGCTTTTCATCCCGATAATGCTTTCCATATTTACAAAAAAACTCTGGTGGCATCTGATGATATGACTGTTTTTAAGCTGATGCTCAAAATCCGCTAACTTTCCCCTGCAGTGAAATTCTTTGCCGTTTGTCAGATGAAAATTCACTGTGTGAAGGCTGCTTGATATATACATAATCTCCTGATGTCTGATCGTATAAATTCTTGCTCTGTAGCGAAAAACGACCGCAGGCTCTCTAACCATTCCTAGACGGTCCAGAACGGCTTTTACTTCTAAACAGGTTATTGGCTTTAACAAATATTGAAACGCGAATACATCAAAAGCTTCTCTGTAAAATCTGTCGCTTCCGGACACAAACACGATCGGAAGCATTTCGTCAATCTTCCGTATTTCTTTCGCTGTATCGATTCCATTTTTCTCTTTCATACAGATTGCCAGAAAAACAAGATCATACAGATGATCCTGTTTTTCCAAATCCTCTAACAGTTGATTTCCCCTTGTATATTTTGTAATTCTGCTGTCCGCAAGAATATTTCTGATACATTCTTCCAGAATATCCGCATCCTGCAGAGAATCATCACAGATGGCAACCGCGAACTTCTTCGCAGTATTCATCGTCCGCATCACTCCTTCTGATATTTCTCATGACATAGAGGGCAGAAATTCTCAACATGCCATTGAGTAATATTATATCATATTTTTTATCGTGGATTTACCCCCCCCCTTATTATTTTTTGCCTTTTTGCTGTCTAATTATGCTGTTTGCTCCATTTCTGCGCATTTATAGAACAATCTGACACTTTTTCTACATTAACACAAAAGGCATTTTTACAAAAAAGGATATCCGCGCAAACGGATACCCTTTCATAATTTCAGTAATTATACCAGTTCGATCAGCACTTCCATAGCTGCGTCGCCTTTACGCGGTCCGATCTTTACGATTCTTGTATAACCGCCGTTGCGTCCAACATACTTCAGAGCTACTTCCTCAAACATCTTCTTAACCATATCTACGTTTTTGGTGTTTTTCTTTCTTCCTGCGCCCTTAGCCGGTACTTCTTTCACAGGATAGAACACCTTCATCATCTGACGGCGGGCATGAAGTCTGGAAGGAGCGTCTTTTGTGATCTCTTTCTGAACTTCATCATATACGGTTTTCTTCTTGCCGTCTACGACTTCTTTTACTCTCTTGCCGTCGGCGTCTTTGCGGGCAACCTTTGCTGTAACGGTAACAGTCTCAAAGTTGTCTTTTTCGCGGACAGCCATAGCGATCAGGCTTTCAGCGATCTTACGGATCTCTTTTGCTTTCGCTTCAGTGGTAACGATCTTTCCGTGATACAGAAGATTTGTCACCTGGTTTCTTAACAGAGCTTTTCTCTGATCAGAAGTTCTGCTTAATTTTCTATATTTTGCCATTTTATTTTCCTCCATCTGCGGGACATCAGAACACGCTTGTTCGGACTTACTGCACTGATGCTTTGGCACCCCGCCCTATATTTTATTATTCCTCGGCAGGCTGAAGCTGCAGTCCCAGCTCTTTCAGTTTTGCCAGTACTTCCTCCAGCGACTTGCGGCCCAGATTACGAACCTTCATCATATCGTCAGGAGTCTTATTGCAAAGTTCTTCTACCGTATTAATGCCTGCTCTCTTGAGACAGTTATAGGAACGAACAGACAGCTCAAGCTCGTCAATACTCATTTCCAGAACTTTCTCTTTTTCATTATCCTCTTTCTCGATCATTACCTCAGCGGTTTTCGCATTCTCGGAAAGATCGATAAACAGGCTTAGATGCTCGCTTAACACTTTTGCCGCAAGGCTTACCGCCTCATCGGGATCCAGCGTACCGTTTGTGTAAACATCCAGTGTAAGCTTGTCAAAATCTGTAACCTGACCTACACGGGTATTTTCCACGATCATATTCACTCTATCAACCGGAGTATAGATCGCATCCACCGCGATCACACCGATAGGCATATCCTCAGTTTTTCCCTTGTCAGCGCTCACATAACCACGGCCCTTGGTGATAGTCAGCTCCATTGCGAGTCTGCAGTCCTTGCCGCCGTTTAATGTTGCGATCACCTGGTCCGGGTTCATGATCTCAATGTCCTGATCTGTCTGAATGTCTGCCGCGGTTACAACACCTTTTCCCTCGCACTCAATGTACGCTGTCTTCGGTTCATTGTCCGCGCTGTTATTTTTGATCGCAAGACTTTTCAGATTCATAATGATTTCAGTAACATCTTCCTTTACTCCCGGAATCGAACTGAATTCATGCAGCACACCGTCGATCTTTACCTGACTCACGGCTGCTCCCGGAAGGGAAGACAGCATAATTCTCCTGAGAGAATTGCCGAGAGTAGTACCATAACCTCTTTCCAGCGGTTCCACTACAAATCTGCCAAATTTTTTATCTTCTGATATCTCAGTAATTTCGATTTTTGGTTTATTAAAATCAAACACTATAAGATTCCCTCCTTCTGGAAAGCTTTGCTGCGCTTTTAGGCTTTATTTAGAATACAGCTCGACGATAAGCATTTCATTTACCGGAACATCGATTGCTTCTCTGTTGGGAAGCTCTTTGATTGTTCCAGTTAACGCTTCCTGGTTTACATCCAGCCATTCCGGAACAAGTCTTCCGCCTGTTACTTCCAGAATTCCTTTGTATCTGTCAGAACCTTTGCATTTCTCTTTGATTTCAATAACATCTCCCGCTTTTGTAAGATAAGACGGGATGTTTACGCATTTGCCGTTTACAAGCACATGCTTATGGTCAACAATCTGACGGGCTTCACGTCTTGTTCTTGCAAATCCCATACGGAACAGAACGTTGTCCAGTCTGCTTTCCAGCATAACCATCAGGTTCTCACCTGTCTGGCCCGGCATTCTGTCGGCTTTCTTATAGTAGTTACGGAAAGGTTTCTCAAGAACTCCGTAAATGAATTTTGCTTTCTGTTTTTCTCTTAACTGTAAACCGTACTCAGAAACTTTTCTGTTTGCACGTTTTAACTGTCTTGTGGATTTTTTATCAATTCCCAGGTAAATCGGATCCAGACCAAGAGATCTGCATCTTTTCAGAACGGGCACTCTATTTACTGCCATTGCAAGCTACCTCCTCAATTAGACTCTTCTGCGTTTTGGTGGACGGCATCCGTTGTGCGGAACCGGTGTTACGTCACGGATACTTGTTACTTCAAGTCCGCATGCCTGAAGGGCGCGGATTGCAGCCTCACGTCCGGAACCCGGACCTTTCACCATAACATCTACAGTTTTTAATCCATGAATCAGAGCAGCCTTTGTCGCAGTCTCCGCTGCCATCTGTGCTGCATAAGGGGTAGATTTCCTTGAACCTCTAAATCCCAGACCGCCGGCACTTGCCCAGGAAAGAGCGTTTCCTTCATTGTCTGTCAGTGTAACAATCGTATTGTTAAAAGAAGACTGGATATGTGCCTGTCCGTGTTCAACGTTTTTCTTGACACGACGTTTTGTTGTCGTTTTTCTGGTTGCTTTTGCCATTTTAAAACTAACCTACACTTTCCTTTGATTTGTCAATATGTTATTAAGTACTCAGCTTATTTCTTTTTGTTTGCTACTGTTCTCTTCGGACCTTTGCGGGTTCTTGCGTTTGTCTTTGTCTTCTGTCCACGAACCGGCAGTCCTTTACGATGACGGATACCTCTGTAGCATCCGATTTCCTGCAGTCTCTTGATATTCAGAGCGATTTCACGGCGAAGATCACCTTCCACCATCATTGTCTCATCGATTACAGCGCTGATTCTCTTGACTTCATCGTCGGTCAGATCTCTGACACGGGTGTCAGGATTTACTTCCGCCTGAGCAAGGATCTTGTTTGCGCTTGGTCTTCCGATACCATAAATATAGGTAAGACCGATTTCTACACGTTTTTCTCTTGGTAAGTCTACACCAGCTATACGAGCCATGTACTGTTTCCTCCATTTTTCATTTTCTGAAAGCGTCGCATCGTACACCACTTGCGGTACGCAAGGTGAAATGGGGTGCATCTTCTGTTCCGCTCCCGTATTCTGTTCCTAATTGGGGTGCCTCGGTAAAACACCCAGCCGTCCCTGGCGTGAGACAGCCTTTCCGAAATTGCAGCCATACTGCCGCTGTTGCCTCTCGGTATTAGGCAATACATGCTTTCATAAGATTACTAAACAGTCCGAACAACCCCTCCGGGTGTATCAGACTACAGCCGCACGTTTCACAAACATCAACCCTGTCTCTGTTTGTGTTTTGGATTTTCACAGATTACTCTGATAGATCCTTTTCTTTTGATGATCTTGCATTTTTCGCAGATCGGCTTTACAGATGATCTTACTTTCACTGGAAATCCTCCTTCCGTAATTTAGGCTTGAATCTGCAGTTATAGACGCACTCCTAGCGCGTTCGCATTATAGTCTATCATTATCCTTCGGGAATTGCAAGCACTTTTTTCATTTTTTTTGCAGGATTTTACCCCTTTTTAATAGGGTAAAATCCTGCCGTCGTTAAAATATGAACTTTTCCTCCTATTCTCCCGCTCCCTGAAAAATCTCTGCAATAGGAGAATCTGCCGACAGGATCACTGTCTTGTTTTCACCCTTCATAGAATTTTTCAGCGCGTCGAGACTGCGGACAAAGGAATAAAATTCTGTTCTTCCTTCTTCCCCGTATGCTTCCGCCAGGATTTTCATATATTCCTGTTCGCCTTCCGCCTCCAGGATCTCCGCCTGTTTTCTGGCTTCGGAAATCTGGATTGCAACCTCTTTATCAGTAGTATTGCGGATCACCTTTGCCTCCGAGCTTCCCTCTGCCGTATAGGTGGCGGCAATATTGTCACGCTCGGAAATCATCCGCTCATATACGGCTTCTTTATTGTCATCCGGCAGATCCAACTGTTTTGTCTCAAAAAGTATAACGGATACCCCGTACTGAGCCATATTATCGTCCACCGCATTCATCACCATTTCGGACAACTCGCCGTCTCTGCTGGTGATCACCTCATCCTGCGACATGCTGCTGATCGCGTTTTTTGTAGCGTTATAGACAGCCGTGTTGATCCTGCTCTCTCCGTTTTCAATAGAAGAATTCAGCGTCTGGGCAAATTTCAGCGGATCTGTGATCTTCCAGATCACATAGCTGTCCGTGATCATAGTTTTTTTGTCTCTTGTGATCACATCAGACGGCGCCAGGTCGTAGAGAAGCGTCTGCTTGGGAAGGGTGGCCGTAGTCTCTACAAAGGGGATCTTCAGGCTGATCCCCGGCCGGTCGATCACCCGCTGCACTTTTCCAAACTGGCGTACCAGCTTGTATTCGTTCTGTTTTGTCACTGTCAAAGACGCCCCTGCCGCAAAGAGTATCACGACTCCTGCCAGCGTCATAATCATGCCTTTCTTTTTCATCACTGTTCACCTCCCTGTCCATTCTGCGCTTCTGATGAGGAAGCTTCTTGGGCTGTCCCGGAGCTGTCCGCGGATTCCTGGCCGCTTTCTGTCTCAGTACTGCCGCCGTCCTGTCCGCTTACAAAAGAATCCAGCGGAAGCACTTTCTGCGTTCCGTCTCCGTTATCAATGATCAGTTTCATATCCGGCAGCACATCCTCCATTGTCTCATAGAACATCCGAAGCTTTGTGACTTCAGGATTTTTTACATATTCCTCGTACATGGCGTTAAACCGCGCCACCTCCGCTTCTGCTTCATTAATACGAACCTGTTTTGCCGCTTCCGCGTCCTGAATGATCTGATCCGCCTGGGCCTCGGCTTCCGGAAGCTGTTCGTTCCTATATTTATTTGCGTTATTGACTGCGGTTTCCTTTCCCTGCTTGGCAGTTTCCACCGCTTTAAACGCCCGCATAACTTCCTGGGTAGGCGGCTCGGAATCCTGTATCGTGATATTCACAAGCTGGATGCCTACATCCTGTTCTTCCATCTTCTCCATGATCATTTCCCGTATCTTTGCCTGGATCTCGCTCTTTCCCGTGGTCAGCACGTCGTCCACCGAATAACTGGCGATCACTGTACGGATACAGCTCTGAGCGATACTTTTCAGGATCTCTACCGGTTCCTGAGAGGTGTACAGGAATTTTACCGGTTCTGTAATTCTGTATTCTACGAAGAAATCCACGTCGATAAAGTTATAATCTGATGTGATCATAATTCCCTCGTTTGTAACAACTTCGTTGGTATCCTCCTGATATCCGATGGGAAATCCCTGGATCGTGGTATTTACCTTCTGCACCTTCTGGATCAACGGTATTTTAAAATGAAGTCCCGTTTCCGTTACAGCCTTTGGAACGCCAAAGGTGGTAAGCACAGCCTGTTCCTGTTCCTGAATCTGATACGTACAGTCTGTTGCAAAAACTCCGACCACCGCCAATGCCAGGATCACCGCCGCCGCTCTTTTCATCCCTTTTCCCACTTTTGGCTTTTTCGGTTTCCATCGTTTTCTCATGTTGTCCATATTCATATTAAAGTCTTCCATGTTCCCTCCTTCTCGCCGCTTTTTTGCGGCAATTTTTATACTTTTTCCTGCTTCTTTGTTTCGTATGACTGACCGTAGCTCTCTTTTTCTGATTCCCCTGCCTTTTTATCACGATCTTCTCTTTTTTATGGAGCTCCACTCTTTATAGAAAAGAAAAAGACTTTTATTCCAGACAGTTGCTCTCTGTCCTAAAATAAAAGTCTTGCTGTTTACTTCATATCGCGAATATCATTCTGTGATATCGTGCTGTCGCCAATATGTACCACTGCCCAAAACACATTCCCGGTTTCAGACCCGTGGCCGCTACTCCCTTTTCTATGTTCGGGATAATATCATATGCAGAATCAGATTGCAAGTATCTTTCACTAAAATCTGAAAAATCATGATACTGCACAAAAATATCTCCTCTTTTTTGTATAAATGTTGTTTTTGCAGCAACGGTGGAGCTGTTTTTATACTTCAGTTCCACGTCTTTTTTCTGTTTTGGAGAGATGCTCCATCCGCTTTTCCGGATCCTGTATTGCTCTCTGTAATTTTATCTCATTACAGTGCATTCCGCTAAACCGGCTTTTCTGTTTTCAGGCGAACGGCAACTGCTTCATAATCATGTTCCATTGAGAGAGTAGGTTCTCCATTTCTGTATTTAATGTCATGGTTTCCTTCTTCATATATCATTTTGACAGAATATGCTGCTTTCAGTTCCAGTCTGATTCTTATCACTTCCATTGCTTTAAAACAGTGAAAAATACAAAGAGCTTCTGTTCTGTCCGGAGAATATCTGATAACTCCCAGACGTCCCCGGAGATACACATCACACCGAATTATGTGCTGATCATCGAATATACTATACGCCTTGCCGGCTCTTCCCTGCGCAGTACCGCCCATATCTGTCTTTTTCCCGGAGGAACCAGTCTCTGAATATTTGCCGCAATCACCGGAATCTCCTTTTCCTCATGTGCGTCGGAAAAAGATACCATATCTCCCGGCATCAGCATAGAGGGTTCCATACGGTGCCCGCCCGAAGCGCGCAGCTCCATGAGCAGTTCAGGAATCCGCTTACGGATTTCCCTGAAAACTGTTCTGTTGCCCGGATATTCTGCCAGAGTCCTCCTCCCGGACTTTCCGCTCTGTCGCATCCAAGCCCCGCGATACCCGGGCAGCTCACGGCTAATGCCGCTTTGCTGTCCTTTGCCCTGCAAATATCTGCTCATGCAAGCATGGCGGCTGCTTGCCGGGCGTATTGTGCAATAAAAGACGGCTGGTATTCCAGCCGCCTTGCGTATTTATTTAATTTTTGCCTTTCCTTATATTATCCCGTTCAGCGACAGAATGAACAAAACACATGTAATGATCACCAACACGGCCATAAGAAGCATTCCCGTGTGCCTTGTCCGCCCCGGTTTCGCGGAAGCATCCACAAAACCGCTTTTGCGTAACGCGGTGATCACCGGCTTATACAGCAAAAATGTGAGAGCGGCATTCAATCCGCCTTTCAACAGATTGAAGGGCAGAAACACCGGAAGCAGAATCTCCGCAACCGCTTCCCTCGGATACCCCATATAAAGCGGCGTAACCAGATAATTCCACAGCAGCATAACAATTACAGTTATGATACAGCCTGCGCTCAGTCCGAGAACAGCGCCGGATAAATCGTGTCTCTTTTTATAGATAACCGCCGCCGTACATGCAAATGAAAGAGTCTGTACAATATTCATAATACATCCCAAAATGCCCGTATCGCTGACGGTTATCATTTCAATCACAGCGACTGTCACAGACACAATACAGGAAGTCATTGGACCCCAGATCAGCCCGCCCAGCGTAACGATCACATCAGAAGGATCATACTTCAAAAAGAGTATGACCGGAACTCGTCCAACGGCCATGACAACATAGGTAACGGCGCAAAGCATGGCGATCATGGTGATTTTTCTTGTCTTAGTGTTCATAGTAGTTTCCTCCGAAATCTAAAAAATTAACACCTAAAAGAAATTGTCTTTTGGGTGTTAATAGCAATCAGATCACAGAGGAGCACCTGTTGATGCATCCTGCATTATAATCTCACTGTATCTTCTTTCATCCAGACTGTACTGTTGGTTTTGGAATTTCACCAAATCATGCGAATACCGCTCGCGGACTATACCGCCAATCGGGAATTTCACCCTGCCCCGAAGACACTTCTGTTTAGTTGTTAAAAACATTATAGTCCGTCCTGGTCAGTTTTGCAAGATTGGGATTCTCCTGTCCTACGTATTTTTTGCGTTCCTCCGTTTCTCCGGTCTTCGACATGGACGCAAGCATGTCATAAACGTCCTCTGTCAGTTGAGTGCCGGCGTCCCCACTTCGATCAGATTCCCGTCCGGATCATAAAACCGGAGCACCTTCTGTCCCCAGCTGTGTGTCATAAGCCTGTTAGCGTATTTGAGAGAAGGATAATTTTTTTCCAGCTTCTCAACGAACGCTTCTATATTCTTTTCTTCAAAATACAGTTCACAGGAATTACTTTCCGGAACGATATCTTTTCCCAGAAAATCTCTCCAAATTTTTTCATCCTGCAGCACCAGCCCCTCAGTCAGGATCATATTGCCGTCATTATCCAGTACCACGTCAAGACCAAACAGATCGTGATAGAACTTCCGGGATTTTTCTATATCTTTTACAACAATCAGCACATTCTTTAATTTCATTACAGACACCTCGCCTTTATTCAAAACAGCCGCAACTGCTCATATTCTGTACTGACATTTAACAGAGCCGGAGTATTATGCAGGATTTGTTCTGCCGCACGATCGTCCAGCAACCATCGTTTCAGTTCCCCCGGTTCCAGGATCAGCGGCATACGGTCGTGAACGGGCTCCATGGAAGGATTCGCCGCTGTCGTCAGGATCACAAACCTGTGTTCGTCTTCATATAGATTGTAACATCCGGCCAGAAACATCACTGGTCCATCTTTCCGCTCAAAGGAATATTTCGTTTTTTCCTTATCCCATTCGTAGAAACCTCCTGCCGTAATAATGCAACGCCTGTGCCGGATACTGTCCCGGAACGTTCTTCGTTCGAATGCGCTTTCCGAACGGGCATTAATAAGTAGTCTTCCTTTCTCAAAGCCCGGAAAACCCCAGATCATTTTTTCCACTGCCAGACAGCCGGCCTGTTCCCTGATCACAAGCGCCTCCTGAGAGGGACATACATCTCCGGCATATTTCTCCTGCCGCGTCCAGTCCAGATCTCCAGGGAGTTTCTGTATTTCCCTTAAAGCAGATTCATCCACGTAATAACGGCCGCACATCGTTCCGCTCCTCCTGCTGCATCCCGCATCTGATATAACCTTATTATACAAAATATATCGGGCTTGCCAATATTCTGTCTGTTATTCCTCCAGGAATTCCTTTACACGTTCAAGGCTTATTTTAAGCGTCTCTGCTATCTCATTCTGTTTGTAGCCCTTCTTATACAGGCGGAATATATTTCTGCCTGTTTCTATTCCTCGCGCTTCGCCCAGTCGTATTCCGCGTTCTTCGCCGCGTTCCTCTCTTTCCTGCATCATCATATCTATCGCTTTGCACATATTGTAATCCTCCTGCCCTACGTCTTTTTTCAGTTCCTTTAATTCTCCGGTCTTTGACATGGACGCAATCATGTCATAAGCGTCCTCTGTCAGTTGATTGTCGGCGTCCCCACTTCGATCAGATTCCCGTCTGGGTCGTAAAATCTCACAACTTTCGGGATTTTTCTATATCTTTTACAACAATCAAAACGTTCTCCAGCCTCATTACAGATGTTTCTCTAATTTTTCTTCTTCCCAGCTTTACCCGCTTTTCAGATGTCGGTTCTCGAATAAAATTTATCCAGTAACCGACCCAGATCCCGGGGATTTTCTTCGTTTACTACATGTCCGGTATTTTGTATGATCTTTAACTTTGCATTTTTCATGTTCCGGGAAAAGTACAGGGCTGATTTCATGTTGGCGCCGTCCTTTTTCCCGCAGATAATCAACGCAGGACATTTTATATTCTTGACTTTTTCACTGAAATCCAGATTTTTCATAGTATTTCCCAGTAGAAAGGTATCTCTTTTATTGAACGCCATATTCTGAAAAACAGATTCCGGAAGAAATCTGAAAATGATATTTTGGATACAGAACATTACCTTCGGCACTTTACAGGGAGCGCCGATCAAAACAAGTGTTTTTACTTTTTCCGGGAAATCCAGAGCATAGTTCAGCGCTAGAATACCGCCCAGCGAAAGTCCGCATAAATGAATCCTGCCGTCAATCCTGCCGCAGTACTCTATAAATGCAGCATATAAATTTTCATAAGTAGCTTCTTTTCCTTTAAGAATTGAAGACAAATCCGGACACAGAATATCTCCGCTGTTTTTCATATAGGAAAGGGTGGCTTTCCAGCTTTCCGCCTTATGCCCCGAACCATGGATAAATATTTTTTTCATCATATAATCTCCTGACAGAATTTCTGTTCACACTTTACATTATACTTTCTTTGCATACATTCGTCCACCATTATCCACGGGGTTTTCTCCTTCAGAAACTTTTTAATTTCTGGCGTCTTTTCTCCTATCATGTATATTTCGTCTGAATCCCAGATACGTCATTCCAAAATACAGCAGGTACACCCCTGCAAAGAGCAAAAAAAGAAATCGCCGCATAGAACCAGATTTCTCCTGTAACTCTTTATAAAGATGGCAGCCGCTACTTTAAAAATTTCATTACTTCTTCCATAGAACTTTTTCCTAGTGTGAACTGCTCAAATGCAATATATCTTTTTTCTGCAACAGTATGTTCTTTTTTACAGCACCTTTTTACTATTTCAGCCTCATTATCTAACGGTTTATCCACATTTGATCTTGTACGATAAGCCTCGTAATATCTTATCCCAAATCTTCTTTGGGATTCTGCATTGATGTGAATACCGTCTGGATTGGGGTACAGTTTTTCTCCGGTTACAAAATAACAATTACTATTATTTTCCGCATACCTGAGTAATTCCTGATTAATCAGGCTGTGCTCCACGCAGCTTCTCCCGAAACCGGAATTTCCCAGATAATCTCCCAGACCGCCAACAATAAACGGAATTTCCGGAACATCCAATTCTTTTCTGAATGAGCTGACCAAGGAATCAAGTTTCTGATAATAAGTTTTATATCTCTCACCGTAGCCGTCGCTTTCCCCCTGATGCCATAAGATCGCGATCAATTCACTGGTTTCCATAGCAAACTTTGCTTCGCTGACCGCATGGCGAAAAAGACTTCCTTCCATGTTCCACTCATCAATGGAACTGCCTCCTTCCGCACAAGGAATCAGTCCGATCTGCTCGTTTTTGTTTATATTGCTCCATGCCTGCGCAAACGACGCCGCCGGTCCGACACCGGCAACCGACCGGTCAAAATGGATAGGCTCTGTCATCATCTGCCATCTCCCGTTTCTGAGCATAAAAATATTTTCATTATAAATCGGCGCGACCTCATGCAAAAATCCGCGCCCTGCCATATTTGATTGACCTATAAGCAACACTGATTTCATTTTTAATTTCCTTTCTCTCTGGCATCAACATACAAAATAACTTCCATGATAATTTTATGATCTTAAAACCATTTTGCCTTCTCATCCCTGAACTCTGGCACAGCGCCGTTTTCATACGGATCATAATTGCGGCAGTTGCATCCGAACTCTTTCAGAGATTTTATGCGGTTCTTCGGCGTCCATTCGATCAGGGAAATTCCATCGAATTCTTCTATTTCCCCTGTATTCATTTTATTTCTGAAATACCATTCCACAACCGTCTGGTTTTCTTTGTGAAAAAACTGCTTTATATCCCATTCGAGAACCTTTCCCCGCGTATTCCACTCGTCAAACCAGTGCTTTACGGTTCTCCGGTCCGTATACTTTGGCCCCCAGCTTTCCGTATACTCCACGTCTTCTGTAAAAATGTCATCAATGCCTAAATCCTGCTGGCATAGCCACATCTCAAACCATAAATGGATAATCTTTTCTCTTTCTGTCATACAGTCTCACCTCAAAAATCCAGATTTCGCTGAAAGGCTTCTACAATCGGAGCTAAAGAAGCATAATCAACAAAATCCACTTTTGAATTAAAAGTTTCTATCATAGCGTTCACCTCGGCAGTTTTCTTATCTTCCGGAAGCCCTTTTGCTTTGTGATATAAAAGCGTCATCATCGTCTTATGCCTGAAGCTCAGTTTTTGATAATCGATACCGCCTCTCAGATGAAAAATATCCGCAGACTTCATTATGTTCTCGGGCACCTGCTTCGCCATGGCTTTTCTGATATTATTTATATTTTCTTTGTCGTGCACATCCGCCAGGCCTACAGTCACGATCATCAATTTTACGCCATTTGGTAATATTTTGATTATTTTTCTTAATCCCTTTATCCCGCCTGCATATAACGCGCCAAAATACACGATTTGTCCGTATTGAGCCAGATCATTTACAGACTCATATGTTACTGCTGGAAAATGAACGATTTCAGAAAATCTTTTCGCATATCTCTCTGTTGTACCATACTGGCTTCCATATATAATTAAAGAATTCATATGCCGCTAATCTCTCCAATTCTTCTTAATTCCGTAATAAACGAAAGGCTACATTATCAGTTCAGAACAAAAATACTGTTCCTGAAATTTCCTCCATCGCAAAAGAAAATAAATTCCATGCCTTGTTATTCACCTTACATATTTTTTATATCTCAATTATATCAAACAATTACATTCTCCTCTACAGTTCTCTTCCGAAAAATGTCCCAGGCAGCACCCCGCCTGGGACATTCAAAAAACGGAATTATTTCATTAATTTCTTCAAATTCCCGTTCTTTATAAACTCAAGATTCTGTCTGATTTTTTCAATCGGCCAGTTCCACCATTTCAATTTCAAAAGATCAGAAATAGTATCCTCATCAAAGCGCCTGCGTATCTGCTTTGCCGGTACACCGCCAACAATTGTGTAAGGCGGTACATCTTTCGTAACAACAGCGCGGGTGCCAATGACAGCGCCGTCTCCAACAGTAACTCCAGCCAAAATAACTGCTTCATACCCGATCCAGACATCATTGCCAATAACAATATCTCCTTTATTGTCCCAGGCTGACGTTATATCCCTGACATCCAGCTCCCACTCTTCAAAAAAGATCGGAAATGGATAAGTAGATATAGATTCCAAAGTGTGATTAGCGCTGTTGAACAGGAACTTTGCACCGCAAGCAATAGAGCAGAATTTGCCGATAAACAGCTTATCATGATTGATCGGATAATGATAAAGCACGTTGTTTATCTGAAATTCTCTGGGATCATTTTCAAAATCATTATAGATTGTATAATCGCCTATACAAATGCTGGAATCTGTCACAACATTCTTTAAATAGACAGTTTCTGTATCTCTTGAACGGGGATATATTTTCTTTTCCGATATAGCCATTTGAAATTCCTCCTTGATTTTTTTCGTATTATGCGGCTATATCGGCCATTACAATGCAGCGCTTCACCTTCTGTCACCTCATTTACAAATGTTTTATTTTTGTTCGGTTCTATACCTCAGAAATTGTCTTTTTCTGCGCTACTTCTTTTTCAGCTTTTTCAATTCTCCCTTCTTCGAAATTGGATTTAAAAGCATAAAAGCTTGTCCTTTCGGACAATCAGTATCGAAAATCCCCGTCTCTACGGACGGGGATTTTCTTATTTATCTCTCCAGATTATTCTGCCCTTGGACAGATCATACGGAGAAAGTTCTATTGTCACTTTATCTCCCGGAAGGATGCGGATGAAGTTCATACGCAGCTTGCCGCTGATATGAGCCAGAACCACATGTTTGTTCTCCAGTTCCACTTTAAACATTGCGTTTGGAAGCTTCTCAAGAACAGTACCTTCCACTTCAATTACATCTGCTTTTGACATTATTAACCTCCTGTGTCGTCTGTCATTTTGTAAGAGTCAGAATTTCCGGTTCGCCGTCTGTGATCAGAACGGTATTTTCATAATGAGCGGAAAGCGATCCGTCCATTGTCACAACTGTCCAGTCATCATCCTCCCAGGCCACGTCCGCGCGGCCCATATTGATCATCGGTTCAATCGCCAGAGTCATGCCCGGAAGCAGCTTGATTCCGCGTCTTTTCTGGGGAAAATTCGGTATCTGGGGATCCTCGTGAAGGTGCGTGCCGATACCATGCCCTACCAGATCTCTTACGATACCATAGCGGTATTTCGCTGCATAAGCTCCGATTGCCTTGGAAATATCGTTCAGATGATATCCCGGTTTTGCATATTTGATTCCTTCAAAGAAACTCTGCTTCGTCACTTCCATTAACTGGCGGGCCTCCGGCGAGACTTCTCCTACCGCATAAGTACGGGCTGCATCGGAGTGATATCCCTTATAGATCAGTCCGGCGTCAATTTTTACCAGATCGCCTTCTTTTATGATCTTTTCCTTAGATGGAATCCCGTGTACCACCTCGTCATTGAGACTTATACAGAAAGATCCGGGAAATCCCTGATAATTCAGGAAATTCGGAGTACAGCCCAGAGAACGGATCATTTCTTCTCCAATACGGTCCAGTTCCTTAGTGCTGATTCCTGGTTTAATATGAGCTGCCAGTCCGTCATGGACTTTTTCCAGAAGATGGCCGGCCTCTCTCATAAGTTCTATTTCATGTTCTGACTTAATTGAAACTGACATTTATATCATTCTCCTAAAACTCCCACGATCTCCTGGAATACTTCCTCAAGAGAACGGGTTCCGTCTACTGTTTTTAATACGCCTTCTTTAGTATAATAGTCGATCAGCGGCTGTGTCTGCTCATGGTAAACTTTCAGACGTTTGGAAACAGTCTCCGGTTTATCATCGTCACGCAGCACAAGAGCCTCTCCGCAGGTATCACAGATTCCCTCTTTCTTCGGAGCCGCATAAACGATATGGTAGGTTGCGCCGCACTTCAGGCAGGCTCTTCTTCCGGACATACGGTTGACGATATTCTCATCCGGTACATCCACATCAATAGCATAGTCAATTTTACTTCCCAGCTTGTTCAGCGCATCTGTGAGGCATTCAGCCTGGGGGATCGTCCTTGGAAATCCGTCCAGAACATATCCGTTTTTCGCGTCGTCCTGCTGGATTCTGTCCACTACCAGATCACAGGTCAGTTCATCAGGCACAAGAAGGCCCAGATCCATATAAGTTTTTGCCTTTTTGCCAAGCTCTGTTCCATTTTTGATGTTCGCACGGAAAATATCGCCTGTAGAAATATGCGGAATACCATATTTCTCGGCAATTTTCTTTGCCTGTGTTCCTTTTCCTGCGCCTGGCGCGCCCAACATGATAATTCTCATAAACATACCCTCCTTTTTTGTAAAACATATAGCAAATCAAGGCTGCGGCATCTAAATACCGCAACCTTCATTTCTAATTGTTCAGGAAGCCTTTATAATTGCGGACAAGCATCTGTGACTCAATCTGCTTCACAGTTTCCAGAACGACGCCTACTACGATGATGATAGAGGTTCCGCCGAAGGAAACATTCGCTCCGAAGACGCCGTTAAAGAAGAACGGGATCACGGCCACAATAATCAGACCTACTGCACCTATAAATATAATATAACTCAGCATTTTCGTCAAATAATCTGATGTAGGTTTTCCCGGACGTATTCCCGGAATAAAACCGCCCTGCTTTTTGATATTATCTGCTACTTCCAGAGGATTAAAGGTAATGGAAGTATAGAAATATGCAAAGAATACGCAGAGAACCACATATACAATAAGCCCCCAGCTATATTTGATCTGGGAAGGATTACACCAGTTACTTGAAGATAAGCCCTTGAGAATCTCACTTCCGATTCCTGTTCCATTAGCTTTTCCGGCAAACTGAGCGATCAGTCCCGGGAAAGACATGATAGATGATGCAAAGATGATGGGAATAACGCCGGCTGTATTTACTTTCAGCGGAATATTGTTCGTCTGTCCGCCCATAAGTTTTCTTCCAACCATTTTCTTGGAGTACTGAACCGGGATCCTTCTCTCAGCGCCATTAAGAATCAGAACGAAAACAACTACAACAAGAATAACGGCGATGATGATCACACCCGCCAGCATACCTTTTGCAATCGTTTTTCCTTTAATAAAGTTCTCATAAAGAAGTCCCATATCGCTGGGAATTCTGGAAATAATGTTTACCGCCAGAACAATAGAAATTCCGTTTCCTATGCCTTTCTCGGTAATCCGTTCGCCAATCCACATCAGCATCGCTGATCCGGCTGTTAAAGAAACAACAACAACGATTCCCTTCAGAACGTTCATATCCTCGACAATATTTCCCCTGCTAAATACAATCGTCATTGCTACTGACTCAAAAAGTGCAAGTCCAATAGTCACATAACGGGTAATTGCCGTAAGTTTTTTTCGTCCTTCCTCACCGTCTCTGTGCATTTCCTCCAGAGCCGGAATCGCAATGGTCAGAAGCTGAATGATAATGGACGATGTAATATAAGGCGTAATATTAAGAGCAAATACAGACATACTCTCAAAAGAGCCGCCGGTAAATGCGTCAAAAAAGTTGAACGCATCACCGGTATTGCTCTGGAACCACTGCCGGAATACATCACTGTCCACACCGGGAACAGGAAGCTGTGATCCAATACGGATAACGAGGATCATCCATACTACATAAAGCAGCTTACGCCTCATTTCTTTTACTCTGAAAACATTTTTGAGAGTCTCGAACATTAGATCACCTCTACTGTACCACCTGCTGCTTCAATTTTTGCTTTTGCTGTTTCGCTGACAGCGTTTACTTTTACATTCAGTTTCTTAGTAAGCTCACCGTTTCCAAGAATCTTCACGCCGTCGCCTGCTTTGGAAATTGCGCGGCTTTCCAGTAAAGTATCAACGGTAACTTCTGCTCCGTCCTCAAAACGGTTCAGTACGTCCACATTGATCGCAATAATTTCTTTAGAATTTCTGTTCGTAAAACCTCTCTTGGGAAGACGTCTGTATAAAGGCATCTGACCGCCTTCAAATCCCGGTTTCTTATGTCCGGAACGTGCTAACTGGCCTTTGTGACCTTTACCTGCGGTCTTGCCGTTTCCTGAACCATGACCGCGGCCTCTTCTGAAGTTATTGCTGTGCTTGGAGCCTTCTGCTGGTCTTAAATTTGCTAACTCCATGTTGGGCACCTCCTTTTATTTCTTCAAATCTGTTTCCTGTGATTACTCTTCAACCTTTACCAGATGCTGAACCTGTTTGATCATTCCTCTGGTAGCAGCATTATCCGGCATTTCAACTGTTTTATGCATTTTGGTAAGTCCCATAGCCTCTACAGTCTTTTTATGTTTCGGAACTGCGCCGATGGGAGACTTCACTAAAGTAACTTTGATTGTGTCTGCCATTGTTTTTTCCTCCTTATGCCAGAATCTCATCCACAGATTTTCCGCGGAGTTTTGCAACTTCCTCCGGAGTCTTTAACTGGCTTAATCCCTGAATAGTAGCCAGGACGACATTCTGTTTGTTTCTGGAGCCCATACATTTTGTACGGATGTTCTTGATACCTGCAAGCTCGATAACGGCACGGGCCGGACCGCCGGCGATTACACCGGTACCTTCCGGAGCACGTTTCAGAAGCATCTCAGCGCTTCCGAATTTACCGATAAAATCATGTGTGATAGAACCATTTTCGTCTCTTGCCACTGTTACCAGTTTTTTCATAGCGTCTTCTTTTCCTTTGCGGATCGCTTCCGGAATTTCAGCCGCCTTTCCTAAACCTGCACCAACATGTCCGTTGCCGTCGCCTACAACAACCAAAGCTGTAAAACGGAAGTTACGGCCACCTTTAACGACCTTGGTAACACGTTTGATTGACACTACTTTATCTTCTAATTCTAACTGACTAGCATCAATAAGAGTATGTTTCATGTGTCTTTTTCCTCCCTCTTAGAATTTCAGTCCAGCTTCTCTTGCTGCGTCTGCCAGTGCTTTTACCTTACCATGGTAAATGTAGCCCCCTCTGTCGAAGACTACGCTCTCAATACCTGCTTCAACTGCTTTCTTTCCGATTACAGTTCCGAGATATGCGGCTGCCTTTACATCGTCTGTATGCTCCAGCTCTGCCTTTACATCTTTCTGAAGAGTAGAAGCTGATACTAAGGTTTTTCCTACGCTGTCATCAATGATCTGCGCATACATATGCTTGTTGGAACGGAATACAGCCAGTCTTGGAGTAGTAGCTGTTCCGCTGAGATGATGACGGATTCTTCTATGTTTCTTTTCACGAATTTCCGCTCTGGATGCTTTCTTAATCATGTTCTCACTCTCCTTATTTATTTCTTACCGGTCTTGCCGACTTTACGTCTGATGACTTCATCAACATATTTGATACCTTTGCCCTTATATGGCTCCGGTCTTCTCTTGTCTCTGATCTCAGCGGCATACTGGCCGACTTTTTCTTTACTGATACCGGAAACAATGATCTTGTTTCCATCGACTTTGGATTCCAGACCTTCCGGATCCTCCATCTCTACGGGGTGAGAATATCCCAGAGAAAGCACGAGCTTTTTGCCCTGTTTCTGAGCTCTATAACCTACACCGTTTACTTCCAGCTCTTTAGTGTAGCCTTCGCTGACACCAACCACCATATTGTGGATAAGGCTTCTTGTTAAACCGTGCAAAGATTTCATTTTCTTCAGGTCATTTGGTCTTGAAACAACCACATGGCCGTCTTCTACTTTAATTTCCATTTCTGTAGGAAGCGCTCTTTCAAGTGTTCCCTTCGGACCTTTTACAGTTACCACATTTCCTGCAGCTACATTTACTTCAACGCCTGCTGGAATGGCTACCGGAAGTCTTCCGATTCGTGACATAATATTGTCCTCCTTACTTAGATTGTCGGAGAAAGCGTAACGCCTTCTCTGTTTTCAGTTTATTTATATATATTACAAGGAAGTTCCGTTCACTAAATTCAGCCTTCGCTTACGCCCGGCTTCATTAAGTTCCTCGGAACGATCTTCGTACTAAATTCATGCTGCGCCTGACGGCTTGCATTCATTAAGTATTCTGGATCACCATACAAATGCCAGAACTTCTCCGCCTACATGAAGCTTACGTGCTTCTTTATCAGTAATAACGCCTTTGTTTGTAGAAATAATAGCGATTCCAAGACCGCCAAGTACTCTTGGCAGTTCGTCCTTGCCTGCGTAGATACGAAGACCCGGTTTTGAAATTCTTTTCAGTCCAGTGATGATCTTATCGTTTTTGGTCTCACCGTATTTCAGAGTGATGTGGATGTTTTTGATTGCTCCATCCTCTACTAAATCATACTTTGCAATATATCCTTCGTCAACCAGGATATTAGCGATAGCAATTTTCATTTTGGACGCCGGAACATCTACAGTGTCGTGTTTTGCAGTGTTCGCGTTGCGGATTCTTGTAAGCATATCTGCGATCGGATCGCTCATTGTCATGTTAGTTTCCTCCTCTTATTTTTCAGACTTTACATGATGATAATAATAATGGAAATTTTCGATTACCAGGATGCTTTTTTCACACCCGGGATCTGTCCTTTGTAAGCCAGTTCACGGAAGCAGATTCTGCAGATTCCGTATTTTCTTAAGTATGCGTGTGGACGGCCACAAATTCTGCAGCGGCTGTATTCTCTTGTGGAGAATTTCTGTTTGCGCTGCTGTTTGATTTTCATTGCTGTTTTAGCCATTAGAATTCTCCCTCCTATTTCGCAAACGGCATATTGAACTGAGTCAGTAATTCACGTGCTTCTTCATCGGTCTTTGCTGTGGTAACGAAGATAATGTCCATACCTCTTACCTTGTCAACCTTATCATACTCGATTTCCGGGAAGATGAGCTGCTCTTTGATACCAAGAGCATAATTTCCTCTGCCGTCGAAAGCGTTGGGATTAACGCCGCGGAAGTCGCGTACACGGGGAAGCGCAAGGTTGATCAGACGGTCAGCAAACTCATACATCTTTTCACCTCTTAAGGTTACTTTGCAGCCAATTGCCATTCCCTCTCTGATCTTGAAGTTTGCAACGGATTTTTTCGCCTTTGTGGCAATAGCCTTCTGGCCTGTGATCGTTTCCATATCTGCGATTGCAGAATCAAGAAGCTTCGCATTTTCCTTTGCTTCACCAACACCCATGTTTACAACAATTTTTTCGAGTTTTGGCACTTCCATCACATTTTTATATCCAAATTTTTTGATCATGTTGTCCATGATCTCATTTTTGTAAAGATCTTTTAATCTACTCACCTGTCATGCCTCCTCTCTTATTTGTCGATTACCGCGCCTGTTGCTTTTGCAACGCGGACCTTTTTGTCTCCATCCATCTTGAATCCGACTCTGGTTACTTTTCCGTCTACTACCAGCATCACGTTGGATACATGAAGAGCAGCTTCTTTCTGGGTGATTCCGCCTGCCTGATTTGCCGCGGACGGTTTATTGTGCTTTGTAACCATGTTTACGTTTTCAACGATCACGGTGTTGTCTTTTACGTTTACGGCAAGAACCTTACCTTCTTTGCCTTTATCTTTACCGGCGATCACTCTGACGGTATCGCCTTTCTTAATCTTCATAGCTGACATCAGGCACCCTCCTATAATACTTCCGGAGCTAAGGAAACGATCTTCATAAACTTCTTCTCACGAAGTTCTCTGGCAACTGGCCCGAAAATACGTGTTCCTCTCGGAGTTAAGTCATCTTTAATGATTACGGCTGCATTTTCATCGAAGCGGATGTAAGATCCGTCTTTACGACGAGCGCCTTTTTTTGTACGGACAACAACGGCCTTTACTACGTCGCCTTTTTTTACAACGCCGCCTGGTGTTGCATCTTTGACAGTAGCAACGATCGTGTCGCCGATATTCGCATATCTTCTTGTAGAACCGCCCATAACACGAATACAAAGGATTTCTTTTGCACCAGTGTTGTCGGCAACTTTTAATCTACTTTCCTGCTGAATCATACTGGTTTCCTCCTTATTTCACTTTCTCTACGATCTCAACCAGTCTCCATCTCTTATCCTTGGACAGCGGTCTGGTTTCCATAACCTTTACGGTATCGCCGATATTGCACTCATTATTCTCGTCATGTGCTTTGAGTTTATATGTTCTCTTTACGATTTTTTTGTAAAGAGGATGTTTTACATGGTCTTCAATAGCAACAACGATGGTTTTGTCCATCTTATCGCTGACAACCTTACCCACGCGGGTTTTTCTCAGATTTCTTTCCACGATTATGTCCTCCTATATTCACTATTTTGCAGCGTTTGCCTGCTCAGTGATTACTGTCTGGATTCTGGCAATATTTCTGCGAACCTCTTTGATTCTGCTGGTATTGTCTAATTGATTGGTTGCATTCTGAAATCTCAGATTGAAAAGTTCTTTCTTAGCAGCTACTAATTCTTCGTTTAATTCTGCAGCTGATTTTGCCTTTAAATCTTCTACGAATTTATTAATTTTCACTGTTATCACCGCCTTCTAAGTCTGCACGAGAAACGATTTTGCATTTACATGGTAACTTGTGCATTGCAAGACGTAATGCCTCGCGGGCTACCTCTTCGGAAACGCCTGCAATTTCGAACATTACACGTCCTGGCTTAACAACTGCTACCCAGTATTCCAGGGAACCTTTACCGGAACCCATACGTGTTTCTGCTGGTTTCGCTGTTACTGGTTTATCCGGGAAGATCTTGATCCAAACCTGTCCGCCACGCTTGATGTAACGTGTCATGGCAATACGGGCTGCTTCAATCTGATTGGATCTGATCCAGCATGGTTCAGTGGCAACAAGGCCGAATTCGCCGTAATTGATTTTATTGCCTCTCAGGGCTTTACCTCTCATGGAGCCACGGAATTGTTTACGACGTTTTACTCTTTTTGGCATTAACATTATTTATCGCTCCCTTCCTTAGTTCCTTTTGTGGGAAGTACCTCACCATTATAAACCCAGGCTTTTACGCCGACTTTGCCGTAAGTTGTGTCTGCTTCTGCAAAACCGTAATCGATATCTGCACGAAGTGTCTGAAGCGGAATAGTTCCCTCGCTGTAGAACTCTGTACGTGCCATATCTGCGCCGCCAAGACGTCCGGATACAGCAGTCTTGATTCCTTTAGCGCCGGCCTTCATTGTTCTCTGCATTGTGGATTTCATTGCACGTCTGAAAGAGATACGGTTCTCAAGCTGAAGAGCGATGTTCTCTGCTACAAGCTGAGCGTCTCTGTCCGGTCTTTTTACTTCCTTGATATCAACGATCAGTTTCTTGTCTGTGTATTTCTGCAGCTCTGCTTTTACTTTTTCGATCTCAGCGCCGCCCTTACCGATAACGATACCAGGCTTTGCAGTATAGATGATAATCTTTACTCTGTCAGATGCTCTCTCAATCTCAATCTTGGAAACGCCTGCGCTGTAAAGTTTTTTCTTTAAAAATGTTCTGATATTGTAGTCTTCAACCAGGTAATCTGCAAAATCTGCTTCTGCATACCATCTGGAATCCCAATCCTTAATAATACCCACTCTAAGGCCATGTGGATTAACTTTCTGTCCCATGCTTTTCCTCCTTATCTTTCATCCAGCACGATGGTGATATGGCTTGTTCTCTTCTCAATTCTGTAAGCACGGCCCTGTGCTCTCGGCTGAATACGCTTCATTGTAGGTCCCTTGTTTGCATAGCACTCTGCAATATAGAGGTTATCTGCGCTCATTCCGTTGTTGTTTTCAGCGTTTGCGATTGCTGATTCAAGCAGCTTTTTCAGAACGCTGGAAGCATATCTCGGATTATATGTCAGGATACCAAGCGCTGTCTGCACGTCCTTGCCGCGGATCACGTCTAATACATAGCAGGCTTTCTGAACAGAAATTCTTGCATAAGATAATTTTGCAGACGGTCTTGTCTCTTTATTATTCTCATTTCTGGCTCTCTTAATCTGGCTTCTATGTCCCTTTGCCATTTTAAAGTGCCTCCTTTCTTTTCATTCGATATCTCATGGAAACCGTCCTGATCTCCGGAATTTCCAAACTTTCCGGAGAACCAGGCGGATATTTTCACTTAGCGGACGCCGGATTTCTTCTCGTCTTTGCCGTGTCCTCTGTAGGTTCTTGTTGCAACAAACTCTCCCAGTTTATGGCCGACCATATCTTCAGTGATATATACCGGCACATGCTTTCTTCCGTCATGAACAGCGATTGTGTGTCCTACGAAAGACGGGAAAATTGTGGAGCGGCGTGACCATGTTTTGATCACAGCTTTGTCGTTTGCAGCATTCAGAGCGTCAACCTTTTTCAGCAGGCTTGCGTCTGCAAAAGGTCCTTTTTTCAATGAACGAGACATTCTTTACCCTCCTTATTATTTCGATAAAGCTCTTCCATCGCGTCTTCTTACGATGAGCTTGTTGGACTGTTTGTTCTTCTTTCTTGTCTTCAGACCAAGTGCAGGCTTGCCCCATGGTGTACACGGACCAGGACGTCCGATACCGGTCTTGCCTTCACCACCGCCGTGCGGATGGTCGTTGGGGTTCATAACAGAACCGCGGACAGTAGGTCTGATTCCCATGTGACGCTTACGTCCAGCTTTACCGATGTTGATAAGGTTGTGATCTCCGTTTCCTACGATACCGATGGAAGCGCGGCAGGTCATAGGAACCATTCTCATTTCACCGGATGGTAATCTTAATGTCGCATATTTTCCTTCTTTTGCCATTAACTGAGCGCCATTTCCGGCGGAACGAACCATCTGACCGCCTTTTCCGGCATGAAGCTCAATGTTGTGGATCATAGTACCAACCGGAATCATTTCCAGCGGCAGGCAGTTGCCTACGCGGATTTCAGCTTCCGGTCCGTTCATTACCTTCTGGCCGACTTTCAGGCCTTCCGGAGCAAGAATATATGCTTTCTCGCCGTCTGCGTAGCAGATCAGAGCGATGTTTGCTGTTCTGTTCGGATCGTACTCGATTGTTTTTACAGTTGCCGGAATTCCATCTTTTCTTCTCTTGAAGTCGATGATTCTGTATTTTCTTCTGCTTCCGCCTCCGCGGTGTCTGACAGTGATCTTACCCTGATTGTTACGTCCGGCATTTTTCTTTAAAGACACTACCAGAGATTTCTCCGGCTTGCTGGCAGTAATTTCAGAGAAATCGGAACCTGTCATGTGTCTTCTTGACGGTGTATATGGGTTATAGGTTTTGATTCCCATGATGTTTCTCCTTTCGAATTTATTCTCGTGCTTTCGTGCACATATGCGCGATAAACAGAGCGCCGAGGATTTCGGAACACATCCGTGTTATGCTTGCATATAAACGGATGTGGTTCGAAAGACTCACAAGCGTGTAACGCGACTGAGGAAGCTTTGCTTCCGAAGTGCGCTCTGTTTCTGTTGAGCGTACCTTTCGTCGCTTCCGAAGTGCGCTCTGTTTTACAATTAAAGGAAGTTCGATTCACTAAATTCGTCCATCGCCTCAGCTCGGACTCATTAAGTTCCTTCGAACGACGTTCTCACTAAATTCGTGCTGCGTCTGTCGACTTGCACTTATTAAGTGATCACAGTCCTTCAAAAATCTCGATATCCTTGCTGTCCTCGGTCAGAGCCACGATTGCCTTTTTGGTCTTTGCAGTCTTTCCTACAACATTTCCGCGGCGTCTCTTCTTGCCGTCCTGGTTCATGGTATTTACACTTTTTACCTTTGTACCCTCAAACATTTTCTCCACAGCTTCTTTGATCTGGGATTTGTTTGCTTCCGGATGTACCAGGAATGTATATTTCTTTTCTGCCATGATGTTCATGGTTTTTTCTGTAATCACAGGTTTCAGGATTACGTCATAGTACTTAATGTCTGCCATTATGCGTACACCTCCTCGATGGATGCCACAGCATCTTTGGTAACTACGACTGTGTTATGTTTCATAACATCGTATACGTTCATGGTGTTTACAGTTGCAGTCTGTACATCTGCGATGTTTCTTGCGGAAAGGATCACGTTCTGATCATCAGCAGCAGTGATCACAAGAGCCTTGTCTGCTTTCAGATTATTGAGAACTCTCTGCATTTCCTTTGTCTTGATCTCTGCGAGAGCAAGATTTTCAACTACAACAAGCTTATTGTCCTGAACTTTGGAGGTCAGAGCAGATCTTAAAGCAGCTCTTCTTTCCTTTTTGTTCATTTTTACTGAGTAATCTCTCGGAACGGGAGCGAATACAACACCGCCGCCGGTCCACTGTGGTGCGCGGATGGAACCCTGCCTTGCGTGACCTGTTCCTTTCTGTCTCCACGGTTTTCTTCCGCCGCCGCTTACTTCAGAACGGGTTTTAGCCTTCTGAGTACCCTGGCGTTTATTTGCAAGCTGGCGAACAACAGCGAGATGAACCAGATGCTCGTTGATCGGCGCGCCGAACACTGCATCGTTCAGCTCCATGGTTCCAACTTCATTGCCTTCCATATTATAAACAGTTACGTTTGCCATTCTGATGCTCCTCCTTTCTCATTATAAAGACTTTACTGTCTCTTTGATGGTCACCAGAGATTTCTTAGGTCCCGGAACAGCACCTTTTACTAACAGTAAGTTGTTTTCTGTATCTACGCGAACGATTTCAAGATTCTGTACAGTCACCTGAACATGTCCCATCTGGCCGGGCATCTTTTTACCCTTAAATACCTTGCTGGGATCAGATGCAGCGCCGTTGGAACCTGCATGACGGTGATATTTGGAACCGTGAGCCATGGGTCCTCTGGACTGTCCGTGTCTCTTGATCGCGCCCTGGAAGCCTTTACCTTTGGAAATTGCAGTCGCGTCAATGTGATCGCCTGCCGCAAAGATATCAGCCTTAATTTCCTGTCCAACCTCATATTCAGCAGCGTTCTCGAATCTGAATTCCTTCAGGAATCTCTTTACAGGAACACCTGCTTTGTCAAAATGGCCTTTTTCCGGTTTGTTCACCAGTTTTTCCCTGATCTCTCCATAACCAACCTGAACCGCCGCATATCCGTCGTTCTCCTCGGTTTTCACCTGAGTAACCACGCAGGGACCAGCCTGTAAAACAGTTACCGGAATCAGAAGACCGTCTTCATTGAAGATCTGAGTCATTCCGACTTTTGTAGCTAAGATAGCTTTCTTCATTCTTTCTTCCTCCTTATAGCGGATTACCATTAAGGCAATCATATAGTTAATAGCATAAATGCTTATGCAACCGAAAATTATTTTGTCTTCATCTTGATATCAATGTGAACACCAGCCGGCATTTCCAGTCTGGAAAGCGCGTCTACCGTTTTCTGGGTAGGTGTCAGGATATCGATGAGTCTCTTATGGGTTCTCTGCTCGAACTGCTCTCTGGAATCTTTGTATTTGTGAACAGCTCTTAAGATTGTAACAACCTCTTTCTTTGTAGGAAGCGGAACCGGTCCGCTGACCTTTGCACCGTTTTTCTTAACAGTGTCGATGATTTTTGCTGCGGATGCATCTACTAACTGATGATCGTAAGCCTTTAATGTGATTCTCATTACCTGATTTGCCATAAAAAAAGTCTCCTCCTATTCGTACTCAATTATGCAGTACGACAAGCGGCGACTGTACACATCTCCGTGTGTGTCCTGAGACATCTTTCCACACGCCCATCCCAAGATGGTTTCTGAACTTGTACAGTGACTTGTCGTCAGTTTCCTAACTTGACATTCGCTCCACGGAAAACCTGCCATACAGGCAGCAACCTCGCGCTTCACAGCTATCATGTCACAGCAGATATTAGTATACACAAGGATTTCTCTTTATGCAAGTGTTTTTTTATTTTTTTTGTATTTTTTCCCATACATTTCTTTTATGTCTCCTGCCCGGAAAAAGGAAAGGCAGAGTCATGATACAACAGGGCAATGCCAAAAAGAAAAGCACAGAGGAAATACGTCTCTGCATCTCCTCTGCGCTTGTTTTTATTCTTCCGCCTCTTCGTCTTCTGTACCAATGATATCAGAGTAATCAAAAAGGGTTACTTTTGTGATCGTATCTCTTACAATATCAGGCGTATCTCCCGCTCTTCTTGCTTTTTCCGCAAGCTGGGCGGCTGTGAAGGAAGGAATCGCCATTTTCTTTACTTCTTCCGGAGCCTGCTCCTCATCCTGCCACTCTTCTTCTTCGCGGCGCATCCTGTGTCTCTCGGCCTGAAGTTCCCGAAAACTGGGGAGCTGTTCTGTCAGATTATCCGGAACATCCATTGTAATCGCTTCTTCAGCCGTAGCGGCCGCGATTTCCTTTTTCAGAAGTTCATGCGCTTCGCTGGTAGCCACCTGCACATTTTCCTCTCTTCTTTCCGGGCGGCGGGAAGCTCTTTCCCGCTCATTCCTTTCATCTTCCAAATCGTCTTCATAGATCTCATCTACAAAACCGCCTGTACGGATTTTTTTCCGTCTCTCTTTTTCTTCTTTTTTCGCCTGTTTCCTGCGGGCTTTCTCTCCATAAAGAAGCTCCCTGTCCTCTTCCTGCATCCGCTTCTCTCTGGCTTTTTCTTCCATTTTGAGTTCCTTGCGGGTTTTCACATGTCTGCGGTCCCCACGGTAATCCTCGTACTCGTCCAGCGTTTCTTTATCTTTTCTGCAAAGTTCCGCGATCACATAGAGGATAATCAGGAACAGGATGATCAGGCCGAGAACGATCAGACCTTCAATGCTCTCTGTCGCCACCAGAAGGTAGCCGATCAGTCCCACAGTCACCACGACCTTGGGAGCCCAGTTTTTCATTGAAACAACTATGGATTCCGATGGAGAAGAATTCGGATCCATTACGGTTCCCACATGATTTTCCGTATCTATACTCATAAAATTGTAACGGTACGTCTTTCCCTCATCTTCTACCAGAAGCGGCGCTCCCGGCTCCAGATCCTCTACTTTTGTGGGAATGGCATATGTAACAGACCCCAGAGGCAGATTCGTTGCCTTTTCCGAGCTGTCCACGATCACCGTATTAATTCCGAAAAACGGTGGAAGCGCCAAAGCCAGCACCAGTATAATCGTACATACTATTACAAAATGTACAATAAACTTCAAAAATTTTGACATTTCAGTATCCCTCACTTCTGTTTTTGTGGTGGTTGCATTTTATTCAGTGTTCTCATTATACCCTGTTTTGTTCCTTCGGTCAACTTTCTTTTCCGAAAGAACCCAAAAGAAAAAGCACTGCGCGGGAACTGGTCTTCTTTCCTGGCAATGCTTTCTGGTCAGCCGTATTTATTTACTTACTGATTGCTTAAATATTTCTCTATACTGGACATCGCAGCTTCTTCGTCCTCTCCGTTTGCGGAAAGGGTAATCTGTTCTCCGGAATCCAGTCCAAGGGTCATCATTCCCATTATACTCTTCGCATTAACCTTTTTCTGTCCGATTTCTACATAAATCTCACTGTTAAACTGGCTAGCCACCTGTACCAGTTGCGCAACCGGACGCGCCTCCAGCCCTGTAGTGAGCTGAATGGTGATTGGTTTTTTAATCATAATAACTCCTCCTTGTTGACCCGCAGCTCATCAGCGATACTGCTGAGTTTTCTCAGACGGTGATTCACTCCTGATTTCCCCACCTGCGGGTTTAACATCATACCTAATTCTTTTAGTGTAGCTTCCGGATACTGCAGCCTGAGCTCAGCGATTTCTGCAAGACCTTCATTCAGGTTATGAAAACCTATTCTGCTTTCAATCAGCTTTATGTCTTCGATCTGCTTCACTGCCGCATTTACCGTTTTATTGATATTTGCCATTTCACAGTTTACCTTTCGGTTCACAGAATTGCGCATTTCCTTCAATATACGTATATTTTCCAAATTCATCAGCGCAACGTTCGCCTCCATGACAGCCAGCATGTCCACAATCTGCGCGCCTTCTTTCACATAGACCACATATGATTTTTTGCGCTGCACGACCTTGGCGTCAATATGGAAACTGCGAATCAGCGTCTGGAGCTGTCCCGCCTTTCTCTCATCCGGACATACGATTTCAAAGTGATATCCCTTTTCCGGATCGCTCATAGAACCGGACGCAAGAAAAGCGCCGCGGATAAACGCTCTTTTACAACATGTCTGCTGTGTGATCAGACTGTTTTCCAGACAGAGCGCCGCCCCGTCCGCCCTGTCCACAGAAAGCTTGGCGCCAAGAAGCAATGTGCGAATCTGCTGCTCATCCACCAGTTCAACATAATACACATGCCCCTTCTTCATTTGGCGGCTCTCGCGGACGGCGATTTCTGTCTCTATATTAAATGTTTTTTTCAACAATGTAAAGTATTTTCTTATAACCGCGGAATTTTCCGTCTGCATCCGCAGTGTTTTACGGGCCGTCATTTTCCCGCAGGCGCTTAAAAGCGCCGCGGTTTCCGCAATATTACAGTGTCTCGCCGTACTTGTCTGTTTGGAAAGTTCTTCCTTCACCATCCCTGAAAAAGACAATTTCCGTTCTCTCCTGTTCCATCCTGAATTTCCGCTTTCTGCGGGATCTATTTTTTCAGCAGGGCGTCTTTGCCAATGTCCCGGTGTTCCAGCCGGATTCCATACTCTTTTGTTTCCAGCAGGCGGTCATAAAGCACTCTTGCCAGAGTGACAGAGCGGTGCTTCCCGCCGGTGCATCCAATGGCGATCACCAGGCTGGTTTTCCCTTCCTTTACATAGTTCGGAATTAAAAACTTCACCATATCCTCAAGTTTTACAGCAAATTCCTTTGCCACCTGATTTTCCATTACATACTGATAGACATCCTCGTCCATTCCCGTATGGGGCCGGAGCTCGTCCACATAGTAGGGATTGGGAAGAAAACGGACGTCAAAAACAAGATCCGCATCTTCGGGAATTCCGTACTTAAAGCCAAAGGAAAGCACCGAGATCACCATGTTGCGGAATTTTCCATTGTCCACAAAGATCCTGTCTATTTCCTTACGCAGTTCCCTGGTGAGCAGATGAGTCGTATCAATGATATAATCCGCTCTCTCCTTGAGGAATTCCATTTTTTTCCGCTCCTGGCGGATTCCTTCGTCCACTCTCCCCGCCATTGCCAGCGGGTGGCTTCTTCTTGACTCTTTATACCGCTTTACAAGGACCCTGTCGTCCGCGTCCAGAAACAGGATTTCAAATTTCTGTCCCAGCCGGCTTAATTTGTCAAGCTCCACTTCCAGTTCATCTAACGCGCGTCCGCTTCTGGCATCGATTCCAATAGCCGCATTCTGCACTTCTTCTCCCTGGCTTCCGGCCATCAGAGATACAAATTTCCCCATGAGAGGAATCGGAAGATTATCCACGCAGAAATAGCGCGCATCCTCAAGCATTTTCAGCGCAGTTGTTTTCCCTGCGCCTGATAATCCGGTAACAATCACAAGCCGCATACTTTATCTCCTGTTAAAGTCCCCCAAAAATCTTACTTCCGGTTCCAGCGTCACGCCGAACTTTTCTTTTACGGTAGCGATGATATGATCCATCAGTTCCACCACGTCCTTCGCCGTAGCTCCTCCCGCATTTATGACAAATCCACAGTGTTTTTCCGATACCTGCGCGCCTCCGATACGGTATCCCCCCAGGCCGCTGTCCATGATCAGCTTTCCGGCAAAATATCCCTCCGGACGCTTGAAAGTGCTTCCGGCGCTGGGGTATTCCAGGGGCTGCTTTTCTATCCTGCGGTCAGCCAGTTCCTTCATTTTGGCCTGGATTTCTTCCTCCCGCCCTTTTTCCAGGGAGATTACGGCTTCAAGGACCAGATATCCCGCCGTTTTTATGATGCTGGTGCGGTATCCCATTTCCAGTTTATCCGCCGGAAGGACAATAATATCTCCCTCTGCATTCATAACTGTAACTTCTTTTAAGACGTCCTTCATCTCTCCGCCGTAAGCGCCGGCGTTCATCATAACGGCTCCTCCAAGAGTACCTGGAATCCCTCCGGCAAATTCAAAGCCGGTCAGAGAGGCTTTCTTCGCTGCAGCGGCAATGGAGGACAGAAGAGCCCCCGCGCACGCATGGATCTCATTGCCTTCCAGCCGGATTTCCCCCATATTACGGTCCATCTGGATAATCGCTCCGCGGTATCCGGAATCGCTTACCAAAAGATTGCTTCCATTCCCCAGAATAAAAAAGGGAATCTTCTCTTCCCGGCACAGTTTCAGGATTTTCTGTATCTGCCCGTAAGATTCCGGAATCAGAAACACCTCCGCCGGACCGCCGATACGGAAAGTGGTATGGCGGCTCATGGGCTCCTCAAATAGCACTCTCTCTTTTCCAATTAACTCGCAAAATTTCTGTCTGATTTCTTCTTTCACAGATTTTCATCCTCTATCTTTCCATTTTAATTTATGCAGAAAATCCCTTCTTTTTATACCTCCTTTTTCTGGAAGATCTGTGTTCTGGGATTGTCTGCCAGAAGATCTCTCACAACTTCCCCCGCGATCAGCATTCCTGCCACACTGGGCACAAAGGCAATGCTTCCCGCCGCAGGATTTTCTCCGTTTTCTCTTTTTCCATGTAAGTCCGGCAGTCTGCGGGGCCTTTCTCGGGAATACAGTACTTTCACCTTCCGTATTCCTTTTTTTCTGAGTTCTGTCCGCATGACTTTTGCCGCGGGACATGAGCTTATTTTTGAGATATCCCCGATCTCAAATCTGGAAGGATTCATTCTTCCTTCCGTACCAAGGCAGGAAATAACAGGGGTACGGCAGGCTTTCGCCTGCTGGATCAGGAGAATCTTCGACGATATTGTATCAATAGTGTCCACCACATAATCAAAAGCTCTCAGATCAAACATTTCCGCAGTATCTTCATTATAAAATGTCTCATATGTATGCACCAGAATGTTTTCATCAATGTCCCTGATCCTCTCCTTCGCGATCTGCACCTTTTTTCTCCCAACGGTGGAATGCAGGGCAAAAAGCTGTCTGTTGATATTTGTGGCAGACACAGATTCATGATCTACTAATGTAAGGCTGCCCACACCGCAGCGCGCAAGCGCCTCCACAACATAAGAACCTGCTCCTCCAAGTCCGAATACGGCAATTTTTGCCCTTCCGAGACGGTCTACTCCCGCCTGTCCCAATAATAACTCCATCCGGGAAAATGCGTCGTACATACGCAAACCTCCTGCACCATACTTTACTGTTCCTGAATTTCTTAAATTATTATACTATCCGCAGAAAGAAAAGTACAGGTTTTCATTCTTTTTTAAGATTTCGCGTATTTTTCCCTGATTTTTCCGCATAATAACAAGCAATGAAAGGAGGTTTTCCTATGTGGCAGCAGCTATTTCTGGGACTTCTCGGACTTTGTTCCGGTATCGTGATCGCCAGCGGCGCGGCCGGCCTTCTCATCGGACTTTCCATTGTTCCCCGCTATGCAGGGATCACTCATACAGGCGACCACGTCATGTTATATGAAGACGCTTCACTTTTGGGAATTATTTTCGGGAACCTGTTTGTGCTGTTTCATGTTTCCCTTCCTCTCGGCCCCTTCTTTCTGGCCGTTTTGGGGCTGTTCTTCGGTTTTTTCCTTGGAAGCTGGATTCTGGCCCTTGCGGAGGTTGCCGATATGTTTCCGGTTTTTGCCCGGCGCATCCGGCTTTCCCGGGGGCTTCCTGCCGTTATTATCTGTATTGCCGCCGGCAAATGCATCGGAACTTTTATCTATTATCTCTATATGATATGACCTTAGCGTTAATGTACAAGCGCCAACACGCTCCAATCCGCGTGACAGGCGCAGGACTTATTCATTATATGTACAATCAGCAGTATTGTCAAAAGAAAAATAAGAAAGATTTATTTTCAGCAGGAAAGGAAAACATTATGACATCTGAAGACTATCAAAAAAATCCAAAAGAATATGAACAATATGTAAAAAGCGTCACTCCTTCTCACAGTCTTGCCGCAAATATGGCAAAAGCCTTTCTGACCGGGGGCCTTATCTGCACAGTCGGGCAGTGGATCTTAAATACCGCCCGGGAGCTGGGAGCAGACGCTGAAACAGCAGGAAGCTGGTGTTCTCTGATACTGATCTTTCTCAGTGTACTTCTTACCGGGCTGAATATTTATCCTAAAATCGGAAAATTCGGCGGCGCCGGAGGGCTTGTGCCTATTACCGGCTTTGCCAATTCTGTAGCGTCCTCAGCTATTGAATTCAGATCAGAAGGACAGATCTTCGGTATCGGGTGCAAGATCTTCACTATCGCAGGTCCTGTGATCCTGTATGGAATCCTCAGTTCCTGGGGGATCGGCATCATTTATTATCTATTTCATTTTCTGGAGGTGACAGTATGAATCCCGGAAAAACGCTTGGTTCATCCAGTATTTCCTTCTCCCGTCCTGTCTATATTGAAAGCGCGGCCTCTGTTGTAGGAAAAAAAGAGGGCGAAGGCCCTCTCAAAAAAAAGTTTGATAAAATATGCCGGGATCCTATGTTCGGTATGACGACCTGGGAAGAAGCAGAAAGTTCCCTTCAGAAAGAAACAGCCTCTCTCGCCATACAAAAAGCCGGGCTGAAAACTCAGGACATCCGCATGGTATTTGCCGGTGATCTTCTTGCCCAGACCATCGCTTCTTCTTTCGGTATAGCGGACATGGGACTTCCTTATTATGGCCTTTACGGAGCCTGTTCCACCATGGGCGAAGCGCTTTCCCTGGGCTCTATGGCCGCCGCAGCCGGTTATGGGGAACATATTTTATGCGCCACTTCCAGTCATTTCGCCACAGCAGAAAAAGAATTCCGGTATCCCTTAAGCTACGGAAACCAAAGACCTCTGTCCGCCACATGGACGGTTACAGGAAGCGGAGCCTGCATCATAAGTTCTCTTCCTCCAAGGGAAAAGCGGCTGTCCCACGGTCAATGTAAAGACGGCTGCGCTGTAATTACAGGAATTACCACTGGAAGAATCGTAGATTTCGGGTTCCGGGATTCTTTAAATATGGGCGGCTGCATGGCTCCCGCAGCCTGTGATACGATCTGCCGTAATCTTCGGGATTTTCACCGTACAGTTTCAGATTACGACGTTATCGTCACCGGAGATCTCGGCGAAGTCGGACAGAAAATCCTTTTGGAACTGTTATCCCGCGAAGGCTTTGACGCCGCCTCTGTCCATCAGGACTGCGGCCTCCTGATCTATGATAATCAAACCCAGGATACACATTCCGGAGGCAGCGGATGCGGGTGTTCCGCAGCGGTCCTTGCCGCCCATATTCTGCCGGAGATAGCGTCCGGAAACTGGAAACGGGTGCTTTTTGTTCCCACAGGAGCCATGCTTTCCAAAGTAAGCTATAACGAAGGCGCATCTGTTCCGGGCATTGCTCATGGTATTGTAATGGAACACAAGGACTTTCCCTGCCGTAAATCTGACGGCTGTACAGACGTCTGAAAAATGGAGGATGAAAATTATGGATTATCTAAATGCATTCTGGGTGGGCGGTGTAATCTGCGCTCTCGTCCAGATTCTTCTTGACAAAACAAAGCTGCTGCCGGGAAGGGTAATGGTGCTGCTTGTCTGCTCCGGAGTTATACTCAGCGCAGTGGGAATCTATCAGCCCCTGACGGAATATGCCGGAGCCGGCGCCTCTGTTCCTCTTCTCGGATTCGGCAATATTCTCTGGACAGGCATGAAAAAATCCATTGATCAGGACGGATTTCTCGGGCTTTTTACCGGCGGTTTTACCGCATGCGCGGCAGGCGTGTCCGCCGCACTTATTTTTTCCTATCTGGCAAGCCTCATTTTCCGGCCTAAAATGAAAGAATAAACTAATGGAAAGGACTTTCTGCCATGAGCGATACACTGTATCTCCAACTGGACGCGAATATTGAAGTTCACCATCCTCATGTATACCTGCAGGATATTGCAAAAATGTCCTGCACCAGTCCCAGGCTGCTGAACCGTCTCCGGGTGCTTCCTGTAATAAATCTTGATCCAGGAAAACCGGGACGCTATGTGATGTCTGTTATGGATCTGATTGAGCTGATACGGCAAAAGCAGCCTGATCTTGAAATCACGCCTCTTGGAGAGACCGACTTTATCCTGACCTACGAAAAAGCAGCTCCCCGGCATCTTGTGATCCATTTTCTTAAAGTTGCCTTTATCTGTCTTGCCTCTTTTTTCGGAGCAGCCTTTTCTATCATGACTTTTAATACAGACGCGGACGTAGCCACGCTTTTTTCCCGGATTTATACCCAGGTCACCGGGGAAAGCTCCGGAGGCTTCACCATTCTGGAAATCTCCTACTCCATTGGCCTGGGACTTGGCGTACTGTTTTTCTTCAACCATTTCGGGCACATGAAGATCACCTCTGATCCGACTCCCATGCAGGTACAGATGCGAAAATATGAAGACGAAGTAAACGCCGCCATTGTCGAGGACAGGAACAGAAAAAAAGCGGAGTCCCAAAATCCCTGTCACCGTTCCTCCTGAAACTTTTTCAGTCGTTTCAGAATCCTTTTTTCCATTCTGGATACCTGAACCTGAGAAACGCCAAGCCTGCACGCAATCTCCGTCTGAGTCATATCCTGAAAGTATCTCATATAGATCAGCCGGCGCTCCCGGGCCTCCAGCTTTCCCAGGATTTCTTCCAGAAAAATCCTGTTCAGAATCCGTTCATGCCCGTTCTCCCTTTCAGGCAGCTTGTCTATCAGCGAAATTTCCGTTCCCTCTCCCTGGTAAACAGGGCGGTAAAGAGACTCAACCTCCGCTCCCGCTTCCAGGATCAGAGTCAGTTCCTCCGGCATGATCCCCAGGGCTTCTGACAGTTCCCCCACCGTCGGCTCTCTGCCCAGACTGTTTTCCAGTATTTCCCTTATCTGGTAAATCTTATAATGGTTTTCTTTGAGCGAACGGCTCACTTTCAGCATCCCGTCGTCGCGCAGGAACCTTTTGATCTCTCCTGCGATCATAGGCACCGCATAAGTGGAAAATTTCACCTGGTAGCCGGGATCAAACTTATCAACGGCTTTTAAAAGTCCTATACTTCCAATCTGAAACAGGTCTTCCATTTCCACGCCCCGTCCCAGGAACCGTTTTGCCACACTGTAGATCAGTCCTGTATTTTCCTCAAATAATGTATCTCTTGCCTTTTTATCCCCCTGGTGCGCCCGTCCGATCAGAGCAAGAGTATGTTCCATTTTTTCACCTTTACCTCTGGATTGTTTTTTTCATGTGGACAGAAGTGCCCTCTCCTACTTTTGATTCTACAGTGACCTCATCCATAAAAGCTTCCATAAATGTAAATCCCATTCCTGACCTGTCCTTTTCCGGTTTCGTAGTAAAAAGTGGTTCCATTGCCTTTTTTATATCGGCGATCCCGGTTCCCTTATCAGTAATATCTACATAAAGATCACTGCCTTTCAGACGGAGATCCATACGTATCTTATGTACCTCTCCCTCATACCCGTGGATAATGCAGTTGGTCACCGCTTCGGACACCGCCGTTTTTACATCCGCCACTTCTTCCAGCGTGGGATTCAACTGTGTAAAAAAAGACGCCGCCGCAACTCTCGCCAGGCCCTCGTTCACAGGGCGGCTGTCAAAAATCAAAGTCATTTCATTGGTGTTTTCCATTATACTTTCCCCTCTTCCTGAATCTTTTCAATTTCGATATACCGGTGAACCCCGGAGAGATGCAGAAGCCTGTCTATATGACTACTGACCTGCACCGCACGGATACAGCCCTGACGCATCCCCAGAGCTCTGTACCTGCCCATTAAAAGACCGATCCCCGAACTGTCCATAAAGCATGTCTTACGGAAGTCAAACACCATTGTCCTGATATAAGTATCCGCCATAATTCTGTCAGACTTCCGTCGGATGAGATCCGATACCGGATGATCCACCTCCACAGGCAGGCGGACTGTAAGCAGCGAGCCCTCCAGTTCAAAAAATTCACTCATTCTACATTTTCCCCCTTATTTTTTATTCTATACCTGTTTTTCGGGACTATCCCCCGGAAATATCCGGTTTTCCAACTGAAAAAGGGATGTGCGTCTCTGCACATCCCCTGTCCGGAGGTTTCTCTTTTGTATGTTTTTTATTCAATAGTCTTCCTCATAGTAGTCCTCTGAATAACTGTCCTCTGAATAATCTTCAGAATAGTCTTCCTCATAGCCGGTATCCTCATAACCGCTTTCGTCAGAAGACCCGTCCCCGCCGCTCTCATCATCAGAAGAAGCATCCTGCGTATCTCCAATTCCCGTCACTCCTGTAGCGTCCCGGACTGCTGTGTAAATAGATCTGAGCTCATCCGGAAGGACGTCTACCTGTACCTTCTGTACGGCTACTGCCGCTTCGTCCAGGCTGTCCTGCTGCAGATAAGCATATGCCGTCAGAAGAGCTTCATAGCTCTGGCTTTTCGCCTGTTCCTGGGTAAGCTGCTCGGAAACGGCCTCTGCAGTATCGCCGGATTCCTGGGCCTCGCCCTGGGCTCTTGTCAGTTCCGCTCCCTGGGTGGCAAGAGATTCACTGTACTGTACGATCTGCTGGTTCGCCTCCTGGTAAATATTCTGCCGTATGGCAGGAACCGCCAGAAGCCAGAAAGCCACCGCCCCGGCCGCAATCCCCGACATGAGGAGCAGAAATACAGGAATTTTAGAATGCTCCCTGTATACCGGAGTCCGCACCACAAATTCGCTGTCCTCCGCATCGATATCCTGCGCTTTTTTGGATCCTGAATGAAAAATCCCCTTCTTTCCTTTTTCCAGCCGGGTAGGAACTCCTGTCTGCTCGTCTACTTCCCTTAAAAATCTTAAAGTAGTCGTATTTGTCTTATCAATCTTTGCCGCCTTTCGCAAAGTCCTTCTCGCTCTGTTCCATTCCCCGTTCTTTATCTGGATCAGAGCCAGCAGGTGATATCCTTTGATCAGCTTCGGATTCTGAGTCAGGATCTTCCTGAGCTGTATCGCCGCCATATCTTCATGCCCTTCCCTGCACAGGAGAAGAGCGTGATTATATTTGCGGATCGTTTTATTGATCGCCGTAAGCTTGTTGGAATTCGCCTGCAGAATCTGAATGTATTCCGTCGCAAGGTTTCTGCCTGGCTTAAGATTTTTGCTGATCACCCATTCGCTCAGAGCCGCCACTACCTCTCCTGTTTCAAAATATACCAGTCCCAGAAGATTTCTTGCCTGTATATTCTTTTTATCGTAAATAAGACTCTGCTTCAAATAAGCGATCGCCCCTGACAGATCCCGGATACTGGCTTTTTCCAGGCCCTGATTATAAAAGCTTTTTGAAAGATAGTCTACTTTTTTCTGAATCAGCACATTATACCCACAGCTTGGACAGTAATCCAGGTCCATATCTGTAAGAAAAGCGCCGCAGTTCATACAATTCATAGGTATCTCCTTTATTTTACGCGCCTGTTGCTTTTTGCCTCTCTTAAAACTTCCTGCAGTACGTCCAGAATATCGGTAAGCTCTCTTTCATAAATCGCGCCTTCCGTATCCTTAACATCCATACATGGCTCAAATTTCTTCAGTTCCTCCTCGTAATCGATCATATTTCCTCCTTATTCTTTCGGAGCAGTTCTTTTATCTTTCCCACCAGGTACAGCGAACCTACGCAGAACAGGATCCCGTCTTCTTCTTTTTCTTTAAGTGCTTTCTGGAACGCCTCTTCCACATCGGCGCAGGCTTCTGCCAGGGGACAACCCTCCCGGCGGAAGATCTCTGCCAGCTCCTCTGCCGGCACTTTCCGGTAACCGCCTACCTGGGTTACGACCACATGCCGGAAATGTATCCTTCCAAGTATCGTCCTGATCATGTCTGTATAATCTTTGTCTTCCACTGCGGAAAACAGCAGCGTCAGAGGATATTCCTTCTGGAAGTGTTCCGCTGTTTCCACAAATTTTTCCACACCGTCTTCGTTATGCGCTCCGTCCACGATCACACCGGGCAGCACCGTTTCCATCCGCCCCTGCCATCTTGTCTCTGCAAGCCCTTTTTTTACCGCGTCTGCCGGGATCTCCGCCTGATTTCGCAGGACTTCCAGTGTCTTTACCGCAAGAGCGGCGTTCATTACCTGATATCCGGCGATAAAAGGTATGGAAAATATTGTGTTTTCATAATACCCATTCTTCATTGAAAAATCAATGCCCGTCCTGGTATTTCGCAGAATTTCCGTATTCTCTCTCTTTACCTCAAAGAACGGCGCTCCCAGTCTGACCGCCTGATCCCGGATCACCTCCGCCGCTTCCGGAGAATTTCCGTCATATATCACCGGCACTCCCGGAACAATGATCCCCGCCTTCTCTCCGGCGATTTCCCGGATTGTATTTCCAAGATACTGCATATGGTCCATACTGACAGATGTGATCACACAGGCAATGGGATCTTCCACTGCCGTCGTAGCGTCCAGTCTTCCGCCCAGTCCGGTTTCCAGCATCACATATTCCACACCCGCCTGGGCGAAGATCACCATTCCCATCAGAAACAGCATCTCAAAATATGTGGGGTGGTAGCTGCCCTCTGACACCAGCTCATCTGCCAGCGACTTCACTTTACGGAAAGCTGCCAGAAAGGTTTCATCATCTACATCCGTCTCATTGATCTGGAAACGTTCGTTGATCGTCACCAGATGGGGAGATGTAAAAAGGCCGCAGGAACGGCCTGCCGCTCTGAATACAGAAGCCAGGAAAGCGCAGGTGCTTCCCTTTCCGTTGGTTCCCGCCACATGGATGACCTTAAACGCCTTATGCGGATCGCCCAGTCTCCTGAGACATTCCTTTGTATGGGAAAGCTTGTTTTTTGTAGTAAATTTGGGAGTTTCTTCAATATATGCAACTGCTTCTTCGTAATTCATAAAAAATCCACCACTTCATCTATAATGTATTCGCAGCGGTTCCGGGAACTCCGGTTCCCGGAATACCGTTACGATATCATTATATATGAGTGGTGGAAGATGTCCAGTACTAATCGTAATCTTTTATTCGCCAGGATTATTCATCATCCGCCGGAAGCTTCCATTTATTTTCGCTGTACAGCATATAACAGGACCGGTCGTAGCTCTTGCTGAGCGCCTTCCTGGTGGAACTGTTGCTGCGCTGTACCACAGAAAGCCTGTCGAAATCGTCCAGCTCCGTCCCCGAGATCAGAAGGGTGGTCGGATTGACGTAAACGGTATCGTACCAGTCTCCGTTGAGTTTTACCTGGCTGGACGGCGTAAAGTTTGTTCCGGTGATCCGGTAGGTATAGTCGGCGGAAGAGACCAGCTCCAGGCCATCCAGAGTTACATCATACAGACCAAGGCGCATTTTTGTCCTCTTATAAGGGTTCTCTCCTCCGTAGGAATACTGTTCTCCATAGAGCAGGTCGTACTGCAGAGTTTCCAGATCCACCTGATAATTTCTGGTGTTCCGTCTCGCCTGGTGGTAACGGAAGATCGTGCCTTCATGTATTCCCACACGGTCCATAACTTCAGCGGCAATCTGATAGGACGCCAGATTGACGTCTTCTTTCTCCAGTCCGAAATTGTCCCAGATAACATATTCTGTCTGGAATAGATATTTGTTCTCCAGATCCTCCACCTTCAGATCCATTGTGGGCAGATGATCGCCGTACAATACCAGGACCACGTCTTCCGGATAATCCTCCAGAGCTTCCACAAGCTCCTTGACAAAATCATCCATTTCGCGGATCTCATTCACATAGTATTCCCACTGGTTGTTCTTTGCCTCTGTAGGAGCTCCCGAGACAGTAATCTCCGGATCCTCCAGGACCGGCTCGTCAGGATAGGCTCCATGGCCCTGTACGGAAATCGTGTACACATAGTCCGGCTGATCCTCTGTGGAATCCAGACATTTTATGATCTCGTCCGTCAGCACCCGGTCCTTTGTCCAGCCCAACTCATTTTTGTCATTCTCCTCCGGCATGTACTCCGCTGATGTAAACGTATCGAAGCCCAGGTTGGGGAAGATGGATCGTCTTCCGTAAAAGTTTGCCTCGTTGTTATGTATCGCATGAGTGGAGTATCCAAGGCCGCTTAATATATAAGGAGCGCTTTCACAGGTGGTTTCCTTCAGGATACTCTTGTATGGATATTCGCCAGGGCCGAAATAATGCATGCTCATTCCCGTAATGGACTCAAATTCCGTATTCGCTGTACCGGCTCCCACTGACGGCACTTTAAAATAGCCGGACGTATACTCTTCCATCAGACTGCGGAATGTAGGGATAGGATCTTCCGATATATCCAGATAGTTTACAAGGGTAGGATCAAAGAAAGATTCCAACTGTACAAAAATAATGTTCGGAAGATCCTCTGTCTTCGTTTCAGGAAGATCCTCCTCTGTTTTCTCAATGCGCGCAATCTCCTCCTCCGAATAATCTCTCGGACAGCTGATTCCCGTATTGAAGATCGTTGTCGCCAGACAGTAAGGATATCCGTAATCTTCATAGGCGAAGGCGATGTTTCCAAAGTAATTGGAAAGAACTCTCTTTTCCAGGGCAAGCTGCGTGATTCCTCCAAACGCGGCCACCCCCGCCAATATAAGGGGAATATTGTAACGGTACTTCAGTTTCCCTTTATACCGCGGTCCCTTGATAAGCAGCGCCAGAAGCACCAGAGCAAGGAAGCCCAGCACCACCAGCGCCACCGTTACTCCCCAGGCCGGAAGATACTTTTCCAAAAGCGCCATTCCGTCTGTCAGAAGGTGAAGATCCGGTCCGGTAAAAGGCGTTACGCGGTTTGCAAGGATCACGCCGTTGATCACGCCCAGAAGAAGCCAGAAGATTGCCAGAAGGACACGCAGGAAGCATCTTCTGCGGAACAGGTACACGATCAAAGTCGTTGTGAAAATAAACGCTGTGTTATATGCAAATACCAGAGGCCTGTCTGTCATATAGGTCCATGCCTCTGAGAAAGAATGTCTGCTGATCGCTTCGATCAGGAAATATCCCACTGCGCTGAAAAGCGCATGAAGCAGCAGAGATACCTTGTTGCACACATCATACCATTTCATTCTATTGCTCCTTTATTACTTTTCCATCTGTTTCAGCTGCATGTTTACCTTTTCCATCATTTCTTCATATTTCTGGAGTTTTTCTTTCTCCTGCTCCACCTTTGCCGCAGGCGCTTTGTTTACGAAATTAGGATTTCCAAGCATACCGCTGCAGCGGGCAATTTCTTTTTTCAGGCGCTCCTGTTCTTTTTTCAGACGCTCGATTTCTTTTTCTCTGTCTACCAGATCTTCCAGAGGCAGATATACAACCGCGTCGGAAACCACTACGGAAACAGCGTCTTCGCCTACGCCTTCTTTTGTCTCCTGTACATGGATGTCGCTGGCGGAGGCCAGATTCACAAAGGATTTCCTGCATTTTTCATATCTTTCACAAATCTCCTGATTTTTTCCCACGATGATAAGGCTGGTCTTTCTGTTCGCAGGTACGTTCATCTCTGTGCGGAGGTTTCTGATTCCTCTTACTGCCTCTTTATATCCCTCCACGGCTTTTTCCGCTTCCGGGAAACTTCTTTCCTCTCTGTACTCCGGCCAGGAAGAAATCATGATGGATTCCTCATCCGGAAGAAGCGTACAGTAGATCTCTTCTGTAATAAACGGCATAAAAGGATGCAAAAGCTTCAGCCCTTCTGTAAGAGCGGTGCGCAATGTCCACAGTGCCTCGCCTGCCGCATCCGGGTTTTCCTCAGCTTTCCACAGACGCACCTTCGCCATTTCAATATACCAGTCGCAGAGCTCGTCCCACAGGAAATCGTAAACTTTCTGAACGGCAATACCCAGTTCATACTTATCCATGTTTTCCGTTACTTCCCGGATCACTGTGTTCAGGCGGGACAGAATCCACTGGTCTTCCGGACAGAGAGCCTTCAGATTTTCCGGTTCTTTCACCTGGCGTCCTTCCAGATTCATCATGATAAACCGGGAAGCGTTCCAGATCTTATTCGCGAAATTACGGCTGGACTCTACTCTTTCCCAGTAAAAACGCATATCGTTTCCAGGAGCGTTTCCGGTGATCAAAGTGAGACGCAGAGCGTCCGCGCCGTATTTATCAATGACTTCCAGGGGATCGATTCCGTTTCCAAGCGATTTGCTCATTTTCCTTCCCTGGGAATCGCGCACAAGCCCATGGATCAGTACATGATGGAAAGGAGCTTTTCCTGTCTGTTCCAGAGCGGAAAATACCATACGGATAACCCAGAAAAAGATAATGTCATATCCTGTTACGAGCACATCTGTAGGATAGAAATATTCCAGTTCCGGTGTTTTGTCCGGCCATCCCAGAGTAGAGAAAGGCCAGAGGGCGGAGCTGAACCAGGTATCAAGGGTGTCTTCGTCCTGATGAAGATGGGCGCATCCGCATTTCGGACATTTCTTCGGCATCTCTCTGGCAACAACCACTTCCCCGCACTCGTCGCAGTAATAAGCGGGGATTCTGTGACCCCACCAGAGCTGACGGGAAATACACCAGTCGCGGATGTTTTCCAGCCAGTGGAGATAAGTTTTTCCAAAGCTCTGGGGAACAAATTCCAGTTCTCCTGTATTCAGGACTTCTATAGCCGCCTTTGCCATCTCGTCCATACGCACAAACCACTGAGGCTTGATCATGGGCTCTACCGTAGTTCCGCAGCGGTCATGGGTTCCGACGCTGTGGCTGTGAGGAACCACTTTTACCAGAAGCCCCTGCTCCTTTAAATCCTCCACCATTGCTTTTCTGGCCTCGTAGCGGTCCATGCCCGCGTATTTTCCACCAAGAGAATTGATGGTGGCGTCGTCGTTCATAATATTGATTTCAGGAAGATTATGGCGCTTTCCAACCTCAAAGTCGTTTGGGTCGTGAGCCGGAGTAATCTTTACGCAGCCGGTTCCGAATTCCTTATCTACATATTCGTCGGCGATCACAGGAATCTGGCGGTCTGTCAGGGGAAGCTTCAGCATCTTTCCTACCAGATCCTTATACCGCTCGTCATCCGGATTCACAGCTACAGCCGTATCGCCCAGAAGCGTTTCCGGACGTGTGGTAGCGATTTCTACAAAACGTCCTTCCTCTCCAACGATAGGATAATTGATATGCCAGAAGAAGCCGTCCTGATCCTCATGTTCTACCTCGGCGTCAGAAATAGACGTCTGGCATACCGGACACCAGTTGATGATCCTGGAGCCTTTGTAAATGTAGCCTTTTTCATAAAGTTTGATAAATACTTCCTGAACGGCTCTGGAGCACCCCTCGTCCATGGTGAACCTTTCTCTCTCCCAGTCCGCGGAAGCGCCCAGCTTCTTTAACTGATTGATGATCTTTCCGCCGTACTCTTCCTTCCAGGCCCAGGCATGCTTCAGAAATTCCTCACGGCCGATCTCATTTTTGTCAATGCCTTCTTTTTTCAGCTTTTCGATAACCTTAACTTCCGTGGCAATGGCCGCATGGTCTGTGCCCGGCTGCCACAGAGCCTCATATCCCTGCATTCTCTTGAAACGGATCAGAATATCCTGCATGGTCTCATCCAGGGCATGGCCCATATGGAGCTGCCCGGTAACATTGGGCGGCGGCATTACGATCGTAAAAGGTTTTTTGTCAGGATTTACTTTTGCGTGGAAGTATCCGTTGTCCATCCATTTTTTGTACAGACGCTCTTCCAGTCCTTTCGGGTCATAAGTCTTTGCAAGTTCTTTGCTCATAAAATTCCTCCTTAATCATCACTCTGCTGTAAAGGTATTAAAAAACCCTTCACACATTTCTGTGTGAAGGGCGATTTTCACCGCGGTACCACCTTCTTTATGCGGAATATCCGCATACCTCATTCTCCCTTAACGCGGGATACGTGAAAGCTTACCTGCATCTTTCTCAGCTTTCCGGCTCCAAAGCTACCTTCAGAAGCTTCTTCCTGAAAATCCCTTACAGCCCAGGGGGATTCCTCTCTGACAGGGAACGCTGCCTACTCCTCTTTTTCTCTGCCTTTCCGCTTTAATTGCTCATGATTTCATGAAAATTACTATAATCGCAATTCAGGCAGTTGTCAAGCAGGATTCCGCAAAATTCACAGATTTCCCACATCATTCCACAGACTTCAGGGATTCCACCATATTGATCTTCTTCATCTTTCTGTGCATAAAGATATTGACGATGACGGAAAAAATCCCGGTGATGGCAGCGCAGTAGAGAAAACTTACCGGACGTATCTCCCGCCCGAACATCACCGCGTCCACCTCCACTGTAACAATCACGTAACGGTGGAGCAGAACGCCCAGTCCCGCGCCGCACAGGATACCCCCTATGGTAAGGAGGATATTTTCCCTGAGCACATACTCGGAAACTTCCAGATCGTAGAAACCAAGCACCTTTAATGTGGCAAGCTCTCTCTGCCTTTCCGTGATATTGATATTATTCAGATTATAAAGAACCACAAAGGCGAGCATACCTGCGGAAACGATGAGGACGACGATCACGATGTCCAGTGTTCCCAGCATACGGTCCACCTGATCTGCCGTACTTGTAGTATAGCTGATACTTAAGGCAGCCGGATATTCTATGATCTTCTCTCCTACACGCTCCGCCTGATCCTTATATTCTTCCTTTACGGAAAAAACAATATCTTCATATTCCGGCTTTTCGCCAAAAGTCTGTTCATATACCGCCGGCGTCATATAGATATAATGTCCCATATAATTTTCCGTGATCACAGCTACCTTTGCCCGGTACTCCCTGTTGTCTTTTTCCAGTGTGATCTCATCTCCCACCTGGATTCCCATAAGAGTTGCTGTTTTTTCACTGATCGCCGCCCCTTCATCGGTAAGCTCATACTGTTCTCCGGTAACGCGGTTTCTCAGAGTTACATCCTGGCGGAAATTTTCCAGATTCTCCGGCACATATACATAAACGCTGATATTGGAATTCCCGGACTGGGCGGTAAGTTTTGTAAGCTGAACTTCCGTAAAACGCTGGATCTCCGGGCTGGATTGCAGATATGCGGTCAGTTCTTCTCTTTCTGCCGCGGTAGCGTCTTCATCGGAAATGATCGTTCCGTCATAATGCTGGAGTTCTTCGTATTGCTTGCGCGCAATATCAGAAATCGAGTCCTGAAGACCAAATCCAACCAGCATCAGGGCCATACTCCCGGCAATACCGAAAATCGTCATAAAAAGTCTCTTTTTATATCGGAACAGATTCCTTAAAGAAGATTTCCAGGTAAAATTCAAATGCTTCCACAAAATCGTGATCCGCTCCACCAGCACCCTCTTTCCTTCTTTTGGAGCGGGAGGCCGCATCAGAGAAGCCGGCGTCTCAGCCAGGGCTCTGTAGCATGAAAATACCGTGGCGCCTACAGTACACACAACAGCCGCCACAGAAGCGGTCATTGCGTACTTCCACTCATAATGGATCCTCAGGGTTCCTTCCACATTGTGATACATGATCCCATAAGCTTTGATGATAATATAAGGAAGCAGCTTTTCTCCTATAAGAATGCCGGCGGCGCTTCCTCCTACAGTAGCCAGGAAAGCATAGTTCAGATACTTGGAAGCAATGGCGTATTTTCCATATCCAAGAGCCTTCAGTGTTCCTATCTGCGTCCTCTGCTCCTCTACCATTCTTGTCATGGTGGTAAGACTGATAAGAGCTGCCACCAGGAAAAAGATTACCGGGAATACTTCGCCGATGCTCTTGATCCTGTCTGCATTATCGCCGTAATCGGAATATTCGGGAAGATCTGTTCTGTCCGTAATAATCCATTCCGGAACCTCGATTTCGTTTAAATCTTCTCTGGCGTCCGCGATCTCTTTTTCGCCGTCCGCGATCTCTTCCTCAGCTTCCTTTTCTCCGTCCCGGTATTCCTTCCAGCCGTCCTCAAGCTCCTTTTCTCCGTCTTCAAGCTCTTTCTCTGCGTCTGCAAGTTTCTGTTCATTTGCCGCGATTTCCGCTTCGCCATCCGCAATTTTCTGCTCATTTGCCTGGATCTGGGCTTCTCCGGAAACGAGCCGCTGTTCGTTTGCCTGAATCTGGGCTTCTCCGGAAGCCAGTTGCTGCCGTCTGGCGTCTATTTCCGCCTGTCCCTGCTGAAGAAGCTGAAGCCCTTCTTCCAGTTCTTTCTCGCTGGCCTGTATGGTCTTTTCATTTTCCGCGATCTCCTGCTGGGCAGGAGCGAGCTTTTCTTCCTGAGCGGCAATCTCCTGCTGCGCGGGAGCAAGAAGAACCTCCTGTTCTTCCAGCGACTTTCTTCCCTCATCAATAGCAGTCTGCCCCTGCTGAATCTGGACAAGATTCTGTTCCAGTTCTTCCTTTTTCGCTTCCGCCTGGGCGATCCCGTCCCGGACAGAAGCCAGACTGCTTTCCAGCCCGGCTTTTGATCCGGCTGTCTGGCTTGCGGCGTCAAAGGCGCTCTGAGCGTCTGCCTCAGCGCTCTGGGCCGAAGCCAGCTCTCCGCTGGCGGCGCTGACAGCCTCTTCATAAGGAGCCAGATCTTCTTCTGTCAGTTCTCCGGCTTCCACCTGGGCCTTCGCCGTCTCCAGAGCCGCCTGGGCGTCTGTAAGTGCCGCCTGTTTTTCTCCTGTTACCGCCTGGGCGTCTGTAAGTGCCTGCTGAAGTCCGGGGAGCTGGGCCTGGGCTTCATCTGCCTGGACGATCCCGGCTTCTATCTGGGGAATCTGTTCCTGAAGCTGGGCGGTCTGCTGGGTGATCTCCTGCTGGGCGCTCTGTATCGCGGCGACTCCCGCGTCAAGTTCCTGCTGTCTGGCGTCCAGCTCCGCCCTGCCCTCTTCAATCTGGGCCCGGCCAGACTCCAGCTCCTTTTTAGCGTTTTCAATCTGGGCTTTCCCTTCTTCCAGCTCTTTTTTTGCCTGAGCAAGCTGAGCTTTTCCATCATCCAGTTTTTCTTTTCCGCTGTAGTACTCCTGCCATTTTGCCGCAAGTGTGTTTTCCGCAGCCTCAAGCTGGGCTTTTCCATCATTCATCTGGGCCCTGGCGGAAGCAATCTCATTCCATCCGTTAGAGATCGTCTGTCTGGCCGAAGCAATCTCCTGCCGTCCGTCTTCAAGTTCCTGTCTGGCATCCGCAAGTTCCTGCTTTCCGTCCTCATATTCCTGCCGTCCGTCCTCAAGTTCCTTTTCTCCGTCCTCAAGCTCCTGTCTGGCGTCCGCAAGTTCCTCCTCAGCTTCTTTCCTGCCGTCCTCAAGCTCTTTTTCCGCATCGGCTATTTCTTCTTCAGCTTCCGACATCACATCGTTATAACGGATTTCGCATCGCTCTTTTTGTATTCCCTCCACGTTTTTCCGGAGCCGGGCAATCAGATTATCATAAGCGTCTGTATAGCTTGTGGTCTTTTCCACCCCATGGGCCCGTATATAAATCTGGGTATAGACTTCCTGGTCAAAATCTCCCGGCAGAATATAGGCAAAACCGTTCACCTCTCCGGAGCCCAGCGTGGAATTTCCCCTGTTAAAAGATATGTAAAGAGGGCTTTTTCCGGTTCCTACAACAGTAAAAGTCTCTGATTTCAGGTTATTCTGATCTTCCGGTTCCTGAAAGACGATCCTGCTTCCTACCTCATATCCCTGGTTCTGCGCAAAAGCATCGTCAAGGAAACACTCCCCGTTTTTTTCCGGCAGCCTTCCTTCTGTTACAGTAAGCTGATTTGTCTCCTCCGTCATGGATTCCACGTGGAGTACTTTTAAGGAGCCTTCCTCGCCGCAGAGAACATCGGTGGAGTAAGAGCCTTCCGCAGTTTCCACTCCTTCTGTGTTTTTCAGCGCCTGTACGTCCCCGTCTGTAAGACCCAGGGTTCCCATGACCTTCAGATCCATCAGCTTTGTCTGCGTATAATATGCGTCGCCGGAGAGCCTCATATCCGGAGACGCCGCCTGGATGCCTGAAAAGAAGGCCACCCCAAGGGTCACAATACAGAAAATGGAAATAAAGCGCGCTTTGTTCTTCTTTATTTCCATCCAGAAATCTTTATGTAATGCTTTTTTCACCGGCTTCACCTACCATTCGATTTCTTCCACCGGAGTCGGACGACTGTTCTGTGCCATGGAAGAAACTTTTCCGTTTTTTATACGAATGACTCTGTCTGCCATAGGGGTCAGCGCCGTATTGTGGGTAATGACGATCACCGTCATTCCTCTGTTCCTGCACATGTCCTGCAGAAGCTTCAGAATCGATTTGCCCGTCTGATAATCCAGCGCGCCGGTAGGCTCGTCGCAGAGCAGCAGCTTGGGATTTTTTGCGAGAGCTCTGGCAATAGATACTCTCTGCTGCTCTCCTCCGGAAAGCTGGGCGGGAAAATTTCCCATTCTTCCTTTCAGTCCTACTTCCTCCAGCACTGTCCTGGCGTCCAGCGGATCCCGGCAGATCTGCAGGGCCAGCTCCACGTTTTCAAGCGCAGTCAGATTCGGCACCAGGTTATAAAACTGGAACACAAATCCGATATCTTCTCTTCTGTATCTGGTAAGCTGCCTGTTTGAATACCCGGCAATATCGTTTCCGTCCACAAGTATCCTGCCGGAACTTGGCTTATCCATTCCTCCCAGTATATTCAGAACTGTAGTTTTTCCCGCGCCGCTTGGTCCTACGATGATCACGAACTCCCCCTTCGTGATCTCAAAGCTGATCCCGTCCACAGCGACAATTTTCACTTCCCCGGAGCCGTAAATTTTCGATACGTTTTCTAATTTCACATAAGATTTTTTTTGACTCCTCATAGGCTTCTCCTGTCAGTTCACTTTTCACGTTCTGTTTTGAAGAGACCAGGGGAAAACATTCGCCCGGGTCTCTTCTTCTTAGATATAAGTATAACAGTTTTATACAATTTATTCAATTATTGCCTGTGAAAAAAGTGTGAAAAAGCCTCCATCTCCCTCTTTTGTCAGAATAATTCCACCCCTTCCTGGGAAACTTTTCCAAAAATCAGTTTTTCTGTTTTGGGACGCTCTTCCGATATCTCCACCGCCTCGCGGAATTTTTCTGCCGCGTCATGGAACAGTTCCTCTTTCGAGGCAAAAAGCACAGCCATTACCTCGCCCCTGGCCACCCGGTCTCCGGGCTTCTTTTTCAGGATAATCCCCGCTCCGTAATCCAGAGCGCTTTCTTTTGTCTCTCTGCCGGCTCCTAAAAGTACAGAGGCAATTCCGCATTTTTCTGTATCAATATGGAAAATGTAGCCCTCTTTTTCTGCCTTTACCTCCCGGCGCAGCGGCGCGGCAGAAAGCTTGTCCGTATCCAGAATACATTCTTCATCCCCGCCCTGGGCTTTGACCATGGCAAGGAACCTCTCCAGAGCCCGTCCGCTGTTCAGCGCTTCCTCAGCCTGTTTCAGACATTCCTCCGCGCTGCCCTTTCCGGCCAGCTCCAGCATACCTGCGGCAAGCCGGAGACTTAGCTGTCTTAAATCAGAAGGGCCTCCGCCTTTGAGCACCTCCACGGCTTCCTTTACCTCCAGAGCGTTTCCGATATAATTGCCCAGAGGTTCGTCCATATTGGTGATAAGGGCCGCCGTCCTCTTTCCTGCGGCCTCTCCGATAGCTACCATACATCTGGCTAACGCCGCAGAGTCCTCCAGAGTCTTCATAAAAGCGCCGCTTCCTGTTTTAACGTCAAGCAGGATACAATCGCTGCCCGACGCAAGCTTTTTCCCCATAATAGATACGGCGATCAGCGGAATGCTGTCTACTGTGGCGGTTACATCTCTAAGAGCGTACATTTTTTTGTCCGCCGGAGCCAGATTTCCCGACTGTCCGGCAATACTCAGCCCCGTCCTGTTCGCCACGTCTATGAATTTCTCTTTTGACAGAGAGGTGCTGAACCCGGGTATGGATTCCAGTTTGTCAATCGTGCCTCCTGTATGCCCCAGACCTCTTCCTGACATTTTCGCCACTTTTACCCCGCAGGCTGCCGCCACGGGAGCCACGATCAGAGTTGTTTTGTCACCCACGCCTCCGGTGGAATGTTTGTCCACTTTTATTCCCTGTATTCCGGACAGATCCACAATATCCCCGGAATGGGCTACTGCCTGTGTCATAACTGCTGTTTCCCGGTCCGTCATTCCCCGAAAGTAAACTGCCATCAAGAAGGCGGCCATCTGGTAATCCGGAATCTTTCCGGATACATAAGAAGAGATCATGTAATGGATTTCTTCTTCCGTCAGCTCTCCGCCGTCCCTTTTTTTTGCAATACAATCGTATGCCCGCATAACAACACCTCTCTTTCAGTGGTCTTTTTCCATATCTTTTCCCGTAAAGCTTAAGGGAAGCAGTTCTTTCAGCTTATAGCGCCTGTACTCCTCTTCACTTTTCGCAAGAATGATCTCAAATTTTTCCGGATCGCAGAATTCCGCCATCACCTGACGGCAGATGCCGCAGGGCGGGCAGTAATCATAAACATCCGCGTTCTTGGGTTTTCCTACGATCACTATAGCGTCAAAATCCCTTTTCCCCTCATATACCGCCCGGAAAAGGGCTGTCCTCTCCGCACAGTTGCATGCTCCGTAGGAAGCGTTTTCTATATTGCACCCGCCATAAACGCTTCCGTCTCCCGCAAGAAGGGCCGCTCCTACTTCAAATCCGGAATAGGGAGCATAAGCTTTCTTCTGTGCCTGAAACGCTTTTTTTATCAGTTCCTTTCTGTCTGTGTCCATATTTCTCACCCTCTTCTATGATAGCACAAAAGGGGCTTTTTTGATAACCTGTTTTCAGGCGCCTTGTTCCTGTTTTTTTCTTCGTGTCATCAAGCCGCCGATGCGCCCTGTTTCTTTTGCGGACAGACTTCTCCATCCTCCTTCGATAACTTTATCCAGAACGCCCAGCTCTCCCGCGATCTCGTATTTTATCTTCTCTTCCTCCGTCAGTTCGCCCCGCAGATATGCCTGAACTTCTTTGTCTTTATTCAATGTCTTCACTCCTTTACTATAATCAGCGTCACTGTACAAAGGACAATACGCTATGGAGAGTATTGACATTTCCGGAGAAATTATACTTTCCCGCCTTATTTCCGCGGAATAATAATGGCAGCCACGATGTAGGCCAGAATGCCGGAGCCTCCAAAGAAAGTCAGAAGCACCCATCCCAGGCGCACCAGGGTAGGATCAATATCAAAATATTCCGCTATGCCGCCGCATACGCCGCAGAGCATACAGTTTTCTGATGATTTATAAAGTCTCTTATTGCTCATATTTCTTCTACCTCTTTAAAATTTACGCAGACGGTTCCCAGTCCGCAGTCAATTTTCATTTTGCGGGAAGCTTCAGCGTTGTCAATCTTTTTTACAGTTCCCAGGCCGCTGTATTCCTCGTCGCCAATCTTTACTTTTCCGGCTCCGCAGGAAAGACTGCAGCTATAGTCCGCCTGTTCCCCTGCCACTTCCAGATTCATGGTTCCCAGGCCGCAGTCCGCCTGAATATTTTCCGCGTCCAGTCCGTAAAAATCAAGAGTTCCTGTTCCTACCTTGGCTTCCACCTCTGAGGCGGCTATAGAGTCCGTATTAGAAAACACACCTGCGTCGACTGCCACGCTCAGCTCATGAACCTTCAGACCGTTTTCCACTGATACGGCTCCCGCATCTACTTCAATGTCGATTTTCCGGAACTCCATACCCGAAGGACAGGAAACAATAATCCGTCTGTCTTTTGCTTTTTTCTGACTTTTAATCCTGACCACCCTGTTATTTTCATGCACTTTTACATTTCCGTTTTCATCGCCTGTAACCTCTATCTGAAGTTTCTCGCCGTCGTATTCCCGGAAGGTCAGCGCGTCGCAGGAAAGTTCGATATCCAGATCCTCCGGATTTTCCACAGTATATTTCTTTCCTTCCTTTCCCGTGTATTCCACAGAAGTCGCCGTTTCATTCCTGCCGGAATAATGCTCCGCTTCGTCTTCATGACGCTCTTCTTCCCAGCCGTCGTCGTCCCAGTCCAGCCATCTTTCCAGAATGCCCGGATGGGTGCCGTCAGGATGTGTCAGCATATCCAGTGTAAAGGAAGCCCCCATTGCCACGCCTCCTACAGACAGACCGATTCCCGCAACTCCCAGAACCGCCGCCGTGATCAGGACAATCTTGGAAAATTTTCTCATACGTCCGCACCTCCCCTTCTGTTTTTACTCAGCAGTCTGTTGCATAAATCTGTAAACCACCGCAAAGCTCCGGGCAGCAGCCGGCTTACAAACCATACGACAAACACAAGCCCCACAAGAGCGGCTGCCGCCAGAATACATCCTACTCCGATACTTAATACGCCCACAGCGGGATTTACCGCACATGTGCCGATCCCGGCAGCTACCGCCGCAACGCCGCCGATAAAAAGTCCCGCTGCCGCGCCTCCCACTCCAAGGATCACAATAAGGGGAAACAGGATAATAACCGCCAGAATCCCGCCGATACCTTCAGGCAGGAAAGGCGTCAGAAAAATCAGAAGAATAATGATCAGGGCAGCTATCCCGGCTCCTCTTTTTGGTTTTTGGCGGTATTCACGCTCTGAATCTTTTACACTTTCCTCTCCCTGTCCTTTTAAGTCCTCCTTAATGCTGGCCGCCACCTTTTCCGGACTTCCCAGCTCCTGGATCACCGAGGCTTCCTTCTCCGGTCCGGCTTCGTCAAAATAGCTTTCGTAATATTCCAGTGCTTCCCTCCTCTCTTCTTCTGAGATGTCAGAAAGCAGTTTTTCCAGTTGTTCCATAAACCGCGCTCTGTTCATAACCGCAGCCCTCCCTCAAATAATCTGGTGATTTTAGAGGAATAGTTTTTCCACTCCACCTTATATAAATTCAACTGCGCGGTTCCTTTTTCCGTCAGCTTGTAATATCTGCGGTTTCTTCCCGCATAAGCCATATCGTAGGTTTCCAGACAATCGTCCTTCTTAAGCCTGCGAAGCACCGGATACAGAGTAGATTCCGATACGTCCAGAACACCGCGGACTTCCTGGGTGATCTTATAGCCGTAGGTTCCTTCCTCCTCTTTTGACACAACCGCAAGAACAATCGCATCCAGAAGAGCTGCTCCTGTATTGAATACCATCCTCTCACTTCCTGTTTAATATTGTTTTATTAGCAATAATATATATTATATAATATAGTTTTGTCAATAGTATTTCACATTTTCTGCTGATATTTTATACTCTGAGAAGGCAATCATGCTTATACTCTCAAACAGATTTCCATAATTGTTGGAGGTTATTATGACAGATCAGAATCGCTCCCCGTATCTTCCGGAAAATTTTCTGATACGGATGAAAGAAATGCTGGGAGAAAAAGAATATGAAGACTTTCTCAAAAGCTATGAAAAGCCCCGCACCTTCGGCCTGCGGCTGAACACGGCAAAAATAAGCCCGCAGGAATTTGAAAAGCTGGTTCCTTTTCCTGTGACGCCCATTCCGTGGATAAAAAACGGCTATTTCTATCCGGCCGACGTCAGGCCTTCCAAATGTCCGTTTTATCAGGCAGGACTTTACTACCTTCAGGAACCAAGCGCAATGACTCCGGCTTCCTGTCTTGAAATAGAACCGGGAGATCTCGTTCTGGATCTCTGCGCCGCTCCCGGAGGAAAAGCCACCGCCCTGGGCGCCGCCTTAAAAGGAGAAGGGCTTCTCGTCGCCAATGATATCAGCGCCTCCAGAGCAAAAGCCCTTCTCAGGAACATTGAGCTTTTCGGCATCGCAAATGCCTTTGTGGCAAATGAAACACCATCCCGGCTTCTGGATATGTTTCCGGGATTTTTTCACAAAATCCTCCTTGACGCCCCCTGCTCCGGCGAAGGGATGTTCCGGAAAGATGAAGCCCTGGCAAGAGACTGGTCAGAGGAAAAATCCCGGGAGCTTGGCCGCATCCAGAGAGAGCTGATCCTTCAGGCAGCCGATATGCTCCGTCCCGGAGGGCTCCTTCTCTACTCCACCTGCACTTTTGCCCCTGAAGAAGACGAAGGCACCGTCTCCTATCTTCTGGAAAAACGAAGGGACATGACGCTTCTTGAGCTTCCCCACCGTCCTGGATTTTCTTCTGGCGTACCCAAATGGGGCGGCGGCGACCAGCGTCTGAAGCGCTGCGTCCGGCTCTTCCCCCACAAAATCGACGGAGAAGGCCATTTCATGGCTCTTTTCCAAAAGGAAGGAACTTCCGGCCATGTACACGAGCCATCCCGGATTCGCTCTGATCCCAATACGGAAAAATGGCTGAAAGCCTTTTTTGATGAGATCGGCCTGCGCTCTCTCGGAGGCAGACCTTTTGAATGGAACAGGGTGGAAACAAGAAGAGACAAGGTTTACTATCTTCCCCCGGTAAACACAGCCTTTCGCGGTCTGGCATTTCTCCGGAACGGACTGTATCTTGGAGATCTTAAGAAAAACCGTTTTGAGCCTTCCCAGGCCTTTGCGCTGGCCCTTCATAAAGGCGATGTAAAGTCGGTTCTCTCTCTTCCTGTTGCCGACGAACGGCTGGCCCGCTATCTCCACGGAGAAACTCTTACCGTCTCTCCGGGTGAAGCCGCCCGGGAAAAGGGATGGCATCTTCTCTGTGTGGAAGGTTATCCTCTGGGCTTTGGCAAACTGGTCGGACAGACCCTGAAAAATAAATATCCTGCGGGATGGCGGCTATAAAAGCTGCCTCCGCAGGATTTTTCTTTATATCTGATCCCGACGCTTAAGAAGAATCGGCTTTTTAAGAGCAAAGGAATAGATATAACATTCTTTCACTTTCTTTTTCAGCATCCTTTCCAGCGCCCTGGCATAATCCTCAAGCTGGCTGTGATAAAGATTTATAAGCGTTTCTTCTGCTCCGGGCTCCACACGGTCTGTCTTATAATCTACCAGGACAATTTCTTCTCCCTCTAAAAAATAAGCGTCAATGATTCCCTGGACAAGAACGGTCTCCTCTCCTGTCCATTCCGGCCGGATTTCTCTCATCTTCACAGAAATCACAAAGGGCTGCTCTCTGAACAGCATTTTCTCCCCAGCCGCTTTTCCCATTCTTTTTCCTAAACCGCACCGGGTAAAGCCCAGGATATCTTTCAAATATATACTGGCGCTTTCCTCTTTTGTCATTTTTCCCTCTTCCACAAGCTTTTGGATCTGTTCCCGTATCTCCCCCACAGAATCCGCATGCGTATAGTCCAGACACTCCATCAGCCGGTGGTAGGCGGTTCCTCTGGCGGCTCCCGTATAAGCCTCCTCTTTCCCGGCAATGAAAGGAGGGATCAAGGGCACGATGTCCGGCTCGTAGAACAGAGCCTCCTCTTTCTCCATTTCTCCCTGGCGGCTCCTCTTTTTCAGTTCGGAAACACTGACCTTTACCGGCATCTCTCTGAGATAATCATAAGGGTAGACAAAAGAAAATCTTTCCTCCAGAACATCCCTTATTTCCTTATCATACACTTCTTCGCAGTCCCAGTTCTTCAGAAGCTCTTCCCGGATCTGGGCGTCAGAGAGGCTGACAATCCCTTCCTGAATAAGATCGGACGCGGTGATCTTTCTCACCACGAACTCTGCTCCCTCGTCCACGCAGCCCTTCTCCGCCACCGCGATCCCGTTTTCCAGATAAAGCGATGTCATGGCGCTGTGTTCTGAAAGAGCAGGCAGAATATATGACCAGAAATTCCGTGCCGCTCCCCGCGCGCCCAGCGGGAGCAGCACTTCCTCCCGTCCGCGGAAGCGGGCAAGAGAGAGCATCTGCTTTTCGATTTTTCCAAGAGTTCCTGTAATGTAGAGTTTCTCTTTCGCCCGGGTAAGAGCCACATAGAGTACCCGCAGCTCCTCTCCCAGACTTTCTCTTTTCAGCGCCCGGCGGATCATCTGTTTCTGCAGTGTGGGAACGATCAACCGCTTTTTTGCAAACACGGCGTCGGCTCCGAAGCCCAAATCCGGATGAAGCAGCAGCCGCGCGTTAATGTCCTGGAAATTGAACTGTTTTCCCATTCCTGCCGCAAATACCACCGGAAATTCCAGACCTTTACTTTTGTGAACCGTCATGATCTGCACAGAGCCGCTTCCCGCTCCGGAAAGATTCACTTCTCCAAAATCCACCTCGTATTTCTGCAGGCTTTCTATATAGCGTACAAAATTAAACAGACCTCTGTAGCTGGTTTTTTCATAGTCCATAGCTTTTTCCACCAGCATATGGAGATTGGCGCCTCTCTGACTTCCTCCCGGAAGGGCTCTTGCATATTCCTCATAACCCGTTTCTTCTAAAATATATAGAATAAGCTGATGAACCGGCGTATAAGGCGCCATATCCCGGACTTTCTGAAGACGCTCCAGAAAATCCCTGAGCTTTGCCTTCAGTTTTTCCTCTTCATTCTCCTCGGGGAAAAGTACCATCTGCCCGTCCTCCACATAAGCGCAGACGCTCTCATAAAGAAGGCCTTCCGGATACTTCCCCCGTATCATTGCCAGTTCCTGGGAAGTGCATCCGCCGATAGGAGAACGGAGTACTCCTGCCAGGGGAATATCCTGAAGGGGATTGTCGCAGACTCTCAGATAATTCAGGACAGTCACCACCTCCACGGCGGAAAAATATCCGGTCCGGGATGCAGTATACGCCGGAATCCCTCTGGACGCCAGAACCTGTGAAAATGTTTCCGCCCATCCGCTGGCAGTGCGCAGAAGGATCACAATGTCCCCGTATTCCACCTTCCGGTACTGTCCGGATTCCCTGTCCAGTATCTCTTCCTTTCCCACGATCCTGCTGATCTCCGAGGCCACAGCCAGGGCTTCCAGTTCCTGATCTGTCTGTCCCCCTTTTTCTTCTTCCAGCTCCTCTCCGTCCTTTTCCACCAGAAGGATTTCTGTTTTCCTGAATTCCCCGCTTCCACCTTCCGGAAAAGAAGCCCCCGGATAAAGGGCGCTGCTGCTGTCGTAGGCGATTCCGCCCAGATCCTCGCCCATGATACGGCGGAAAATATAGTTGACGCTTTCCAGAACCTGAGGACGGCTTCTGAAATTCCTGTGGAGGTCGATCCGCTGCTCCCGGCTGTCTTCCAGCGAATAGGTCCTGTACTTTTCCATAAAAAGTTCCGGTCTGGCAAGACGGAAACGATAGATACTCTGCTTAACGTCGCCTACCATAAAAATATTTTTCCGCCCGTCGGCCCAGCCGGAAACCATAGTTGCGATCATCTCCTGGACATAGTTGCTGTCCTGATATTCGTCGATAAGAACCTCGTCGTATTTCTGAGAAAGTTCCCGGGCGGCCTGAGTGGGCGACAGCTTTTCTCCCTCTTTGCGCACCAGAATATTAAGAGCAAAATGTTCCATATCTGTGAAATCCAAAAGATTTTTCCCCCGCTTTTTCTCAGAAAAACGCTCCTGAAAGGAAAGAGTAAGCTCTACGAGGCTTTCCATGGGCTTTTTGCAGCAGGAGAGCAGTTCCAGAAGAGAGCTCTCCCTCCAACAGAAATACCTGGCGGATAATTCCTTCAGAATATTCTTTTCTTCTTCACGGAGAGACTTCGCCAGCTCCTTCTTTTTTTCTTCCGCCTCAGGCTGCTTTTTCCCTGACAGTCTTGTAAAGGAAAGGTTTCCCAGAAGCTCCGCCATTTTGTCATAGTCTTTTTCTTCTGCGGTCTTTCTGGCTGCGGAAATAAGAAGAAGATCGTCCTCCAACGCCTCCTCGTAAAGAGCGGGTCCCCCGGGTTCCCGGCACACTGCCGCCCCCTCCCGTGCAAGGGTCTCCGCCTGATCCAGCTCTTCCTCCACAGCTTCCCACAAAAGTTTCATCCAATCCTGCTCCCGAAGCTTTTCCGCACTGTCCGCCTGGTAGACCTCCAGGCACCGGTCGAGCCACTCTTTTGGGAAAGGATGACTCGCGGCCGCCTCATAAAGCTTCAGTATCATTTCCTTTATATTATCGTCTGTTTTTCCCGGAGCATAGCACTCTACCAGTTCCACAAATTTTGCATCTTTTTCCCGGTAAGCGTCCTCCAGAAGCTCCTTCAGAACGTCCTCCCGCAAAAGCTTCAGCTCTCCCTCCTCGGCAGTACGATAGCCGGGGTCAAGATCGATCATATGAAAATAATTCCGGATAACATAGGAGCAGAATCCGTCAATGGTTGTGATCTGGGCCGTATGGATCAGCGTCATCTGTTTCTGAAGATGATCGTTGTCCGGATCCTCGTAAATCGCCTGCTCCAGAGCCGCCGTAATACGCTCTTTCATCTCTCCGGCGGCCGCCCTTGTAAAAGTCATGATCAGCATCCGGTCGATGTCCACGGGATGAGTCTCGTCCATGATCTTACTTAAGATCCTCTGCACCAGCACGGCAGTCTTTCCTGAGCCGGCGGCCGCAGAGACGAGAATATTCCTGTCCCGGAGAGAAATCACCTTCTGCTGTTCTTCTGTCCATGTCACTCCCATCTCAGCGCACCTCCTTTTCCATTTCCCGCCATATTTCTTCATCTGCGAACTGTTTCAGTCTCCGGTATTCGTAGCCCGGAATCTTTTTGTCAAAGCCGCAGACGCCCTGATAGGGACAGTAGGTACAGGCGTTTTTCTTTCCCAGCTCATAAGGAGACACCTCCGCGTCTCCGGAAAGGATCTCTCCCCGGATATCCGAAATTTTCTTCTTCACATAAGCGTTCAGAAGCCGGAACTGTTCCCTGGTAGCCACAGAAGAGTTTTTCCGGAAGCTTCCGTCTTTATTAAAGGAAACAGGCAGAGAAGCCAGCGTTCTGTCCATCTTCCGGATGAGCCCGGAATCCGCTGCCAGAAGACCGTTCATTTTCAGTTCCTTAAGAAGCTGCGGCGCCACCGCTTCCATATCCGCCTCCATATTTGCCTGGATCATGGGGTCTTTCACGTTATAATAAAAAATTCCCGCCGGCTCCGCCTGACATTCCGGATACTTTTTCTGCTCCGCCAGAACAGCCGCGTCCATATATACCACAAGCTGGAGCTGAAGTCCGTGATAAAGGCTTACAAGGTCAAAGGAAGTATTTCCCGTTTTATAGTCAATGATCTTTACATAAACCCGGTTATCCTCTTTCAGCACATCCATCCGGTCGATCCTTCCGCCTCCTATGGAAACTTCAAATCCCTCCGGGCGGAATTCTCCCTGCTTCAGCTGTTCCTGAAGGGCCCATACCGTCCTTTTTAAGATTCTTCCGGTTCTCTCGATCATATACTGGTTTCTGGCGCTGCTTTTTAAAATGGTATTTCCGTAATCCGCAGTTACCTTCTCAAGGCATTCCTGGGCGATACTGTCCCGCTCCTCCGGTTTCAGAGTGCTCCAGTCCAGTCCTCTTTTTCTCACCTGGGCGGCAAATTCCTCCAGCGCCTGATGGATCACATTTCCCATATCCATGGCTCTGAACTCATATTCCGCCCGTTCCGTCACCGACAGACCGTACCTGAGGAAATGGGCAAAGGCACAGGAAGCGTACCGTTCCAGCCGGGTGGCGCTGTGAGGCGACACTTCCCCGTAAAGAACTTTCGCCACACTTTCACTGATACGGTCCGCAGGCTTTCTGAGAAAAGCCGCCTCTGTAAGCCGTTCTATGAGAGTCCTGTATTTCGGACTTCTTAGATACCAACTATAGAGCTCCCTGAATACCGTATCATTTTCTCCAACGATCTCCTCTCCGATTCTGTCCAGAAAATAATCCAGCGCCGTATCCGGCGTCTGCAGAAGCTCTATCTCCTGTTCTCCCGCCTCTGTCACTTCAAGTCCGGGATACAGCCGTTTCACTGTATGGATCAGATAGGCGGGACTGACCGCCTCCCCTTTGGCGTTGGAATGGCTGTAGGAAAGGCAGAGGTATTCTCCTGGCTTTGTCATATTCAGATACAGATAAAACCGCTGCATATTCATCAGTTCTTTTGGTCCCGGAGCCAGCTCTACCCCCTGCTCCTGGAAAAATTCCCGGTCCATTTCCGTAAGGATTCCTCCTCCGTCCGTATTTTTCGGGATGTTTCCCTCATTTACTCCTACAAAAAACAGGGCCCGGACGTCTTTCAGACGTGTTCTTTCCATGTCTCCTACAAGAACCTGATCCATACTGGGCGGGATCAGGGCTACCTTGGCCTCCGTCATTCCCGTTTCCAGGATCTGCCTGAATTCTTCCGGAGTCACTTTTTCCCCACCGAGGATTTCCGCCATTTTATCGAGGAGTTCCATAACGATCCCGTAAATCTGGGCATACTCCTTCTCCATGGCCTTTTCTCCCCGCCTCCGGAAAATCTCCTCCTGTCTTTTCAGTTTTTTCTGGATATCGCTTCTCACAATAAAGGCATAAAGGCAGCGACAGTATTCCTCTACCGTCTTCTTTCTTCCGGAAAATCCTTCCGCAAGCTCCCTCACTTCTTCCACAAAACGCTCCCGTATCTTATTCAGCTCCAGAATGGACTCCTCTTTCATTCCCCGGTAGATACGCACCCACCGTTCTTTCCAGGCAGAAAACCCGCGGATTCCAAGGGCGATCACGTAGTTCTCCAGCCAGTCCGTCTCCTCCCTGGCAATATCGGACATCCCGCACCGGAGATAGCGGAACACACTTTCATAAGTAAAATTCTGAGCTGTCATTTCCAGCACTGCCCGGACATACTCCACAAAAGGATTCATTAATATAGAATGTTTTTCATCTATAAAATATGGAATTCCTGACGCCTCAAATACCCGGCGGGCTATGGAACCGTATTCCTCCAGGTTTCCGGTGATCACTGCGATCTCCCCGTAACGGTATGCCTTGTCCCTGATCAGCCGTACGATCCTCCTGGCAGTCTCCTCCATCTCCTTCTTTGGACTGGCGGCACAGAATACGGCGACTTCCTCCTGCTCTTTCCTGTACGTTTCCTTTCTGTAACGGAAAAGATTCTGTTCCAGAAAGTTCAGCGCAGGCGCCTTTGCAAAACGTGAATGCGCCCCCGGCTTTATCCACAGAGGCTCCTCCATATCTTTTGTCAGTTCCGACAGAGTCCTGATCATTTTATGGCTCATATAAAAAAGCTGATGCGGCTTTTCCCTGCCGAAAAGGGCCTCTCTTACGTCCATGGTAACTGTTATGGAAACCTCCCGGCATACAGCCAGAAGTTCTCTGACCACCACGTTCTGTATTGGAGTAAATCCGGTAAAACCGTCCAGCACCATCACGCTGTCCTTCAGTTTCCTGGAAAAAGGGATTTCCTTTGCCAGTATCTCCAAAATCTCCTCTCCGGTCACATAGTGCCCGGAAAGATATTCCCGGAAAGCGCGGTACAGTACGGAAACATCTCTGAGTTTCAGTTCAAGAAGCGTTTTGTCCGACGCTTTTTCAAGCATTTTTTCCAGAGCTTCTTCCCCTACCTCATACTGCATAAATTCCGAGATAAGAGATTTCACCTCATCCAGGCTTCCAGGCTTCTTAAGCTGGCTTTGCAGGTATACAAGCTCCTTCCGGCAGCTCTGGACAAGTTTTTGAAGAACCATATTTTTTCCTGTTTCCTCCAAAACTCTCCTAGTGTCTCCCCCCGCCTCTTCCAGAACGCGGTATGCCAGCCTGTCAAAGCTCAGTACGTCGATGTTCAGGATTCCTCTGTCCGGGTGCATCTCTACCAGGGTTTTCTGTGTCTGCATGGTAAACTGCTCCGGCACGATCACATAGTACATCTGTCCCGAGTGTTTCCCGGCCTCTTCAATGATGTGTGAAAAAGCCGTATATGACTTTCCTGAACCGGAATTGCCGATTATAAAGCGAAGTGACATAATTTCCTCCATAAATAAAATGATAAACACAGGTTTCCATGGGACATAGCAGATTTTATTCATAAACGGGGCCGCCTCATAATAAGATATATAGAGAATATCCCACTGTCTTTCTGCTCCTGCAGATGCCAGCAGTAAATCAGGAGGCGCGTACCATGAGTTCCAAAACAAAAATTGTTGTCCTTCACATGAAAGAAATCATCTATACAGGTATTTTTCTGCTTTTCCTGGTGATTTTAGGAATACTGATGTTTTTTATGTTCGGACCCGGAAAAACTATGACGGCCTCTACCGGCGGCACAGATCTGTACATACCCGGAGTTTACCGGACTTCCGTGGATCTGAACAACAATACCTTTGACGTGGAGGTAACGGTGGATTCCGACCGGATACAGTCCATCAGGCTCAGCAACTTAAGCGAAACCACCGCGGCCATGTTTCCGCTTGTAGAACCTTCTCTGGATTCTCTTGCAGACCAGATCTGTTCCACCCAGTCTCTGGAAAATCTCGATTACTCCAGCGATCAGAAATATACCTCCATGATGCTGATAGACGCTATTGAATCTGCTCTGGAGAAAGCCCGGACAGAATAATTCCTTCCGGGCTTTTCTCTACAAAATATTTTTCGTTACTGACATTTTATCTCGTCCAGCTCCCTGAGCCAGAGATCCGCGCAGGCGTCGCTGGGCATCCTGAGATCTCCTCTGGGAGATACCGCCACGCTTCCCACCTTTGGTCCGTCCGGCAGACAGGAGCGCTTGAACTGCTGCGTAAAGAACCGTCTGTAAAAAGTTTTCAGCCATTTCAGAATCACTTCGTCGCTGTATTCGCCTTCAAAAGCAAACTTTGCCATGCGGAAAATCTTTTTCGGCGGGAAGGTCCAGCGCAGCATATAATAAAGGAAAAAGTCGTGAAGCTCATAGGGTCCCACCAGATCCTCCGTTTTCTGCGAGATCACCCCGTCCTTTGGCGGAAGCAGTTCAGGGCTTACCGGAGTATCCAGAATATCCAGAAGAATGGCGTTCAGCTTCTGATCCCCGCAGGTGTCCGCATAATATTTAACCAGATGACGGACTAATGTTTTGGGGACAGAACAGTTTACCGCGTACATGGACATATGGTCTCCGTTATAGGTAGCCCACCCAAGCGCAAGCTCCGAAAGATCTCCTGTGCCGATCACGATCCCTCCGGACTGATTTGCGATATCCATCAGGATCTGTGTCCTCTCCCTGGCCTGCCCGTTTTCGTAGGTAACGTCGTGCGTCTGGGGATCATGTCCGATATCCCTGAAATGGAGATTCACCGCCTCCCGTATATTCACCTCGCGAAGCTCCGTTCCAAGACAGCGGGCAAGCTGGCAGGCGTTCTGATAAGTCCTGTCCGTAGTTCCAAAACAGGGCATGGTCACTGCCGTGATCTTTTCTCTTTCCATTCCCAGCATATCGAAAGCTCTTACTGCCACAAGAAGCGCCAGGGTGGAATCCAGTCCTCCCGAAAGACCGATCACCACATTCTGGCAGTGGATATGGGCAAGACGCTTCTTAAGCCCCATAGCCTGGATATTCAGGATCTCGTCACAGCGGCGTTCTCTTTCTTCTCTCCCACCCGGAACAAAAGGACGGGAGTCGAATTTTCGGGTCAGCTCTGTCTCTTCAGGATCCAGATGGAAAATAACTTCCGTGTAATGAGCCTCTTCTGAAGAGATATCCGGAGCGAACCGGCAGGTCGTCATCCTCCGGCGTTCATTTACCAGTCTCTGGATATCCAGTTCCCCGTAAATGGCGCCGTTTAAGAATCTGCGGCTCTCAGCCAGGACCGTTCCATTTTCAGCGATCATATTCTGGCCTCCGTAAACCACATCCTGAGTAGATTCCCCCTCTCCCGCCGTTGCGTATATATATCCGCAGAGAAGTCTGGCCGACTGTCCGCTTACCAGGCTTTTCCGGTAGGAATCCTTTCCCACCACCTCGTCGCTGGCGGAAAGGTTGACGATCACGTTGGCCCCATGATAAGCATGGCTGACGCTGGGAGGACTTAATACCCAGAGATCCTCGCAGATCTCCGCCGCAACATGAAGCTTCGGAAATTCAGGGCAGGTAAAGATCATCCTTGTGCCAATAGGCGCTTCACACTCTCCATTATCCGCCTGCATCAGATATACCGTACCTTCCACATCTTTTCCTGATGTAAAATATCTTCCCTCATAGAACTCATTATAATTGGGAATATGGATCTTGGGTACAAAGCCCAGAATCTCCCCTCTGCCGAGGCCTGCCGCCACATTGTACAGCTTTCCGTTATATTCCAGAGGCAGACCCACAAAGATCAGTCCGTCCACGTCCTTCGTTTCCTCTGCGATGCGGAAAAGCTGTGTTTTCGCCTCTTCCAGAAGGTTTTCCTGCCAGAAAAGATCTCCGCAGGTGTAGGCGGTAATACACAGCTCCGGAAACACCATTATTTTCGCCCCATGGTTCTCCATCTCTCTGACCATGGAAATAATCTTTCCGGCATTATACGCACAGTCCGCCACCCTTACTTCCGGACTTCCCGCGCTGACTTTTATAAACCCGTCTTTCATGGTGTTATCTCCTTCTTATTTACATCTCCTGAGGATTTCCTTCAGTTCTTCCACGCTGAACACATAGTTTGTATTACAGAAATGACAGTTCAGTTCCGCCGGCCTGCCCTCCTGGATAAGCTCCCGCAGATCCTTCTTTCCAATACTGATCAGCGCCTTCTCCACTCTCTCTTTGCTGCAGTTGCAGTAAAATTCCGTGGAAATCTGATCAGTGATCTCTATGTCAAATCCTTCCAGGACTTTTTCCAGAAGACTTTCCGCCGTATGTCCCTCCTCCAGAAGAGCTGTCACAGACTGTATCTTCTGGACATTTTCTTCCAGCTTTGCGATGGTGCTTTCCTCGGCGAATGGCATTACCTGGATAATAAAACCGCCTGCCTGACGGACAGTATTATCCCTGTTCATCAGCACTCCGAGGCCTACTGCGGAAGGAACCTGTTCGCTGACCGCAAAATAATAGGTCAGATCCTCCGCGATCTCACTGGTCTGGAGGGCGACCTGGCCGGAATAAGGTTCTTTCAGCCCCATATCCTTAATGACATTTATGATCCCATGGCCTACTGCCCCGGCCACATCCAGCTTACCTCTGGCGTTTGGCGGGAGCATTACATCAGGGTTTCCCACATATCCTTTCACTCTGCCCCGGGAGTCCGCAGTTACGGTGATTCCTTTAAGGGGCCCGTCTCCCTGGACCTGAAGCGTAAGGATATCTTTTTCTCCCTTCATCATTACCCCCATCATGGCTCCGGCCGTAAGAAGACGCCCCAGAGCCGCCGTCGCCACCGGGCTGGTATTATGCGCCTTTCTCGCCGTCTCCACAACGTCTCTTGTCACTGCGGCAAAGGCCCTTATCTGGCTGCCTGCCGCTGTTGCTCTTACAATATAATCTTTCATCTTTCCTCCTGAAATTGTCTGCCGGGGATAATCTCCCCGGTCTTAATATCTTACTTATTTCTGGACCTGCTTTCCATGCTCTCTGGCGATAAAAAGCAGTCTTTCGCTGTCCTTCGAGGCAGGTTTGTCCGTGTATGCCTCATAGACTCCTTCTATTTCCATTCCGGCCTCTTTAAGCAGATTTTCTATTTCCGTCTTCTCATATCCTCTCTGGCAGTGAAGCTCCTCACACTTTTCATAAAGTCCGTCTTCCCTGGGCAAAAAAACCGCCAGCTCATATGTGTTGATCCGGCTCTCCGGATCATAACTGTTCTCCCAGATAAAGCTGGCCTCCTCCCTGTCCTCGGCAATGGTGGTATCTCCCAGCACATCCCGGTACTTATGGACAGTATTGACGTCAAACAGGAATAGTCCGCCCGGATCCAGATAGTTATTCACCAGACGAAATACCTGCTTTAACTCCTCCGGATCCGTAATATAATTCAGACTGTCGCAGACGCTGACTGCGGCGCGGACAGTTCCATAAAGCTCAAATGCCTGCATGTCCTGCAGAAGATAGAGGATATCAAGGCCGGACTCCACTTTCTTTTCCATCGCTTCCGCAAGCATTTCCTCTGAATTGTCCACACCAATCATATCATATCCTTTCTGCGCAAGCAATCCTGTCATTGTTCCTGTGCCGCAGCCCAGCTCCAGTACCAGGCCTTCCTCAATCCCCTCTGTTTTCAGGCGTTGTTCCAGATAATCCGCCCATCTTTCATAGTCCACATTATCCATAAACAGATCGTATACCTGAGCAAATTTTCCATAGCTCTCCATATATTTTCTCCTCTTTGGAACCGGCGTCCGTCTTTTCCGGCTACAGGACAGACGCCTTTTTCTCTGATAAAAAGGCAGATGATCTCTCACCTGCCTTAAAATATTCACGTATCTTCAGTTATCCTGTACTGTTTACTGAACAGGCATGTAATAAACGTCCGCGCCTTCTCCATGCCAGTAGTAGCTGTTGCCTTCCGCATCATAAGCGTCCTGCTCACCGGTAAAGGTATAGGTATTTCCATCAAAATCTACCCAGTTTCCGTTTCCGTCCGGCTGGATAACCAGCGGATGCCCGTCAGAATTGCGATAGATCGTTCTTGTCTGGTTCGTATCTGTAAGCTGTTCGTCCGTAAATCCTGCTGAATTCGGAATCGTGGTAGATCCGCCTGAACCGTCTCCTGAAGAAGTGTCCGCAGTTCCATCCGTTCCGGCTGCCGCATCTGTACCTGCATTGGCATCTGTTCCGGCCGCCGCGTCCGTGCCTGCATTGGCATCTGTTCCAGCCGCCGCGTCCGTACCCGCATTGGCGTCTGTTCCAGCCGCATTATTATCTGTGGAAGCCGCTGTTCCGGGAGCCGCCTCTTTCAGCGTAGAGTTCCCAAGGATCTGGAAGGAATCCACCGCCGCCTGTACTGACGCCAGCGCTTCTTCCGTCTTCACAGAAGCCTCGATACTATAGTATTCTCCTGCATTGGCAAATACCTTATGGATCACATACAGGTTTCCGTCGCTCTTTTCTGTATTCAGCATATGCGTCACATAACTGTACACGCCTATGCCGTTTACGTCGTTGGCAGTATAATTCTGTATTTCAAAATCTGTTCCCTGCACCTTGTCATTGTCTGCCTGTTCCAGAGACACAGCCATATCCTGTGTGCTGGGGATCACTGTAGCAGCCATTGTCTCTTCGCCCTGGCCATGCAGGATCAGAATATTTCCCACATTTGGAGATTCAAAGCTGAGCGTGTTCGTCTCATCTGTCTTATTGGCCCAGGTAGCATCCGGAAGTTTAATGGAGACGCTTCCATCTGCGGAAGTATAAGTTGTATCCTGTACGTCCGGAGCAACTGTCGGCGTTGCCTCTGGCGTAGGAGTTGCTTCCGGAGTAGGCGTAGCAGTCACTTCAACCTGCTCTTCCGGTTCATCTCCGCCAAAGCCGCATCCTGCCATCAAAACAGAGGCAGATACTGCAAGCGCTAATACCGCAAGTAATTTTTTATTTTTCATGATATCCTCCTTAAAATTCTGATTATACCCAAAACCCTCTTGTATAGTTTACAATTTTATTACATAAGTGTCAATGAAATTTCCACTCCGTAATGTGAAAATACTATGAAAAAGCTGTAAACATCTAAGAAACTTTCTTATGGAACTTTCCGGAAAAGCATCTCCGCTCTTTTACCTTCTTCCGGAAACCGTATACATTACGAGTTCGTGAAGCGCTCTGGTAGCCGTGATATATCTGCCCTGCCTTTTCAGAGGCTCGTCCTCTTTTCCGGAAAAAATACCGTAAACTCTGTCAAACTCCAGTCCCTTCGCCAGATAAAAGGTTGTGACGGTCAGTCCTCTCCGGAAGTTCCGGCTGTTTCTGTCCATATAGGAAATATTATTTTTCTTATCTCCCGCTTTTTCCATAAGATACCGGGCCGCCTCTTTGGCTTCTTTTTCGGTAAAAAAAATAACCGCCGCTGTTTCCAGCCGTTCTTTATCTTTATTCCATGACGCCCAGACTCTGGCAAGCGCATCCTGTACGCTGGAAACTGTCTCCTCCCGGACCGGGGCCCCGTGCCGTTCAAAAAGATCCATGTTTTTGATCCCGGCAATTTTGTTGGCATATTCCGCGATCTCCACCGTATTCCTGTAGCTTCGGTTCATATGGATGATTCTGATATCCCTTCCAAATATCCTGGGGAGAAAGGCAAGCACATCCTGCTGCCTGTCCTCCATGGTCTGAGCTTTGTCGCCAAGGATTGTCATCCTGCATGGGAACAGCCTTTTCAGAAGCAGATACTGCACCCAGGTATAGTCCTGCATCTCGTCCACAACCAGGTGTTTGATCTCTTTATTTTCTCTGCTTCCTGTAAGACAGTTTTTCAGATAAAGAACAGGGTAAACGTCCTCGTAGAACAGCTTTCTTTTTTCCAGAGGACGCTTCGGCAGCGGAGGATATCCCTCTCTTTCCAGAAAACGGCTGTACAGCAGGTAAAAATCTTTTGTTTCATACATTCTGGAAAATTTTTCCTCCGCCTCCGCCCGCTCTTCCTCTGAAAGATCCCTCTGCCGCAGTGTTTCCAGTTCGTCGATGAAATATTCCGCAACGGCGTCCATCCTGGAAAGCAGGGGGATTTCTGAAAACTTAAAATAAAAAAGGCTGATAAGTTCTGATTCCGTTTTATGAAATCCCCGGTATTCCACATCCTGGAAATTCATCAGCCCGTCTTCCAGCTCCATCATAAAGCGATCCAGGCGGGAAATAAATTCCGGCGACTGCTTTTCCCGAAACCGCTCCATAACCGACGGATCCTGAACCGCCCGCTCAATAAGATCATATTTATCCTCACAGTCCGCCACCGTATCCTGAAGATTCCGGTAAGCAAACAAGTCGAAACTCATCTCCCGGATATTCTCTTCTCCCAGTTCCGGAAGGATATGGGAAATATAATCAGAGAACACGCTGTTTGGAGAAAGTATCAGGATATTGGAGGATCTGAGATTCTTTCTGTCATGGTAAAGAAGATAGGCAATGCGGTGAAGGGCCACCGAGGTTTTCCCGCTGCCGGCTGAGCCCTGTATCACCATAATCCTGTCCTTTGTATTGCGTATAATGGCGTTCTGTTCTTTCTGGATCGTGCGGATGATATTCTTAAGCTGAACCTCTCCGCTGCTGCCAAGCTCTGCTCCCAGAATTTCGTCATCAATCTTAATGTCGCTCTCAAATTCATAAACCATACGGCCCCGGCGGATCTTATACTGCCATTTTGACTCTATCAGCCCCTTAAATACGCCTGACGGCGCTTCATATTCCGCCGGGCCTCTGTCATAATCGTAAAAGAGGCTGCTGACCGGAGCCCTCCAGTCGTAAACAAGAGGACTGCTCCCGGCCCGCCGCGCAAAATTACCGATACCGATATAAAACTCCTCCGGTTCGTCTTCTCCGTCGTAGGTAAAATCCACCCGCCCGAAAAAGGGAGAATCCAGCATTTTTCGAAATCTTCTGAGAAGCTGCCGCTGCTCTTCATTTGCATTCACCTGCTGAAGAAGCGCCTGCCGGTTATCGAATTCCTCATACCCGTACTGGTCCATCTCTGTGTAATTTTCCCAGTAATAGTCGTGCATGTCCTCGATTTCTTTTGCACCGGTTTCCAGAGCCTCCTGCACTTCACAAAGTCTTTGTCTCAGACATTCCAGCACATATTCCAGATATTCTCTGCCGCTTTTTCTTTCTGCCATGGGACTAACGGACCACAACTGCCGTTCCGCTGGCAGTCACCATCAGCATACCGTTATCGGCGCCCAGCACTTCATAATCAATATCCACGCCGATCACCGCGTTGGCTCCCTTCTGGGCCGCCCTCTCCTCCATCTCATGGAGCGCTTCTTCTCTTGCCGCTGTCAGTTCATTTTCATAAGACTGGGATCTGCCGCCGAAAAAGTTTCTCATTCCCGCCGCAAAGTCCTTCAGCACATTCACGCCGGTGATCACCTCTCCGAAAACGATTCCTTTATATTCCTCTACCTTTTTTCCTTCTATATAGCTTGTCGTTGTAACGATCATCTTGTTTCCCTCCTGTTTCGTAAATTATATGTGCAATTATACAGGATTCCCTTCTGGAATCTGTAAAATTCATTATAGCAGACGGAGAAAGGCAAGTCCAGATTTACGGGAAAAGTGAGGGAAGAGATGTGTAGGAAGAAAACAGCGGCTGCGGATATGTTGATTTTCTTAGTTTTGCTCCGCCGCCTTTTGTATGACAAAAATCATAAACTCGTCCCTTCGGTTCTCAAACAGATGATTTTTGTCATACGCTATGCTCGCAAAACTGTGAAAATCTGCCAAATATCCGCAGCCGCTGTTTTCTTCTTCCATACTTCTGATGTATATATGTAATTTCTTGTTTTGTATTTGATGTTTTATAATTTATTGTTTTATAAAGTACAGTTTACAAAGGACTATACAGGGTAACGGTCTGACGGAAGGTGTGCCGCCCGTCCCGTATATCCGAAAGGTAGGAAATCTCCCCGTTTCCACGCTCTTGGAACTGTGGTAGAATGATATACATGGATTAAGAAACTCGGATTTTAAGGTGATGAATATGCAGAAGAACTCTAAAAAAAGCAATGATGATATATTAGCAATGTATGTAGCCATTGGCGTGATCATTGGTGCGGCAGTAGGTTTATTATTTGATAACATTGGAATTGGATTGTCGGTAGACGCTGGTATTGGAGCGGCTATTGGAGCCATTTGTAATTCAAAGAAAGGAAATGATGATGACGAGTAATAGAGACTGAATTATTTCATTGAACAGACAAGAGAGACGGCATGGCCTTAACCATTCAAGAACGTCTAAAAGACCTGCGTGTGAAGTGTGGTCTGACGCTGGAGCAGCTTGCGGAAAAAACCACCTCTCCAAGTCTGCTTTAGGCAGTTACTATCAGGTGCAGAGTGCAAACACCATTGTGGACGCTGTGAGCGCAACGATTATGAAACAGCATAATCCCGGCTTGACCGACCCGCAGTTAAAGTAGCTTATCGCTGCTCACATTGATGATGACATCTTTTGCCACTATGTGGATACAGCAGGACATAAGCAAGATAGCCCTTGACCTTCGGGAAGCTCATAAGGACGATTTCTTCAGTGACTCGTAACAGGCGGTGATGGCGTTTATCTGCAGGCGGCTCAAGCTGAACTATGGGAATCGGTCCGGGGAAGAAAAAAAAGTGGTTGAAACGGATTGCACAGAAATCAGATTTACTGAAAAATCCAAAGCCACAGCGAGGTAGAAAATAAAAGAACAGCAAATCAAAAGTTGGAGGAGAATATTATGGAAATCAAAAAAATTCATCAAGAATTTTCAGTATGTCAGGTAGAAGATTATTCACTTGTAAATTTGGATTCCGAGTATAGTTTTATCGGAAAGACTGACGAAGAGAAGTCACTTGTTTGTATCACAAGCGAAATCCCATCCAATGTAATTCAACGTGATGATGGCTGGAAGGCACTTCGCATTCAAGGTGTTTTGGAATTTTCGTTAATTGGAATACTATCTAAAATTGCAGCTATTTTAGCAGATAATAATATTTCAATTTTTGCGGTATCCACTTATAATACGGACTATTTTCTAATAAAAAAGGAAAATTATGAAAAGGCGATAAAGACACTTGAAAATGCAGATTACAAGATTATACCGTGATAGCTTCCAAATTATCGAGGGGGAAAGCCCTAAAATGGCTTCCCTCCCATTTCAATTTTGAGAACAAATGATTTATACAATGTTAGCGTCAGTGTACAAGGGGTAACTAAATGAAGAAAATAGGACTTGTCGGAGGGATTGGCCCCGCTTCAACAATAGAGTATTATTTGGGAATTATACAAAAAAGTTTGAATGAGCAAAATAACAGCGTATATCCAGAAATTGTGATTGATAGTGTAAATATGCTTAAACATGATGTGGCGCTCGAAAATGGCGACTATTCAGTTTTAGGAGAATATTTACTTTCCAGCCTCACTAATTTGAAAGCGGCTGGTGCAGAGATTGCTGCTATTACTGCAAATACAGAACATATTGTGTGGGATAAAATATGCAATAATTTCCCGCTACCTGTAATTAGCATTGTGGAGGAAACCGTTAAGGAATTTAAACGGCTTCGTTTCAAAAAGGCACTTATTTTTGGCACAGAATCAACTTTGCGTAGCGGTCTTTACGAAAAAGCATTAACAGCCAACGGGATAAAAGCGGTTATCCCATCTAACGCAGAAATATCTCTATTAGGGAAGCTGATATACCCCAATTTAGAGAATGGCATAGTAATTCCAAGCGATAAAGAGAAAATGATTGCACTAGCAAATAAATATATTGAAAAAGAAAATGTAGATGCACTCATTCTCGGCTGTACGGAGCTGCCATTTGCCATAAAACCCGAAGATGTTAATGTTCCAATCGTAAATACACTCCAAGTACATATCAACGCAATTTACAAATATGCAATTCGATAAAAATAGCAAAGTCATCCGAGCCAGTCAACGGTCAAGGCCGGGTGCAAACCCGTCCATTTCAGCCTTGACAGTTGCCCACTGTCCTGCTACTTTTCCGGGAATGTGGCCACAACTTCGGGACATTTTGTCCACAAATCGGTGCGTAGGACGAGGGACGGGGCTTTCATATACCTGCCGCCGTTCTCTGAAAACAGGACGCATAAAGCACCGCAGCCCGTTTCACGGTCTGCGTGTAGTTCCTTGTAAACTGACCTAATCTGATGTTTTATAATTTCTTTCGCAGATATATCATATCTGTCAGGAGTGTGCCGCCTTCAAAGATCGGATGGTCGTAGTGCTCTGTAAAGAAACCGGGGATGATATGGGACCGTGCAAAGCCGCAGGCTTCATAGAAGGGGACAGTCAGCGGACTGTCCCCTGTTCCAACCTGCAGGATCTCATATCTTCCCCGGTATGTTTCCTCCAGAAAGCGGATCATCTGTCTTCCATATCCCCGCCGCTGACATTCCGGCGCCACAGCCAGATTTTTGATCTCCAGGATTCCGTCTCTTTCATTTGTTACCACGCACTCCGCTTTCACTCCGTTATCCTCGAGGATATACATCGTTCCCCGCTCCAGATAACGGTCGATCATGTCTTCCTGCTCATCGGCCAGAAGAAGCAGATCCAGATATTCTTTTTTGTTTTCCGCCACACGGCGGATACCGCCTGTCTGTTTTTGCATGTTTCACATCCCGTAATAATACTACGAAATTGTCTCCGATTTCTGTTTTTCCCGGTCCCGGGCAAATTTCTGTGCCAGGTTTCGGACTCTGTCAAAAGAATCCAGTTCGCTTTTTAACAAGACATAAACCATTTCTGAGAGGTCTTCACTTTTGTCATACCTTCTGAATGCTTCTCTGTACTTTCCGGTGGGCGGGATTGAAACAGGCAGAAAACCACTATTGATCAGCTGCTGATTCACGATCATCCGCCCGGTCCTGCCGTTTCCATCTGAAAAAGGATGGATGCGCTCGAACCGGACATGACTGGCCGCGATTTTTTCAAAAAGCTCTTTCACTGTGGCCGCTTCTATATTGGCTTCTCTGACCCATCTTTTCATAAGTTGTGGGACATCCTGCGGGTCCGGCGGGTAGTATATGGCTTCCGACAGGTTTCCAATATAAACTGTCCTGTCTCTATACTCGCCCTGCATATGTCTGATATAACCATTCGCCTTCCTGATCCACTCTTCCTCAATAGTTTTTTTCTCAAATGGGATCAGCATTTTTCGAATTGCATAGTAAGCATTTTTCGCATCTGTATACTCGGAATAGGTATGATTCGACCTTACCTCATCGTAATCGATCACTGCAATCGTTTCTTCCAGTGACAGAGTATTACCCTCAATCGCGTTCGTACTCCATGAGAACCTTCTGGCAAAGTCCTCTGTAAACGGCTGACTGATCAGCGGGTTTTTCAAATATTGAAAAATTTCTTCTTTTTCTGTTTCAATCTGTAAAATCCGTTTTTCATTGTCAAACAATGGCATGGCATCTGCCTCCCGTCAAATCCAGAGTATTTTTGAGTCAACCTCAGTATATCATACAACTTCCTGCTTATCTATTGAAAAAATTGTATATATATTTTCCTGTTCACTAGCCGGAAAAAGCAGATTCATACTGCTTCACCCTCCCCGTAAAATTCTGTCCATCTGCCCCGATACACCACGCAGGGCATTTCCGGATGAGGCGTTCCGGGAAGCTCTCCGTTTTTTTCAAACCGTCTTCATTGCCGGATATTTTCGCTTCTGTTCTTTCAAATCTCTTTCATATAGAACCGGTCCATGGTACTGTGCACCACAGTTTCCGGTCTCTCTATCAGTTGAAATCCATATTTTTCATACATATGCATAGCCGTCTTCAGGTTGGAATGGGTTTCCAGGTAGAGACTTTTAAATCCTGCTTCCCGGGCGCATTCCTCTACGGTCTTGAGCAGCAGTTTTCCGTATCCTCTGCCTTTCCATTCATCCGCCACATAAAGCTTCTGAATCTCCACGCATTGTTCAAAACCGGGAAATTCCGCAAGTCCTGCTCCGCCGATCACTTCACCGGTCTCATCTGCAAGGATAAAGTATGCCCTTTGTTCCGGGTTTCTGTCATAGTATTCGCTCAGATGATCAAGTTCCGGATCAAAATAGGCTGTACCCGGAATGTCCAGATGATATTTTTCCAGATTTGTCCGGACGATCTTCGCGATCGCACTGTCGTCTGCTTCTGTGATCAAATGCATATTTTTATTTTTCAGGTAAGACTGTACTTTTTTCCTGTCCATGTTTTTTCTCTTTTCTCTTAAAAATATCTTACAGGGCTGTGCCCTTCTTCGGGAAGAAAAAATGCTCTGTATCCGCCTTCTCCAGCGACAGCAGTTTCATTTTTCTCTCAATACCGCCCGCATACCCGGTAAGACTCCCGTTCGTCCCGACGACACGGTGACAGGGAACTATGATTGAAATTTTGTTATGTCCTACCGCTCCTCCCACAGCCTGGGCGGACATACGGGAAACGCCCCTTGACGCGGCAATCCGTTCTGCGATCCCGCCGTATGTCATAGTCTGTCCATAAGGGATTGTACAGAGGATTTCCCACACCTCTTTCTGAAAATCAGTTCCGATAAAATGCAGCGGCACAGAGAAATCCGGTTCTTTTCCTGAAAAGTAGATGTCAAGCCACTGCTTAGCGGTTTCAAATAAAGGAATTTCTTTTTCTTCATGTTCTTTGTCCAGATCTGCGGCATAATATTTCTGGTCCTCAAACCACAGTCCGGTAAGGCCGGCTTCGTCAGCTGCCAGTAGTATATTCCCCAGCGGGGATTCATAATGACTTATGTACTGCATTTTATCCCTCCGTTTCACACAGCGCCCGTACATATTCCCAATCCAACGGCTCCACGAAATGATACTGTACCGTCTGACCGGCGCAACCGGAATCATATATTTCCAGGTAATCGTCGTGAATATAGAATATCTCGCCTGCGGTTCCCATTTTTCCATACAGAGTATTTTCGCCTTCCAGCGGACTGTTTCCTGTTCCATAGGAAGAGAGAACTGTTTCCATTTGCAGTCCGGACAGATAAGATGAGAGACTCTTCACATCCCTGATCTCACAGGATTCTTCACTGCCTCTTCCAAAACCGGCAGACGCTTCCGTAAGATCCGTCATGTTCAGACCCGTGATCTCTCCTGTGGTTCCCCTCTCCGTGGCAATCGCGATCTTTCCCACAGCGAGAGAACTGACAAACATGACTGTAAATAAAAGGATGAATCCAGCTCTTCTCTTTCTTGCTGTCTGTGTTTCTCTCAGACGATACCGGAGCGTCTTCGCAGATGCGGACAGGCAGGTAGTGTACCCTCTGGATTCCCCTGCTGTTGACAGCAAAAGTTCCGCATATCTCCTGCGTTCAGCGCCGTCTGCGTTTTTCAGTACGATCTCATCACAGGCCAGTTCCAGATCAGCCTCCGCCTTCTTTACCGCCGCCCATACAAGGGGATTGACCCACCCCAGAGCGTTGCAGAATTTCAGGAAAAATTTTGTGTGAGTGTCATTTCTCTGTACATGATACAGTTCATGAGAAAAAATCAGTTTCAGTTCTTCTTCTGTATATTCCCTCTCCGGCAGATAAGTAACTCTTTTCTTTTTTCTCAGGCTTACGGTAAGGGGCGTAGTCAGCGCCGGGGAGTACCGCAGTCTGGAAGACGGCCTGCAATTCATCTCTTTTCTCACAGATTCCCACTTTGCCAGAAGTTCAGGGGCTTCCACCGGATAGGAATTCCGTTCCAGTTCACTGGCAAAAAGAATATGTGAAATCACCTGCATAGCCAGAATAATCCCGAAGCCTGCAATCCAGACACTGAAACATATTCTGAGGATTTCCCCGGGAATATACAGGATCGCGGTCGCAGGAAGGGGTGCTGAGATAAACATTATATTGGGCTGATAATACAGCAGCATGGGGATCAGCCATAAAGCGACGCAGGTTCTCGCTGTATAATGCTTCCGCAGAACGGGAAGAAAAAGAATCAGAAGGGTAAAATAAATACAGATAAACAGAAAGATATCTGTAATCATGGCAAGAAGATACACTGCCCCCTTTTCCCTCCACAGAATCAGATACAGAAATGTACACAGCGCAAGCAGCATTGGGAAAAGAGCCGGATCAAGAGATATCACCGCGGTGTCCTCTCTGACGCCTGAATAATCTTTTATATTTTCCGCCTTCCAGGAACATCGGAATCCCCATATGAGCATAAAGCTCAGAAAAAGCGCCCAGAAAATACGGTATGTATAAACAAGAACGGTCTCCGACATTTACAGTTCTCCTTTCTCAAGCAGCTTCTTCAGTTCCTCCACTTCCTCTTTCGTAATCCCGCTGTCGCAGAGCGCCGCGGCGAATCCCGCCACAGATCCGTGGAACAGCCTGTCCAGAAACGCTCTGCTCTCTGCCGCCAGATATTCTTTCTCTGAAATCAGAGGCACATACAGATTCATACGGCCGTCTTTCTCCATAGAAAGAAATCCTTTGCCGCAAAGACGAGTCAGAAGGGTAAGGATCGTGGTAGGCGCCAGGGAATGCGCTTTCTGCAAGGCGTCTTCCACAGTCATCCGGGAGACGGGCGGCGTTTCCCGCCAGATGATCTGCATGATCTCAAGTTCCCTCTCCGGAAGACGTTTCATAATGTGATCGTCCTTCATGGCAGACTCCTTTCTCGTTTATTTATCCTATCTCAATATTTTTTCTACTGTTGTAGAATTATTATATTCTACAACAGTAGAAATGTCAATAAAATATCTCCTCCTTGCTAATGAGATTCAACCAGTTATTTTTTTTAACGCACAATCCAGAATTAATTCCTTTCGCTTCATCAATACAGTGGTATAAAATTTTTTTTGCAGATTACTGATAAAAGGAGTATTTTCAATAATCTGGATAATTTGCGGCATATTAATTCTTGGCACTATTCTTTGCAACGCAAGACAACAATTCTGATTTTGAAGGGACGATATAAAATCATAATACTTAATTTTCTTTCCGTTAAACATAATTGCAGATGTCGGAATTTCATAAATACGATAAAGCATTTCGTCTGCATTTGTCAGAACTGAATTCATAATCATTTCATCTGCCTGTGGATAAAGACAACTGCCGCAGTCGTATACCGGAGCCAATTCCATAGAATCTGTTTCCGCATTATATAGAAATCCCCAGTTTCCATTATGCCGATCCCAATTTCCTATCAAGGCATCAACAATAAACATATCCCAAAAACGTTCTGTTAAAATCCGGGAATCTATTGCCGTCTGTTCTTCAAAAGTCTGCACAATATCCAAAAGTTCTGTGCCATATCCATTTCTCTCCGAATCAATCATCTGGTTTTTCAAAGAAGCAAAATCCTGCAGTGTTATCCCAGGGCTGGTAAAATCACCACACGCCACTACAATTTTTTCTTTTCCCTTTACCATATATTTTCCAAGTATCGTTTTCTGTACGGGCACACCAATGCTTTCATAAATTTTACATCCCAAATATTCAGAAAAGCAACTGTTACTGTAACTCATATCATGATTTTGTCTTGCTCTGGGCGGAAATTTTAGCATATATGGCTTACCTTCATATATCACACAGATCTTATTGCCATTTGCACCGGCATACATTTTATTACGTCTCGGTAAATAAGTAAAATCAATAATCTGCATATTTTCACCTTCTCTCCATTCTTAAATACTTTTCTCTGAGATACCACGCCTGCTCACTACTGATCATCTGATTAACTTCCGCAGTATTAATAGCACTTTGCAAATCGCAATAATCACAATCCCATCTCAGATACTTTTCTCCGGCGTCCAGCTTCCGCCATGCTTCTTCCATTTTATCCACAGAATTTTTTAGAAAATCAGGCAGACCACACTCAAGGTATTCTGTATCTGAATTTATTCTATCTCCTGCCTGCTCATTTGAAAGCGCCATAATCTCTTCCATAGAACAACCCAGTGCTTTTGCCAGCTGTTGTACTGTTTTGGCGCTGCATCGCTCAATGCTGCTCCGTCCGGCGCATATATCCAGTATTGTAGTTTTAGGTATCCCACTGATTTTAGAAAGTTGGTATTTTGTAATTTTTTTTCTGTTAAGGTAGTTTTGTAATGTCATATTTATCACATCTTTTCTTATGTATTTCTTTCATGATATCGGTATACCGACCTTTTGTCAAGGACCTATCCCCTGATTTCTACAGTTCCATTTCCTCATAACTTAAAAACGACTTCCAGAACCAGCCCGACCACTTCCTCAAGTCTGTCCGGATCCAGATTTTCTATCATATCTGAGCTGTCGTTTACACTTAATCCATTTTCCCAGTCCTGGACTATGGAAACAGCCGGAATGTTCAGCAGGAAAAAGGGATAATGATCGCTGTTCATCGCCATCGTCAGGCGGAATCTTTCATTTTCCATAAATAAATCAGATATTTCATTTTTATTTTATTCAAATCTTTGATTTTCGATATCCTGATATCCCAGATCCTCAAAACACTTTACAATATATTCTTTTACGTTCTGGATCTGCTCTGAATTTACCGGGCGGGGCGCGGCCGATATATCCCGTATGATGTCAAGCATCCTCTCCTTTGATATCTCTGATTTTATATCTGCCCCTGATGAAAAATCCTGACTGTTGTTTCCTTCTGCTATATCAGGTGTAAAAAGGCATAGCGCTATCATCCCTGTTATTGCGCAGATTCGTCTCCACTTATATTTCATTTTCATCCCTCCTGTTATTGAAAAAAATCACTTTTTTCCAATTATTTTCCTGATAAGTAGTAGTAACAAAAAATAAATCACGCATAACGCAATTCCTGCAACACAGCACCACAAAGCCAATATATACCAAAGACTTTTCACTCTTTCAATTTGATAAACGGCTATCTCTCCCCGTTCAAGAACCATAAGCCCCAATATGGCAATCGGAGCACATGCACCCAAAACAAAGGCTATCACCGCCCCAAAAGCCGTCAGCATTTTCTGATAAAATTTTACCTTTTTCAAGGGATTACTCTTTAATTCAACATCAGTGCTTTGAACATCTATCTGCATTTTCATTGCCAGCAACTTTTTTCGGCACTCTTCGCATCCGCTTAAATGTCGGTCAATGTCTTTTTTCGTTTGTTCTGATAATATATCATCCTGATATAACGGTAACAAATCAGAAATAACATAGCAAGGAATTTCTTTATTCATCTTTTCAAAGTCTCCTTTACAATTTTTTGTTTTCCTCTATAAAAAGTTACTCTTGTCCAATTTTCGGTTTTGCCGATTATTTCTCCGATTTCAGCAAAAGTTAAGTTGCTGATCAGCCTTAAATACATTACTTCCCGAACCGGCTCATCCATACCATGTATCAACTGTAAGATTTCTTTTTGTTCCCATTGAACATCCATGTGTTCTTTATTCGTTATTTCCGGGATATTATCCTCTATAGATACGGTTTTCTGGCGTTTTCTTAAATCTTTCAGCCAGACGTTTTTGGCGATTCCACATAACCAGGTCAATATGGAACTATTTCCCTTAAACTTATCAATACATTGAACAGCCTGAAAGAAAGTTTCCTGAGTAAGTTCCTCTGCAATATCCTCATTATTTGTCTTACTTAATAAAAACAAAAAAACTTTTCGCGAATACATCTTATATATTTCTTCAATCACTTGCTCTGTCAACCTCCTTTCTACTCGTTAGTACCAAGTTTTTTAATTTTGTTACAATCTTTCATAACAAAAAAACCTTGAATATGTTATATAAAATTATAACATATTCAAGGCTCGATTTCGTCATACAGTATTTTGATTCTCCTCATTTTTAATAAGAGACAGAATAACATCAGCAAGCTCTACTTTGTTCTTCCCGGAACGTTGTCTTCCAGAAACAGATCCAGCACTACCCCTTCCGGTATGGTATACCCGCACTTATCGCATACGCTGTCTCCCACAGTCTGGTTTTCTCGCTCAAACACCTCTATTCCGTCTCTGGCTCCACATGCCGGACAGTTGATTTCTCTGATCACCGTCATTTTTCTGACGTCCTGACAGTCTGCAAATGCGATCATTTTTCCGCCTTCTTTCCAACTATATCTGAATCAAACTTTCTCTTGATCTCCCGGATTTCATCTGTAGCCGCCTTGCTGAATCCGAAGGGAGAAATCCCTTCCCTGTCCGCCTCTGCCACCTCCGGATTATAATGTACGCATCCCAGAAAGTCCTCCGCCGGAATTCTGGATTTTACAAACTCTTCATCCTTTTCATCCCTGACTTTATTTGCAATGACCTTTACCTCTTTCACCCCCAGGCCTTCTGCCAGACGTTTCACATTCCTGTAAGTCTGTACGCTTCTTGCGCCGGGTTCGATCACTACGATGAACTGATCCATGCCCTCTGTAGTCCCCCGCCCCAGATGTTCCAGTCCTGCTTCCATATCAAGTATCACAATATCGTTCCTGTGCAGGACCAAGTTATTGATAATCCGCTTCAGCATCACATTTTCCGGACATACGCACCCTCCACCTGCTGTTTCTACAGTCCCGAGAACCAGCAGCCGGACGCCGTTACATACTTTTCCATATTTTTCAGGAATATCATCTACTTTTGGATTCACTTTATAAAAAGTGTTGCTTCTGTCAGCGCCCGTTCTTTCCTCCACCAGTTTCCGCATCTTGCTGACAGGAGTGATACTTTCCAGTTCTTCCTCTGAAAATCCCAATGCCAATCCCAGATTGGCGTCCGGATCCACGTCTACCGCATACACATTTTTTCCTTCTTCTGCGTACAGTCTTGCCAGCACGGCTGTAATCGTAGTCTTTCCCACGCCGCCTTTTCCGGTTACCGCTATCTTCATATGTCTGTTCCTCCGCCCGTTTATGCTATAATCCCAGTTTCTCTATGATTCCTTTCAGTGCGGACCTTACCGGAGAATCCTTGGGAAGCTGTACGGTAGGACGGCCTTCGCAGTCGAAGCGGTAAACGTCCTCGTCCTGGGGAACCACGCCCAGAAGCTCCAGATTCTGCTTTCTCACTTCCTCCATAGTTCCTTCATCCAGCTTTCCTTCCGGCGCGCGGTTGACGATCAGCCCTACCTTCTTCGGATGAAAGTCCAGTTCTTTCATCAGCGCCGCGATCCTTCCCGCCGCCTGTACGCCTCTTCTGGAACAGTCGCTTACCAGAATGGCGATCTCCATATTGGGAAGGATTCCCCTGCTGATATGTTCCATCCCAGCCTCGTTATCCACTACAATATAGGGATAATGGCTCTGCAGTTTCTGAATCTGAGTCTGCACGATCCCATTTACATAACAGTAACATCCCTGACCCTGGGAACGCCCCATGATCATCAGATCATAGTCGTCTTCTTCTGTCAGCGCGTCGTCCAGCCTGCATTCCAGCCAGGCGGCCTTTGTCATTCCCGCGGGAATTTTATACCGGGGATCCGTTCCGGCCCGCTCTATCTCTTCCCGTAGTTCTCCAAGAGTCACTCCTGCTTCCACACCCAATACTTCGTTAAGATTGGAATTGGCGTCCGCGTCCACCGCAAGCACCGGCTTCTTGCCGGACTCACAGAGATACTGGATCAATAAACCGCAGAGTGTTGTTTTTCCTACTCCGCCTTTTCCTGATACTGCAATAATATGTCCCATAATGTCCTCCTGTCGATTCAGATCTGCAGCAGTTCATCCCTGAGGCAGAACTGTTATGCACACCCGGTAAATTTATGAACAACATGTTGATTTTCTATGTTCCATATATTATGATAAATACACCGGAAATTCAATCATCAGATTTACCAGACTGTACGGTTCCTGAACAGATCCGGAAATCTGTCTTGAAAAGGGGGATTTTGATTGAAGAGTAAAGAAAAAAATCAGGGGACGGACCGCCGCACCCGATATACAAGAAATGTGATCCGGGAATCGCTTCTTTCAATGATGCGACAGAAGCCCTTTTCCAAAATCACAGTCACAGAGATCTGCAAGCTGTCAGAAATTAACAGGGGAACTTTCTATCTTCATTATTATGATCTGGATGATGTGCTGGACGATATTATAGACATGCTTGTGCAGGATACCACGAAGGTCTACGACCATGTGATGTGTCCGGAAAAGACAAGATGCACCTATCCTTTCTGTCAGAAGGTACAGGAAAATCCGGAATACCGTATTCTTTTCTTTGATGAGATCGCCTCCGCCCGCTTCCTGGACAGACTCTGCGAGCTGTCCAAGGAAGATTTCGTTACCCGGCTCATGCAGAACAGCCTCCTCTCCTATGAGCAGGCGGAAGCTGTCCTGTATTTCCAGATGAACGGATGTCTGGCGATCAATAAACGTATGCTGAAAAACAACTGTCAGGACTGGACCCGGATCCAGCAGGCCATCGATCAGTTCATACGGGCAGGGCTGGAGAGTTACCTTATCCATGACGGAAGGTAAGCCTTGTTATCAGTGATTTCCCGCGCAGCCCTGCTTATCTTCGCCACAGTGATGACCGTCGCCATGGCCGCCGCAGTTGTGGCCTTCTCCATGATGTCCGTTTCCGTGATGGCTGCACTGGATATCCGGATTAAAGGCAAGATTTCCGGCCAGGAGCGCTTTTACCGCTTCATCCGCGTTTCCGGTCACGCCGCCGTAAAGCTCGATGCCGGCGTCCGCAAGGGCATTCTTGGCTCCCATTCCGATACCGCCGCAGATCAGCGTGTTCACGCCCATCTCTTTCAGGAAGCCTGCCAGAGCGCCGTGTCCGCTGCCATTGGTATCCGCAACCTGCTCTTTTACAATACCGCCGTTCTCCACATCATAGAGCTTAAACTGTTCTGTGTGTCCAAAGTGCTGAAATACATTCCCTTTTTCAAATGTTACTGCAATTCTCATCTCATGATCTCCTTTCAACCTGACTGAGGCAGCTATCCGGGGAATACCGGACACCCTGCCGCATCTTTTCCGGCAGAAATGAACCGCTGAGCCGTCGCAGAGGCGGTAATCGCCGCCTTCTATGATCAGCCGCTTCCCATTCACAATGCTGTCTGCGATCTTCTCACGGGCGCTTTCATAAATCTCTGTCACCGTGGTCCTGGAAATATCCATCCGCTTCGCGCACTGCTCATGAGTCAGCTTCTCCAGATCGATCAGCCGGATCACCTCGTATTCGTCTACTGCGAGGGTCACGGTTTCACTGCAGGGAATCCCGTCCGGCATAAAACTGCTGTAATCCGGTTCCGAACAGACTCTTCTGCATCTTCTTGGTCTTGCCATAGTGACACCTCCGTTTCATTTCCGTCATATGTCGAAAATAATATAACACACTTTTCCGAAAAATGCAACTCAAAACATTTGATTACTCAAAACATTTGATTAATTGCCACAGTCTGTAGCAACCCTGTGAAGGATCTCCCCCAGATCGCCGTCCAGTCCACAGGACTTCCCGCTGATCTCCTGGGGGATAAATATTTCGCCCAGATTGACCGTCACATAAAAAGCCTGGGGCTCTCGCTCTGCCAGACGCATGAGCGGCGCCTTGATCAGCTGATTTCTCCAGCCGATCCCCAGTTCCAGGATCAGCAGTTTCTTTTCATGATACTGTTCCAGAAAACTGTCCAGCCGTTTCTTGCTCTCTGTATCAGGAATAAAATTCCCGTCCATCGCCATATGAACCTGCACCGGCCCGCCGCAGACAGGGCAGCGGGGAACAAGATCCGCCGGGATTTTTCCTCCCCGCTCCATCTCAGCCATTTTCTCCGCGAGATCTCCCCACGGATAAACGCTGTCATGACACCGGGAGGCGCACTGCATGGTCAGCCAGTTACCCTCTATCTCGTAAATCTTCTCCGGCGAAAAACCGCACATCTCAAAATGGCATTCCCCATTGGAAGTGACCACAAAACAGTCTTTTCCACCTATGACTGTTTTCAGGTCGGCCATCACCTGGGTTTCCCGGTATTCTTTACAGTAATGACGGACAAGGCGGCTCCAGAACCCCCATTTTTCTTCTTCGGAAGGCCATTTCGCGCCCATGCCATGAAGAATACATGTAAGACCATACTTTCTTTTCAAATCTCCGAACAGATCCTCAAAGGCCTGGTTACAGGCAAAAAGATGCAGTCCTTCCGTAATGGACAGTCCGTTGCTGGCTCCGATCAGCAGGGCGTCTGCTTCTCTTATTTTTTCTGCTGTTTCTTTTATGATATCCAAAAAATCCCCTCCTTCCGGCGCTTTGGCTTACTTATTCCGTCTGGACTCTATCGGTATTTTCCGCTTTGGCCGCTTTCACCGCATCCCTCAGCACGTTCCCGATATCTCCCACGATCACCATACCCTTATCCTCGATCTCTTTCGGCAAAAAATCATATCTGTCATTTACCGCGATATACCTTGCCTCCGGAAAACTCAAAGTCAGGTTCCAGAACGGCTCCTGAATAAACATAGGCGTCAGTCTTCCCACGCCGAGTTCCAGGAAAAGAATTTTTTTATCTTTGTGCTCCAGCACATAGCGGGATATCTTCTCATACTGTTCTTCATATTTTTTCCCCTGAAGGAAATTCCCGTAACCCCGCACCCAGGGAAAAGCTTCCTCACCGCAATGGGGACAGCGGGGTATCAGTTCTTCTGGAACAGCCGTGCCGTCTCCCATGGCTTCTATCATTTGCTCCACCGGCTTCACCGCATCCCAGGTATCATCTGTACAGCACTTCGCGCACTGAAAAAAGCGGTGGTCTCCCTGGATCTCCGCCACTTTATCTTCCGGATAGAGCTTTACAAACTGGGTGTCCTGGTTGGTGGTAAGAATAAAGAAATCTTTTCCCTGCAGAAGATAATCCAGATTCCGGTAAGGCTCCCGAATTCCAGACGTCTGGGTAGTGTGCAAAAAAGTTGCCAGATAACCCCAGAATTCCTGACGGTCATCCCAGGGACGCATCATCCCGTCAAAAGCGCCTTTAAAATGATATTTCTCTGCATATCTGCCGAAATATTTTCTATAGGAAGCATTGTCCTCATAATAAAAATCTCCCCCGCCTGCGGCCGACAGACCGGAGGCCCCGCCCACGATCACACAGTCCGCTTCCTTTATCTCCCAGAGCAGGGTCGCGATCTGTTCCGTATAGGAAACCGGTTTTCGCTCCGCCAGCTGATAGGGTGTTTTTCCCGCCGCATACAGACTGTAATAACGGGAATAATTCATCTGTGTCTGCATTACAAGATCTTCATAGAAACTCATGTTTTTTCATCCTCCAGTATACAGGAAAAATCAACTCTGTCTTTCCTGCAGTTTTTTCTGTATTTCTTCCAGAAGAAGCGTTCCCACTGTCACCGCGTCCTCCACAGAAAGGAAATGTTCTGCGCTGCGATCCAGGAACATTCTTCCGGTTCCGGCGATTTCTTCGTCCGAAAACCAGATTTTCAGCGTCACCGGATAATACGGGAGAAAAGGAAATACGATTCCCAGATCAGCATTGCAGGATATGATTTTGCCGCCCAGTGCCAGACATGCTTCTTTCACCGCTTCTTCCGGACAGTTTCCCATGCTGCGGCTGACAGTCTGCTCACAAAGTCTGTCAAATCCGCCTCCCCGTACCATTCCGCCCGGCTGTTCTCCGAAACTCATCAGCTCGCCGGTCAGACTGCTGCCGTCCGCCGTGTCCATATAATGAAGGATTGCCAGATGGTGCCACTGGTTCAGTTCCGGCTCTATTTTGCATTCCGGCCAGGAAACCACGATGTCCTGTCCCATGGAGGTCAGACGGAATTGCGAGGTCTCCGGCACAAAGACAATCCCGGTATTTTTTTGTATTTCTTCAGGATCTCTTCCCGCCAATCGTTCAAGGGCCGTCATCCTCATGTTCTCAAAAGCTCTGTTTTCCTTCATAACATTCTCCCGTATTTATTGTAATTTTATATTTAACATCAATTCCAGTGTAACATTCCCTTGCAGACATGTCAATATGCTGTTATAATTAAATTAACATTTGAGGAGGAACGACTTATGAAATATTCCACAAGAGTCAGCGACGCAGTCCATATTATGGCCTTTATTGTTCTGAATCCCAAGGGTTCCCTGTCCAGCAACAGCATCGCGGAAAGCCTACACACGAATCCCGGGTGCGTGCGGCAGCTTATGTCCGCCCTTCGCCGGGCGGGACTGCTCTCAAGCGTACAGGGACACCCCACACCGTCTCTGACGGCCGCCCCGTCTGCCATCACTCTGCTGGATATCTATAAAGCTGTGGAAGGAGACAAGCCCCTGCTCCATCTGGATACCCATACCAATCCGGAATGCGGCGTGGGAATCTATATCCAGCTTTCTCTTCAGGATTACTTTGTCAGAATACAGGAGACTGCGGAAAAAGAAATGAAAAAGATCACACTGCAGGATATCCTTGACCGCTATCAGGATAAAATTTCTCTTTCAGTCTGTCCAAACCCAGATTAGATCCTTTTGATTTGTCAGATCCGCCGTATAACCCTGCATGGATTTCCCACCGCCACACTATTTTCCGGTATAGAGTGTGTGACAACACTCCCGGCGCCAATGACGCTATTTTTCCCTATCGTCACGCCGGGAAGAAGAATCGCCCCGCCGCCGATCCATACGCCGTCTTCAATCGTAACCGGTTTGGCAAATGTCCGGAAAAAAGTAGTTCCTTTCTCCTTCCAGTCAGTAACCAGCCGTTCCTGCGGCAATACAGGATGACCGGAGGTATAGATCTGCACATTGGAAGCGATCAGTACCCTGTTTCCAATATGTATGAGACGATTGTCTATAAATGTACAGTTTATGTTAATGATTACATCATTGCCGATAAAAATGTTTTTTCCGTAGTCGCAGTAGAACGGCGTATCGATTTCTACATTTTCTCCAATACTGCCGAACAACTCCCGCAGCACTGCTGCCCTTGCTTCTGTATCACCGTGTTCAATCCGGTTGTATTTTCGTGTCAGTTCCCGCGTTTTCGCAATCTGTTTTAATGTCTGCGGACCTGCTGTTTCCAAAAAGTCCTGCTCGTTATATTCCATTGTTTTAATCCTCTCCTTTATATCCCGTCTCTGCATTAACCCTTGCCGACCTTAAAGACTGTTTTCTACTGCGCCCGGAAGCAGGTTGTAAATCGACCCCTTCATTTTCTCCTCAAAATCTGCTTTGATCTCCAGCACTTTCTTCCATCTGTCGACTGTGTGGGGATGGACGCCATAGCGGATCTTCACGTCCACAAAACGCTTTTCCAGGATGCAGAAACCGGTAGGCAGCGCCAGTGCGTCGCACAACTGCACAAGGCGGTCATAATCATCATAGGCAGCAGTTTTAATGAACTTTTCCATAAAACAAAAATCTTCTTCCGTGACATCAAAGGTTCCGATAGACGTGTGGATGTCCTGGATCATGAAAGCGTGAGAAATGCAGATTTGCGCTGCTTTTTCCCATCCCTTTTCCATACAGAAACGATAGCCGTCTATCAGATGGCGTTCGGAACTCACCCCGGCATATCTTCCTATATCATGCAGGAGTCCGAAACAGTATGCCTGATCAGCGTCCATAGCAATCTCTTTGATGCTCTCCCACAGGTCGATCCAGAACTGCCGGAACTCTTCACAGTTATTCCAGAGATAAATAAACGCCGCCACCAGAGCAACGATCGCCGCTATAATCAGCACATACGGATTCGCCGCACATACCGCATTGAAAGCTGCAAATACACCCTTCGCTGCATTGATCACGCCTGCCAGCTTCGGCACCAGAGTCATAATAGTACCGACCGCAGAGATGACTTTACCGACTATGATCAATACCGGACCGATCGCAGCCGCCACCAGGGCAATCGTCACGATCACCTTCCTGGTACCCTCATCCATCGAATTGAGCCAGTCCACAAACTTCTGGATCCAACCCACAATGGTTCGGATCGCGGGCATCAACAGTTCACCAAAAGAAATCGCCAGCTCTTCCAGTTGGGACTTCAGGATCTGCAGCTGACTGGCAAGGTTATCATTCATGGTCTCAGCCATACTTGCCGCAGAACCATCGCAGTTATCAATCGCACTGGAAAGCTTGTTGATATCCGCTTCTCCGGCGTTCATCAGAGCCAGAAATCCGGACATCGCATTTTTGCCAACCAACGATTCAGCCGCTGCCGCCTTCTCTGATTCAGATAGACCTGAAAATGCCGTTCGGCAGTCAGCCAGAATGTCCGACAGATCCCTCATGGAGCCATCTGCATTGGTCGTTGCAATCGTTACCTCTCCGATTGCGGATCCGCAGATCGTCACATCCCCGGACAGATTATTCATGATCGTTCTGAGAGAAGTACCTGCCTGGGATCCCTTGATACCGGCATTGGCCATCAAACCGATCGCTTCCGCTGTATCCTCCGCAGAGAATCCCAGAGCACCTGCAATCGGAGCGCAATACTTAAAGGTCTCACCCATCATGGAGACATTCGTATTCGCGTTACTGGAAGCAGCCGCCAGGATATCCGCAAAATGCCCGGAATCCTTTGCCGTAAGTCCGAACGCTGTCAGAGCATCTGTCACGATATCAGAAGTGGTAGCCAGATCCTCACCGGAAGCTGCAGCCAGGTTCATGACACCTTCGATACCGGAAAGCATATCCTCTGTCTTCCAGCCGGCCATCGCCATATAGTTCATGGCTTCCGCAGCCTCGGATGCAGAGAACTTTGTCTTCTCACCCATCTCACGGGCTTTATCCCTTAAGGCTTCAAGATCAGAGCCAGTCGCACCGGATACCGCCGCCACCTTGCTCATGGCGGAATCAAAATC
>DXGV01000027.1 GCA_019113745.1 Candidatus Blautia intestinavium
TGTTATCTTCTCCTCGCCTTCTCTGAAAATACATCTATGATGTTATTTTACTTTAGCAGGGAGATATAGAATCTATCTGTGCAGAACGTAAAATACAGGTAAAATTTATGGCATGAAAAAAGGCCGCCTCACGGCAGTCTTTCCAGACATAAAAAGGAAATATGTCTTGCTATACACTGTACCTGTCATTATACTGGACAATAAGGAGGAAATCATTATGGCAGAATATTACCGGATCCAGCCGAAGCTCACCAGTATCACCGAAGATGAATTTAATTCTCAAGAGACCGGAATCCCAAAAGTAGCAGTGTTGTCTCCCAAAGAAGCTTCTGGAAATATGTTTCTGCAAAAATATCATCTGCAGAATCTCCATCTTTTCGGTCAGGCACATTTTTGTAAGGCAGAAACCCATATGGGATTTTTATGCGGTACTTTCGCGCTTCCCTCCCCTAAAGTCCATGAAAAAAACGGGCGTTTCAGCTATCTGCTGGCAGGCGGGAAACTTATTTTTCTGGAAGAAGGCAGCCACGTTTCAAAAATACTGCGCCGCCTGTCCGAATCTTTTGATGGCAGCCATGCAGGGCTTGGTCTTTTTCTGGCCGCATTTATGGAAACCCTGATCGAGCATGATCTGGAGCGCCTGATCAAAATTGAAAACGAACTGGCACATCTGGAAGATGATGTACTTTCCGGGAAACTGGATCAGTTTAATCAAAAACTGTCGGCATGCCGCAGGCAGATCCTGGTATATTCTCACTACTACCTGCAGCTGGCCGACATAGGCAGCATTTTTCAGCAGAACGGTTCCGATTTCTTCACGGACAGCGAATTAACAGCCCTGCGTCTGTTCAGCGAACGAATCGGACGCCTGCATGAAGAAGCGTTGATGCTAAGAGAATATTCCACACAAGTCCGGGAGGTATATCAGTCCCAGATTGATATACGGCAGAATAATATTATGAAAATCCTCACCGTTGTCACCACTGTCTTCATGCCGTTGACGTTAATCGCCGGATGGTACGGCATGAATTTTACCGCCATGCCGGAACTGAACTGGAAATACGGCTATGCGGCGGTAATCATTCTGAGTGCCGCCACGGTTTCTCTGTGTATTTATCTCTGTAAAAAGAAGCATTTTCTGTAATTTTATAAAGATCCGTCAATGCCCCTGACAAAAGATACTCTCTCCATCCTTGATTGTTTCCAGAACCCGGATCTTCCGGATCCGGTCCTTTGGAACCTCCAGCGGATTTTCTGACAAGATCACAAAATCCGCGCGCTTCCCCGGAGCGATGCTTCCTTTCTGATCCTCTTCAAAATACTGATAAGCCGCATTGACAGTTACCGCTTTCAACGCCTCCCAGACAGAAATCCTTTGATCCGCTCCTAAAATAATCCCGTTTTTAGTCCGACGGTTCACAGCGCACCATATGGTCTCCAGCATATCCGGCAGAATTACCGGCGCGTCCTGATGAAAAGTAAAAGGCAGGCCGCATGCCAGAGCCGAGGCCGCCGCGCTGATCCGGGAAGCCCTTTCCAGTCCGAAGTTCTGTACATGTACATCTCCCCAGTACCAGGTGTGCGCGGCGAAAAAGGAAACAACCGCCCCCAGATCTCTCGCTTTCAGCATCTGATCCGGCCGCATAAACTGTCCATGAATAATCACAGGACGAAGCGTCCGTAAAACCGGATATTCCTGTTCCGCTGTTTCCAGACAGTTCAGGAACTGCTCCGCAGCCGCGTCCCCGTTGCAGTGAGCGATGATCTGCACCTTCCTTTTTCCTGCTTCTCTTAATGCATCCAATACTTCCATATCCGTCATCGTTCCATATCCACGGTAATCCTCATCTCCCTGGTAAGGTTCTGTCATCCAGGCTGTACGCCCTTGCGGAGAACCGTCCAGAAAAATCTTGATTCCGCCGATCCGCACATGGCTGTGATAGCCGGTCCCGTACATTCCTATCTGCTGCTCTGCGGCCGCTAACGTCTCTTTATCCGGATATACAGCCAGATCCAGCTTCAAAATACGGGCATTTAACAACAATTGATACAACGGAAGCATTTCGTCCACCAGCATACCTTCCTGAATGGTGGTGATTCCAAAAGAGGCATATTGTTCCTGTGCCATTTCATATGCATGAAGAAGTTCCTCCGGGCCGGGCATAGGCACTTTCTTCGCCGCATCAAAATAGGCGTTTTCTTCCAGATAACCGGTCAGTCCTTTCGTATCCTTCCCGATATACCCTCCCTCCGGAGATTCCGTATCCGTGGTAATCCCGACATGTCGGAGCGCCATCCGATTCATAAGTCCGGAATGTCCGGACTTGTGCTGGATCACCAGAGCATGCTCGGGAGCCAGACTTTCTATTTCATCCACAGTCAGATGTTTCCCGTCCGGCAGAAGATTATGGTCATAATCTCTCGCCTGCACCCATGAGCCGGGACGAATCTTTTCTCTCTGAATAAATTCCAGGATACGATTATGGATCTCCTCTACGGATCCGGCGCCGTCCAACGATACCTGTAAAAAACCCATGGCCACCTGTGTAAAATGGCTGTGCGCGTCTATGAATCCCGGAAGCATTGTCTTCCCGTCCAGATCCACCGGCTCAGCATCCGGA
>DXGV01000001.1 GCA_019113745.1 Candidatus Blautia intestinavium
ATAAAATAGCCGTCGAAATCATGGACCGTCACCAGATCTCCGTTCTCAAAATCGCCCAGGATACTGGCGATCTCATTGTCATAGATCCACATGCCGCCGGCTTTGATTGTGCGGCCTTCTCCTTTTTTCAAAGTTACGATTGTATGATACATAAATATTATCCTCCGGAATTATAAGAGTGAAAAGATCTGTGTTTAATGTAGCATGTTTTAAAGGGATCAACAATAGTTTCTTACTAATGAGATAGATCAATTATGAAATGCTTCATATCTTAATCCAATGATGTGATTTTAGACTTTTATCTGGCAGAAAAATTGGTTGGTACTGGCTTTCCCAATAGGGACAACTGCAATTTCTGCCAGATGAAGAATTTATAAATACAAGTTGCATTTTCCCCGTCTGCATGTTAATCTTTTCATATAGAATTCTGTATTTCAGGCGATTCGCCTATTTCCCATGAAATAAAAATTTACAGTGTCATTTACATTTCCAGAGACGGTACATCCAGTACCCGATATCGCCGCACAGAAGAGCTATGACGGCGAAAAGGAACCAGGAGGGAAGCTCCAGCATCAGAGCCGTCTGAAGAATGGAATAAGTATACAGGCAGGTAATGAGGAATTTCAGCGAGCTGATCATATGAAGAAGGGTGGCATATACCCGGGCCCGGTTGTGTTCCGTGACCTGAACGCCTGTGTTCCAGGCCTGCGGGAAATGTTCCAGAACAGTCATCAGCAGATACATGATCCATGCCAGGACCGGGATTATGATCAGCTCTGCCTTGTTTCCCCAGCGCGTAATATTCCCGCCCAGATCATAATGCATGGGAATCTGCTGCGGAATCCGGGCCCAGCATATAAGAAGAAATAGAGTGATGCCGATAAGCTGGAGCAGACACAGGACATTCAAAAGGATATCAAATCTGGTTTTTTTGAGCTTCATTGAGACGCCTCCCTTAAAAAACAGTAACTGTTCAGAACGGTACATTTATTATATAAGTCGGATTCAGGGCTGTAAAGAGAATTTGGAAAGGGGTGAATAAGATGAAAGGGAACGGGAATACTCCGGATATAGGAGAGTGTAAAATGATGGAAATGAAACGTACCGTAGAGTTTGAAAAACTGGAGCCCCACGACCGGTTAAAATATGAGATCGCGGAGGAGCTGGGACTTCTGGACAAGGTAAGAGAAGGGGGCTGGAAAGCGCTGTCTTCCAAGGAGACAGGGAAGATCGGCGGCATGATCAGCAGAAGGAAAAAAGCGCTGGAAAAATCAGAGAAAGAATCCGGCTGACCTCCAGCGCTGTGTGTCAGATCAGGATCGGCGCGCGGTAATCCTTGCCCAACATCTGTTTTTTCTTATCCTGGAATTCCCAGAAATAATCTTCCCTTACATCAGACCAGGAGTGTGTGGCCTGATCATAGACCTGGACGAATTCCTCCATCTCCGGATGCCGGCGGACCGTGTTCGTCAGATACTCTTCGCCGGTCAGCGGATTGATGTCTCCCTGGGGCCTGTTTTTGCGGAATGCCTCGGGGATCTGGAAAGTGATTTTGTTGGGAACCGCAGGCGGCTCTTCAGAGAGCACCTCCGCAGAATTCACATCGGGTATGGAAGGCTGCGAGGGGACAGAGACCGTCTGGGGAACCGGAGATATCTCTCCGGAAGAAACGGAAGCCGCAGATGCAGTCTGAAATTCTGCCCGGATAAATTCCGGCATGGGAATGGATACAGGCTTCAGCTGTACGGATACCTGATATCCCAACAGTGCCGCGATGATGTGCATATCCTGTTCCGGAAAATTATCTCTTTTCAGGCGTTGGGTGAGATTTTGCCGGGACATGGGTCTGCCGGTCTGCGCTTCGTACATATCTGCAAGTTCTTTGATCGTCAGTCCTTTTCTTTTCAGCAGGATCTTGATCTGTTCGCCGAATGAAAGTTCCATATGGTTCCTCCGCTGTTTCTCTTTTGCTGTTTTTATTATAATACAGTCCGGGGAAAAAATAAATCTTAAAGTTTCTTTTGCGCATGAAAATGGATCCTTCGCATAGCCTGAAAAGGGGTGCTGAAATGATGGATGATCAGAAAATAGAGAATCAGCTGAATCTGGCGCTGGAGGCCACAGAAGAAGAACGAAAAAAATCCCTGGTACTGGAGACCGGGTATGATCCAGAGGAAAAGACCTGGGAACTGATTGTAAAATACTCAGGAAATCTGGATACTATTGTACCGGACGCCATACGTGTAACGCGGCTGATTAACGAATATGCGATTCTGGTGGTTTCGGAGTCCTTGATTGAATCTTTGGCACAGCGTCCGGAGATAGAATATATTGAAAAGCCTAAAAGGCTGTTTTTTGCGCGGGCAGAAGGGAAAAGGGCGTCCTGTATGACGCCGGTGCAGCGCCCGCCGCTTTCTTTAAGCGGTCGGGGTATTCTGGTGGCAGTACTGGATTCCGGAGTGGATTACCGACATGAGGAATTCCGCAATCCGGACGGGAGCAGCCGGATTCTGGCATACTGGGACCAGAGCGTGCCCGGAAATCCTCCGGAAGGATATTACATAGGAAGCGAGTTTACCAAGGAACAGATTGACGCGGCGCTGGCCGGAGGAGAAGATAAACCGGCGGCGCAGAGCGGGGAGGGACTGTCGGCCAGTCAGGATGTAAGCGGGCACGGGACCGGCGTATTGGCAATCGCGGCAGGAAATGGGGGCGTGGCATATGAGAGCGGTATATTGGCGGTAAAACTGGGAGTGCCCAGAGAAGACGGGTTTCCAAGAACAACGGAGCTGATGCAGGGGCTGGACTATGTAATTCGGAAGGCGAGAGAATACCTGATGCCGGTAGCTGTAAATATCAGTTTTGGGAATACATACGGTTCTCACACCGGAAGCAGCCTGCTGGAAACATATATGGATGATGTGAGCGCTTTGTGGAAGTCGGTAATCTGTGTGGGCAGCGGTAATGAAGGGGCGGGAGGCGGTCATACGTCCGGACGGCTCCAGAATGGCATGCAGGAAAACGTGGAATTTACGGTCGGACCCTACGAACTTGTAATGAATCTGCAGATCTGGAAAAACTATGAGGATGTGTTTGATATTTATCTGATGCACCCGAATGGGATATCAGCAGGGCCTTTTTACGAAGGAACTCCGGTGCAGCGTTACCGGATGGGGAATACAGAGGTACTGGTTTACTTTGGAGCTCCCAGCCCTTACAGCGTAAATCAGGAAATTTATCTGGACTTTATCCCTCAAAATGAATATGTGGATTCCGGGATCTGGAGAATCCGCCTGGTCTCCCGCCAGATTACGGAAGGAACTTATCAGATGTGGATGCCGGGAAGCTCAGTGGTGGGAGCAGATACGCGTTTTCTGAATCCGGTGGAGACAAATACCCTTACGATTCCCTCTACAGCGAGGAAAGTGATCACCGTCGGAGCGTACCGTGCGTCTGCCGACGCATATGCAGACTTTTCCGGAAGAGGAGAGACGGAGCGGAAACCCTCTCTGGTAGCTCCGGGCACCAATATTCTGACGGCGTCGCCGGGAGGCGGATATGTGAGGCAGACAGGGACTTCTTTCGCGACGCCTTTTGTAACCGGCGCGGCCGCGCTGTTGATGCAGTATGGGATTACAGACGGGAACGACCCGTATCTGTACGGAGAAAAAGTAAGGGCTTATCTGCAGAGAGGGGCACAGCCTCTTCCGGCGTTTCAGGAATATCCCAATGCGACCGTGGGGTGGGGAAAACTGTGCGTGGAGAAAAGCATTCCTAATTAATAATTGTATTTACTGTCCGGCTGCGATATACTGTATGGAAAAGCGAAAATCGAGGTGTGCTATGACATCTATACTGACAAGAATCTTTTTGCGCGGGACGGACGCCCGTACTTCGGAGGGACGGACGAAGGTGGGAAACCTGGCGGGCATTGTGGGCATCTGCTGCAATGTCCTCCTTTT
>DXGV01000004.1 GCA_019113745.1 Candidatus Blautia intestinavium
TGTCGTTGGTTCGAGTCCAACAGGGGGAGTTAGGGCATGAAGCCTGAACAAAAGAGATTGGCTCCATGGTCAAGCGGTTAAGACACCGCCCTTTCACGGCGGTAACAGGGGTTCAAATCCCCTTGGAGTCACTTCCCTTAAGGGAAAACATATAATATAGTATATGGTGCCATAGCCAAGTGGTAAGGCAAAGGTCTGCAACACCTCTATCCCCGGTTCAAATCCGGGTGGCACCTCTTCAAAAGCCTTGAGATTCAAGGCTTTTTGTTTTGCTATCATATATTTGGAAAGGTAGCGGGCAGACTTATATTATGTAAAGGACAGGATATGAGATGAAAGAAGAACTGGGTTTCAGATACGCGGAAAGGAAGGACACGCCGCTGATCCTTGCTTTTATAAAAGCTCTGGCAGAATATGAGAAAATGCTGGATGAGGTTGTAGCGGACGAAAAAATTCTTGAGGAATGGATTTTTGATAAAAAGAAAGCGGAAGTACTCTTTGCTATGTCCGATGGAAAAGAGGTCGGTTTCGCATTGTTCTTCCATAATTTTTCTACTTTTCTGGGACGTGCGGGAATTTATCTGGAGGATTTATTCGTGCTGCCGGAATATAGAGGAAGAGGATATGGAAAAGCGATTTTAAGGAAGCTGGCTTCTGTTGCGGTGGAGAGGAAATGCGGCAGACTGGAATGGTGGTGCCTCGACTGGAACAAGCCAAGCATTGATTTTTATCTGTCCCTTGGAGCGGAACCAATGAAGGACTGGACGGTTTACCGGATTGCCGGAGATACGTTGAAAAAGCTGGCAAAAGAAGAACGGTAGCTTCGAGGCTAAAATCATACGTGGAAAAATGAAAAGAAGACTGTAATAAAGAGACATATTCATAGCTTGAGGATAGTCTCTTATTACAGTCTTTTTTTGCAGATGCGGACAGTCTCAGTATCCGGAGAAATGTCATATTTTTACATTGGCGTCAGTGTACAAGGGGTAACCGTATTGTCCCCTTGTACACTGACGCTACTGTTCATGTATGGTATCTACAACAGACATCTCACGGATTCTTTTTGCCGGTTCCGCTACAGCCGGCAGAAGGGACGCAAAAGTGAGGATCACGATAACGGACAGGGAGGAAACAGGCAGCTTCCAGGGATCGCCCCAGTGGGAAGTAATCATACTGGAGTACAGCACATAGTTTACAGGAAGTCCCACCAGCAGCCCCAGGAAAATGCCTCCTGCGATATATACCGAGGCTTCGCTTATGATCATACAGATAAGCTGCTTTACTGTCATACCCACCGCCCGCATGGCGCCGAACAGCGGCATTCTGGAAGAAACACTCATGCCGATGCTGTTGATGATATGGAATACCGCGATCAGGGCGATGATAAAGAGAAAACCATAGATAAACAGCGCAAAGGCGAAATAAGTACTGCGTACCTCCTGATTATCTGACCGCTGGTCGGAAAATTTAAGAGAGGTTCCCGCAAGAGCCCTCAGCTCATCGATATCCTGCTCAGACGCCTGGCGGTTCAGTTGGATATCAAGCACCGCGTAGTCATGTATTCCCGTAATTTCTGAAAAAAGTTTTTCAGAACAGATGACAACTCCGGTACTGTTGTTAAAAGGAGTGTCGGAAAGAACTCCTGTCACCGGAAGGGAAACCGATCCCTGCGCCGTTTCCAGAGTGATTTCTTCTCCTGTGGTAAGATACTGGGAGGCAGGATAATCTATCAGGACGCCCTGTCCCTCTTCTGATTCTATGAGACTGCCCTCTACCAGAGATTTTCGGGCCCATTGGAACTGGAGCGATTCATATGAAATCAGATGTATCTTCCTTATTTTATCCTGCTGACGGAGTGTTACGGAATCAGAATAAAGCCGTCCATAACATTTTTTTACTGCCGGATTTTCTTTTACCTTTTCAACAATCTCCTCTGAAACCGCCGGATCTCCGCCTTCACTGTAGATAGAAAGGTCGGGAGTGTAGGGGCGCAGAGGCGTAAGGCCGTGGTGCATGAAATCTACCGCCGTGGTAAATGCCAGGAAAAGAATAATGCTGAAGGCATAGGAGCCGGACATAAAAAGCAGATTTTTTTTGCTGCCGCAGGCGTGATGTACTCCAAGCGCAGAGGGGATTTTCAGGAAACGGCCTCTGGCAGCTTTTTTCATTTCTCTGATGGTTCCGGCATTTCCGGAAACTGCGGCGAGAGGAGATACCCGGGAGGCTTTCTTTGCCGGAGAGCGGGCTGCCAGAAGAACGGTAAGAATTCCTACGGCTGCGCCGGAGATCAGACCGACCCAACTGATACTAAATACCGGCATACCGGAAAAATAGGAGGGACTGAGATAACGGAGGACGGCGCAGAGCCCCCAGATCATGATCACGGAAATCCCCAGCCCGACAGGAATGGAGATTTTGCACCAGCACAGGGCTTCCATGCGGACATAGCGCACAATCTGCTTCGGGCAGGCTCCGAGACACCGGAGCATACCGAAAAATTCCGTTCTTCTTGCCACCATGGTATGAAGACTGTTGGCTATCATCAGAACCCCGGAAATGATTACCAGTACCACAAGGACAGCAGCGCTGAGATAAAGCTTGAGAATAAAATCGTTGTCGGACTGAAGCATCAGACCAAGGAGCTTGGTGTTCTGAGAAACCTGGGTTTCAGGAATCGAAAGCTGCGCGCATATGTCGTCCAGTATTTTCTGTATTGGACAGAAGGGTTTAAAAGCCACATAGTAGACAAAATCTTCAGCTAAAGTTTCCGAGGCAAAGCTGCGGAGATATCCTTCCCTGTTCAGAAAGACTCCAAAAGCGTCCCATTTTGTCATCAGAGAAGTGTCTCCGGTGAAACCTGTGATGGTATAAGTAAGAACGCCCTGATCAGGAGTGGAAAGTTGTAGCTTATCGCCTACATGAAGCTTCAGTTGCTTCTGGACGCTCTGCGTAACGACCGCTTCATCTGCCTTCTGCGGGAATTGTCCTTCTTTGAGGGCGGCAGCCGGATACAGATCAAGAAAACTTTCATCAAAACCGCAGATAGCGGCCTTTTTTCCTTCAATGGAATAGTCCTGATCCAGACGGTAATTCATACATGCGTAGAAAGAACCTGTTTTTATTTCAGGACGGGAAGAAATGAGGGCTGCCTGTTCCGCAGTGATATTGCGAAGCGCCGCATGCCAGGCTCCATCGTCCTGTATAGCCATTGTTTTCTGGCAGCGGATTTCCATGTCCGCCATTCCGAAAATAGAAGATACCAGGAACACGGCAAGAATAATACAGATCCTGGTCAGTCTGCTTTTTTTTCGGTTCACTTTTGTGGAGAGCGAAACAAGGTCAAGATAAGATTTCATATGTACGCACCTCCCAGATCGCTGAGAACTCCGTCGTGGACACGGAAGACATGATCCACGGAAGAGATCAGATTCTGATTATGAGTGATCATCAGAATTGTCTGCTGATAGCGCCGGGACGCCTGATGCAAAAGTTCCATCACATCCTTGCTGCTGTTGGAGTCAAGATTTCCGGTAGGCTCGTCTGCCAGTACAAGAACAGGACGGGTGATAAGGGCTCTGCCGATGGCAACCCTCTGCTGCTGTCCTCCGGAAAGCTGGCAGGGCAGATGATTCCTTCTGTCTTTCAGGCCAAGAACCTCCAAAAGCTCTTCGACCTTTTCACGTTCCGGCTTTTTGTAGTCCAGAAGAAGAGGAAAAATAATATTCTGCTCTACATTCAGCTCTGGTATAAGCTGAAAAGACTGGAACACAAATCCAATATTGCGCCTTCGGAAAACAGTTCTTTTTTCTTCAGACATGGAAAAAAGATCCTGGCCGTTGAGCCATACCTTTCCGGAGGTAGGGGTATCCAGACCTCCGATACAGTTTAAGAGAGTACTTTTTCCGGAGCCGGACTCCCCTATTACAGCGGCGAACTCTCCTTTTTCCAAGGTAAAGGAGGCGTTTTTCAGAGCCTCCACCTGCGCTTCGCCTGTTCCGTAAGTTTTACATAGATGATCGACTTTTACCAACTTCAATTTAATCACATCCTTCTTTCTTTGTGGTTATAGAATACCAGTCCAGGCTTACATTCCGGTGAAAAAACAGCTTACAGATCTGTAAGAAAAGATATGGTAAAAACGGAACCTCTGCCGGGAGCGCTTTCCACAAAAATCATTCCGCCCTGGTCTTCGATAATGGATCTTGCAAGAGGAAGGCCAAGGCCGAAACCGGAGGAGGAAGAATGTCTGCTCCGGTAAAAACGCTTAAAAATATGCGGAAGGTCTTCGGGAGCAATTCCCTCTCCTGTGTCTGCTACAGCCAGCCGGAAAAGTCCCGGGGAAGCTTTCCAGCGGACAGTGACGGTATCTCCGGCGCAGGTGTGGTCCAGAGCGTTTTTGATCAGATTGCTCAGAGCCTCCTGTGTCCAGCCCGGATCACAGAAAAGCAGAGAGTCTGCATCCCCTTCAAAAAGCAGGGATTTTTGTTCAAGACAGGCTCTTGTCACAAGATCGCCCGCCGCCTTTTTGACCATCGCCGCCACAGAACAGTTTTCTCTGTGAAAAGGAATACTTCCGGCGTCCAGACGCGTCATCTTTAAAAGAGTCAGGATCAGCTGCTCCATACGGTTCAGCGAAGCTTCCGCTTTTTCAGAAAAAGTTTTTACAGTTTCCGCATTATCAGGCTCCTGAAGGATGATATTAAGATAAAGCTTCAAGGCTGCCACAGGCGTTTTCAGTTGATGCGAGATATCGGAGATGGTATCTTTCAGGAATTCTTTCGCCTTATGTTCAGAGCTGTTTTTCGCCTGCAGAGCGGAGGCAAGCTGTTCCACAGAGAAAAACAGCTGATAAAGGACGCCTGTCTCATCAGAAGGAAGATGATTCTGGAAATTTCCCTCTGAAAATTCTGCAATGATGTCCGCCGCCCTCTGAAAAAGACGCTCTCTGGCTTTCAGAAAATATACTGTGCCAAAAAGAAGCAGGACTCCGGCGGCTGCGGCAATAAAAAGAGAGAGAAGGAGAAACAGAAGAGCGCTCCGAAAGAGAAGGGGATCTGCAGTAAACGGCATATCCGCGCCATATCCGGCCGCGGTCAGAAAATCGGCGCCGCTCTGGGAAACCGTATTGTTTTTCAGGGCGGAAGCAATAATGTCCGGGGAAATATTCCGGCTCAGAAGATAGGAGGAAACAGTTTCTCTTTGACGGAGAAGAAGCTGCGCTGACCAGGAGAGATGATTCCATGAAAGAAAAACAGCGGCGCACAGAAAAAAGCCTGCCGCGCACAGGACAAAGAAAAAATATCTGCGGCACTGTCTGTCTCTGAGAAAACTCATTTTGATTCCTCCTTCCAGCGGTACCCGAAGCCACGGACTGTAAGCAGATATTCCGGAGAGGAGGGAACCGGTTCAATTTTTTCGCGAAGACGTCGGATATATACAGAAAGGGTATTGTTGTCTACAAAGCTGCCGTTTCCATCCCAGAGAGCGTCCAGGATCGCTTCTCTTGTAAGAAGCTGGCCAGGGTGTCTGAGAAAAAGACAGAGAAGGCGGTACTCTGCAGGAGTAAGCTCCAGGATTTTTCCATTAAGGCTGACCGTACCGGAGGCAAGATCAGCCGTAACAGGCCCTGAGCGCAGAACAGTGGAAATTTCTGGCGCTCCGTCGCTGCGGCGGAGCAGGGCGCGTATCCGGGAACAGAGCTCCCCAAGGCGGAAAGGCTTAACCATATAATCGTCGCCGCCTCCGTCCAGACCCCGGATAATATTTACTTCCTCGTCCAGAGCGGTAAGAAAGAGGATTGGAACGCGGCTCCCGCTCTTCCTTACTTTTTCGCAGACCTCATAGCCTGTTCCGTCCGGCAAAGTGATGTCCAGGATCAGAAGATGGTAAACAGAATTATTTAGACGCTGAAAAGCCTCAGAGACGGACGACGCCACATCAATGTGAAATCCGTTTCTGCTCAGAGCGTAACTGAGGCCGTCAATAAGGCCGGGATCATCTTCCAGAAGAAGAATTTTAGCAGATGTATTTTTTTCCAAGGCAATTCCTCCCTGATGTAACTAACGTATTGGAGTTTCCCCCGATATTATTATATTTCAGAAAAGTGATAAAAACAACTTACAGTATTGTAAGGGAAAATTTGATTCTTAAAGCAAGAATATGTAAAAAACAGAAAAAACAGAGGTTTTAGAGCAAAATGTTTGAAATCGATTTTACAATAATATGATATCTTGCTTAACAATCCGGGAATAAAATAGAGCCCGTAAAAGATAAGAACAGGATGCTTCAAAGGAGGACATAATTTATGAAGAAAAAATTTTTAGCCATGACGTTAGCATCTGTTATGACACTTGGAATGGTATCAGGAGTAACCTGCAGCGCTGCAGAAGCAGAGGATCTCAGCGGAACGATCACAGCCGCCGGTTCATCGGCGTTAAAGCCGCTGGCAGATGACGCGGCCAACGCTTTCAGTGAAAAATATCCGGATGTTGCGATTACAATAGACGCCGGAGGATCAGGCGAAGGACTGAAACAGGTGGCGGAAGGTACAGTTGATATTGGAAACTCTGATGTGGAAGCCTCTGAAAAGCTTGACGCTGACCAGGCAGGAGAGCTGGTAGATCATCAGGTATGTGTAATTACAATGGCTCCTATTGTTAATGAGGATGTAAAAGAAGGCGGCGTTACAGACCTGACAAAAGATCAGCTGATCTCCATTTTTACCGGCAAGACAACAAACTGGAGCGAGGTAGGCGGTCCGGATGAAGATATCGTACTTGTAACAAGACCTACTTCTTCCGGAACAAGAGCAACCTTCCAGAAATATGCTCTGGATGGGGCAGAAGAAGCTTCCAACGAATCTATGGAAACAGATGATTCGGGCGTGCTTCTTCAGAACGTAAAGGATACAAAGGGAGCGATCGGTTATGTCGCGCTGTCTTATCTGGTAGACGACCCCGGCGTTGCAACAGTATCTATCGACGGAGTGGAGCCGACTCTTGAAAATACCTATAACGGCACTTATCCGGTTTGGACTTTTGAGCATATGTATACAAAAGGAGAGCCGAATGATGTAACGGGAGCGTTCCTTGATTTCATCATGTCAGATGAATACAGCGATCAGATGGAAAGCCTCGGATACGGCGTTTCTTCCAAGATGACAACAACAGAGCATGCAGGTGAAGCCGCAGACGGTGAGACTACAGACGACGCGTCTGCCGAGAATGCAGACGATGCTTCAACAGAAGCGACACCGGAAGCTACAGCAGAGCCCACAGAGGCAGCAAAATAAAAACTGCAGAATACCTACAGAGGGGCAGGCATACCATATGTTTGCCCTTTTTGCAGGTCTTTTAACGGACAGGGGAAAGAAAACTTATGAATAGTACGAAACAAAAAGGAATGTTCCAGAAAGAATATGCGTTCAGGGGAATCGCGGTTTTGTGCGGTATTTTCGTGATCGTCCTGACAATCACCATCGGGGCATTCCTTGTTTATAAAGGATCCGATACATTTTTGAAATTCGGACATACCCTGTGGGAATTTCTTGGTTCCACTCAATGGGAGCCTACAGATAACGCGGAAGGCGGGGGAAGCGTCGGCGCGCTGATCTTTGTTGTCGGCTCCCTGGCGACCTGTGGACTGGCGCTTCTGATTGCAACACCTTTTGGCCTGGGTTCAGCAATTTTTATGACGGAGATTTCAAAAAAATTCGGAGAAAAATTTTACCGCCCAGTTGTGGAAATTTTTGCGGGAATTCCCTCTGTTGTATACGGATGGGTAGGTCTGACAGTACTTGTACCGTTTATTAAAACTGTTTTTCACAGACAGGTAGGACATTCCGTACTGGCGGCGGGAATCGTGCTTGCGATCATGATCTTCCCGACGATCACCAGTATGTCCGCAGACGCTATATCTGCCGTTCCGGACTCCTGCAGAAAGGCCGCCTATGGTCTGGGCTCCACCAGATGGCAGACAATTTACCGCATCGTGGTGCCCGCCGCGGCTCCGGGGATCATTTCCGGCGTGATTCTGGGGCTTGCAAGAGCTTTTGGAGAGGCGCTGGCGGTGGCGATGGTGATCGGCCAGACGACGGCTCTTCCGGAAAATATATTTTCCACAACAAAAACACTGACTACAGAGATTGCTTCTCAGATGGGAAACGCCATGGAAGGCGGAGAAATGAAATCAGCGCTTTGGACAATGGCGCTTCTGCTGTTTCTGATATCGCTGCTTTTTATCAGCCTGATTCATTTTGTTTCCGCAAGAGGAGAAAAACAGAAAGGGGGCGGTGAGTCATGAATAGACAGGTGGAACGGGCAAAAAGGACAGACCGGATCATGACCTGCGTTTTTTATGGAATTGCGGCCTTTTTCTTAATTCTTCTGATCGCTTTCGCAGGAAAAGTGATCATAGGAGGCATTCTGGGAGCTTCACCTGAAATGTTTGGCTTTTCCAGACAGGGAAGCATAGGAAATCAGCTTTTCAATACAGTTTATCTTGTACTGACAGCGCTTGTATGTTCTGTTCCCATCGGTGTATTTGCAGGAATTTATCTGGCAATGTACGCCAAAAAAGGAATGCTTACCAAATTCCTCAGAATATGTATTGAAACTCTTTCTTCACTGCCCTCTATTGTTGTAGGTCTTTTTGGTTATCTGGTTTTCCTTGTATTTATGGGAATGGGAAAGAGCCTTCTGGCGGGAGCGCTATCCGTATCCATCCTGACCCTTCCTCTTATCACCACAACAACGGAAGACGCGATTCGGGGACTTCCCGCCGGATATTTTCAGGCAAGTATGGGAATCGGCTCTACAAAATGGCAGGCGATTTTTCATGTGCTGCTTCCCGCCTGTATCCCCAGGATTATGACAGGAGTGATCCTGGCGGCAGGAAGAGGCTTCGGAGAAGCGGCGGCTCTTCTTTATACAACAGGTTCAGGAAGCACTTTACGATGGGGCAACTGGGACGTTACCTCGCCTACCTGTCCTTTTAACCTGCTGCGTCCTGCGGAAACTCTGGCGACACAGATCTGGAATCTTCAGACTAACGGCCAGGACAGAAATCTGGCGAACCTGGCGTCGGCCGTTCTTTTGATCCTGGTGCTGGTATTCAATATTTCAGCAAACGCCTGGAGCAGACACATTAATAAGAAAAATTCAGGTGAAAAATAGGAAGGAAGACAGGAGACAATGAGTACACCAAAATTTGAGATAAAAAATCTGAATCTGCATTACGGAAACTTCCATGCGCTGAAAAATATCAATATGGATATTGAGCCCAATAAGATCACAGCCTTTATCGGGCCTTCCGGATGTGGAAAATCCACATTTCTGAAAACACTGAACCGTATGAACGACCTGGAAGAAAATGTAACTATCGACGGGTCGGTGCGTATGGACGGAAAAGATATTTATAAGGAAATGGACGCCATTTCCCTTCGTCATGAGGTAGGGATGGTTTTTCAGCAGCCCAATCCTTTCCCGAAAAGCGTCTATGATAATGTGGCTTACGGCCCGAGGATCTTCGGTATCCGCAAAAAAGTGGTACTGGACGAGATTGTAGAGAGAAGTCTGAGACAGGCTGCCATCTGGGATGAACTGAAAGACCGGCTGAAAAAAAGCGCTCTGGGACTTTCCGGAGGCCAGCAGCAGAGACTATGTATTGCCAGGACTCTGGCGGTATCTCCGAAAGTTATTTTGATGGACGAGCCGACTTCAGCCCTTGATCCTATCTCCACCTCAAAGATTGAGGATCTTGCCATGGAGCTGAAAAAGCAGTATACGATCATTATCGTTACGCATAATATGCAGCAGGCGGCGCGTATTTCCGACAAGACGGCGTTTTTCCTTCTGGGAGAGGCAGTGGAGTACAGCGATACGGCGGAACTGTTCGCTAATCCGCAGGATAAACGTACAGAAAATTACATTACAGGAAGGTTTGGTTGATGTTATTATGAGAGAATATTATGGAGAACAGTTAAATGAACTTCATGAGAAACTGATCGCAATGGGAAAAGCCTGTGAAGAAAGCATAAAAAAAAGTTATGAGGCATTAAAGAAAAAAGATACAGGCCTTGCCCGTGAGATCATGGACGGGAGTATAGAGATCAGCCATATGGAAAGGGATATTGAGTCAAAATGTATGAAACTTCTGCTCCTGCAGCAGCCAGTGGCGGGCGATCTGCGGAATGTGTCGGCGGCTTTGAAGATCATTACAGATCTGGAGAGGATCGGTATCAACGCCGGCGATATCGCCGAGATCATTGAGACGGTAGATTTTGATTTTAACGAGAATAATATTCCACTCAGAGATATGGCGGAGGAAACCATACAGATGATCACGGACAGTATGACGGCGTTTGTAGATGAAGATATCAAACTTGCCAGAAATACTATAAAACGGGACGATAAAGTAGATTCTCTGTTCCTGAAAGTAAGAGAAGGGCTCTGTTCCGGAAAAATGATGGAAAGCCAGCGGTTGGATCAGCTAATGATCGCAAAATACTACGAGAGGATCGGCGACCATTCGGTAAATATCGCCAGATGGGTGATTTATGCTGTAAGCGGCGCCCATGACGAAGAATAAGATCTGTTGATGTTTTACTGGAGGCATTAAGAAAACAGTGGTTTATTGTGTCGAGACTCAGAAAGAAGTCAGAGAAGTAATACGGAACATTTTAAATTCCGGGGGTTTTTCACAGAAAGATATAGATTCCGTACCGAGTCTTATGGAGGCCCTTGATAAAAAAATACCGGAACTGATTCTTCTGGATGTGGATTTTCCGGGAGAAAGCTATATCAAGATCTTAGACGACTTAAAAAATTCGCCGGTGCTGTGGCAGATCCCGGTTGTCTTAATGTCCAGAAAAAACGATATCCGCAAGCTGATGCTGGGATTTGAACACGGAGCGGACGATTTTATATCAGAAAAGACCGGAGCGCTGGAGTTTATCGCGCGGTTGGAGGCGATCCTGCGGAGAAGCCCCGGACGCACATAGGAATTATACTGCCATTATGAAGAAAGCAGGGAAAAGGAATGGGGACGCTTGACAAAGCGTTCCCATTTCCTGTACACTGACGCTAACAGCTCATTTTTACCATAAGGAGGATCTGCACATGCTTTTAAAAAATGGCTTTCTTATTAATCCGCGGACAAATACCTGCGAACCGTCAGATATCCGTTTCAGTGATGGGATCATCCGGGAGATCGGTCTTCCTCTGAACGCCATGGACGGTGAAACAGTGCTGGATATTTCAGGGCTTACTGTCGCCCCCGGTCTGATCGATACCCACGTACATTTCCGTGATCCGGGACTGACTTATAAGGAAGATATTCATACAGGAGCGCTGGCTGCCGCCAGGGGAGGCGTTACTTCTGTTATCTGTATGGCAAATACAAAGCCGGCGGTAGATTCTCCGGAAGTAGTGAAGGATATTCTGAAGCGGGCCGCAATGGAAAAAATCCACATTTACCAGACGGCGGCGGTATCTCAGAGCCTTGGAGGAAAAATCATGAATGATTTTGACGCCCTGGCAAAGGCCGGAGCCTGCGGATTTACAGATGACGGAGTTCCGCTTCTGGACGCGCTTTTCTGCTGTGACGCTATGAAAAAGGCTGCTTCTCTTGGGCTGCCTATCAGTCTCCATGAGGAAGATAAAGCGTTTATCACCAATAATGGAATCAATGCCGGGGAGATTGCCAGAAAGCTGGGAATTGAAGGTTCTCCTTCAATCGCGGAGGAAATTATGGTAGCCCGTGACTGTGTTCTTGCGCTTCACACAAAAGCGTCTGTAGTTATACAGCATATCAGTTCCGGGAATTCGGTGGCCATGGTACGTCTGGCAAAACAACTGGGCGCGGATATTCATGCAGAAGCTACGCCTCATCATTTTACTCTGACAGAGGAGGCGGTCCTCACTTACGGAACACTTGCCAAAATGAATCCTCCTCTTCGTAGTGAGAAGGACAGAATCGCTATTATTGGAGGACTCAGAGACGGGACTATCGATCTGATCGCGACGGATCATGCGCCCCACAGTGAGGAAGAAAAAGCAAAGCCGCTGACAGAAGCTCCCAGCGGAATCACCGGCCTGGAAACTTTGCTGGGCCTGGGTATCACTTCACTGGTAATACCGGGACATCTGACCCTTTCTGAGCTTTTGGAGAAAATGACCTGCAATCCTGCGGCGCTTTATCATCTGCCGGGCGGCAGTATAGAAGTTTCAGCGCCGGCTGATTTTGTGATATTCGATCCGGAAGAGAAATGGACGGTAGATAATTTTGTATCAAAATCATCTAACAGTCCCTTTATCGGAAAAGAATTATATGGGAAAATCCATTATACAATCTGCGGCGGGGAAATTGTTTATCAAATATGAAACAAATGTGACGGCAGACAAAAAGAACAGTATGAAAAGAAAAAGGCACAGACGATCATATTTTCGGACTGTGCCTTTTTCTTTTTCTGCTTTGTCAGGAATAGAAAGTTTCAGGTATGTCAGATATCTTCTTCCAACTGTGGAAGGATCGCGGCCATAGATTTATCAAATTCCGCATCTGAGGAATTATGGAAGAGAATCAGGTCATGTCCGGCATCCAGCCGCTTCAGAGGTTCGGGAATGGAAAAATCAACAGTTTTTATGTACTCGTCCCAGTGTTCCAGTTTCCAGGTATCCCGGTCAGAGTTTCGTTCGATCATCCGCTGATGGCAGACTTTGGGATCAGTCACGACCCAGATAATAACAAGTTTTGCTCCTTTGTTACGGAGCTTGGTGCGAAAACGCTCCAGAGTTTCTTCGTTGTGGACTTCTTTGGTGAAAGGGGCGTTGATCAGTACAATATCATCGTATTTCAGCGCTTCAACGCCAATGTCAACAATAGTTTCGTATTCATAGTCCCGGATATTTTCTTCGAAGAACTGAGAACTTCGGTTTACAGGCTCGTGTGCAGCCGCAAATACCCGGTTGGACAGAGGGATCAGGGTATCTTTGTCAAGATAGACAACATGTTTCAGATTTTCTGCAAGCTGTTTTGAAATATAAGTTTTTCCACATGCCGGAGGTGATGTAACTAGTATCATTTTTTTCATGTTTTACTCACGGCAGATATGCCGGCTCCTTTCATAGAGTTATGGTTAACTGATAGGAAAATGGTAGCACTTTAAAAAATGATTTGCAAGAGGATGAGCCTGTTTTGTAATCGTTGATCTGAAAGATTTCTTGTTTGTTTTTATGAAAAACTTACAACAATAAATGAAAAAAGTAAAGAAATTATAAAAAGACTGATGAAAATCGGAAATACATTTTCTTTATATTTGTATATAATGTACATATTAAGAAAATGTGAAAAGGAGGAGCTATGGAACAGAAATTACTGGATATGAAAAATATTAGTAAGACCTTTGGAAGCGTACAGGCTTTAAAGGGCGTTTCCCTGGACCTCTATGCAGGCGAAGTTCTGGCTCTTATGGGCGAGAACGGGGCAGGTAAATCTACGCTGATGAATATTTTGAGCGGCTCACTGCAGCCGACAGCCGGAGAAATTTACCTGCGGGGAGAGAAGGTAACAGTAGCTGACCCCATTACCGCGAAAAAACTGGGTATTTCTAAAATCCATCAGGAACTTCAGATTGTTCCGGAGCTGAGCGTGGCAGAAAATATATTTCTGGGCAGATGGATGACGAAAGCAGGACCGGCTGTGGACTTTAAGGGTATGATGAGAGAGGCTCAGAAATACCTGGACATGCTGGAGGTAAAGGTGTCCCCTGCCGAAAAACTGAAAAATCTGCGAATTGGTGAACAGCAGCTGGTGGAGATTGCAAAGGCCATTTCATTAAATTCACAGATAATCGTTATGGATGAGCCCACATCAGCTATCAGTGAAAAAGAGGCAGAACGGTTGTTTGACATTATCAGAAGACTCCGCAGTGAAGGAAAGGGAATTATTTATATTACTCACAGAATGGAAGAGATCTTTAAGATCGCGGACAGGCTGACGGTAATGAGAGACGGAGAGTATATCGGAACAGTCGATGCATCCGAAACCACAAAGGATGAAATCATCCGTATGATGGTTGGAAGAGATATGAGCGAACAGTATCCAAAAGATCCTACCGAAAAAGGAGAAATCGCACTGGAGGTCAAAAATCTGACCTATACTCCTCCGGCAGGAAGTTTCCGACGTTCTCTGAAGAATATCTCTCTGAATGTGCGGCATGGAGAAGTGCTGGGGATTGCCGGCCTTGCAGGAGCGGGACGCTCTGAATTTTTTGAATGTCTCGGAGGCGTTCACCATGGTGAAACAACAGGAGAAATCTATGTGGAGGGCAGGCAGGTACATATTAAATCGCCGGGAGACGCCATCCGTGCGGGGATTTCTTTTGCTACAGAAGACCGGAAAGGAACAGGACTTGTTCTTCTCAGATCGATCGGTGAAAATATGTCGCTTCCTCTCCTGAAAAAATTCAGCCCTATGTTCTTTATGAAAACCGGAGATGAAAAGAAAATATGGGATGAGCAGATGGAAACGCTGAAGATCAAGGCGCCTGGTACAAAAACGCTGACAAGCGCTCTTTCCGGAGGCAATCAGCAGAAGGTGGTACTGGCGCGCTGGCTGATGACGCATCCGAAGATCCTGCTGCTGGACGAGCCCACCAGAGGTATTGACGTGGGAGCAAAGGCAGAAATATATCAGCTGATCAACCGGCTTGCGAAACAGGGTATGGCTATTATCGTGGTATCTTCAGAACTTCCGGAAGTGATCGGTATATCCGACAGAATTGTTACCTTCTGCGAGGGTGAACTTACCGGTGAGTTTATGCAGGAAGACGCCACACAGGAAAAACTTCTTCAGAGCGCAACGAAATAGGGAGGGAGAAGAATGGGAAATAAAGAAAAAACAAAAGCGATGCTGAAACAGATGCAGAGCATCATTGCTCTGGTGATCATTTTTGCAATAGCGTCCATTATCTGTGTAAAAGACGGGAAAAATAATTTCCTGGATATCCGGAATCTGATGAATGTTCTTCGTGCAGTTTCAGAAAACGGAATCATCGCCATTGGTATGACGCTGATCCTGATCCTTGGAGATATCGACCTTTCTGTCGGTTCTGTAGTAGGTCTTATTTCTACAGGCTGCGCGTATCTCATGGTAATGAGCGGTTTCGGCTTTGTTCCGGCAGTGGTGACAAGTCTGGTTCTGGGAGCATTGTTTGGTCTCTTTAACGGACTCTGCATTACAAAACTGAAACTTCAGGCATTTATCGTAACTCTTGCATCCATGAATATTGCCCGCGGACTTGCAAGATTCTGGGCGAATGGTATCGGTATTCCTCTTGCTTATGGCGAAGAGGAAGGTATGGCGCCGCCGGCGTTTGAAGTCCTTCAGATGAGGATCGGGGGAATCGTTCCGGTACCGGCCATTATTTTTATCGTGCTGCTTGTCATTTTCCAGATCATCCTTGCGAAGACCAGATTCGGCCGTCAGATCTATGCGATCGGAGGAAACCGTCAGGCGGCATATCTGTCAGGTATTAAAGTAGACAGAATCAAGATATATGCATTCATGCTCTGCGCAATGCTTTCTTCTGTAGCCGCCATGATCCATGCGGCACAGATCAGCCAGGGCGGCCCAAACGAAGGCCAGGGATATGAGCTGAACGCGGTTGCGGCCTGTGCGATCGGCGGAACCAGTCTTGCCGGCGGAAAAGGAACTATCGTCGGTACTTTGGTGGGCGCGCTGATCCTGGGTATGCTTGATAATGTGATGGGTCTTAAAGGAATTAACTCGAATCTTCAGCTTGTAGTGAAAGGCTTCCTGATTATTATCGCTGTATTCATGCAGGCGGATAAAGTGAAGGACTGATAAGAGATACGGGGTAAGAAGTTCCTTTCTTCTGACCGGCAGCAGAGGAGAGAAACTAAAAATAAAATATTTATTTTACCTGCCGGAGATATGGAGGGTTTTATGAAGAAAAGAGCCATTAGTATTCTGCTGACAGCCGCAATGGCAGCATCTGCCCTTGCAGTGGGTACTGTAACGGTAAGTGCAGAGGAAGAAAAAGAAAAATTTGTGATTGGCATGTCACAGTGTAATCTTGGCGAACCATGGCGTGTTGCCATGAATGACCAGATTGAAAGAGCGGCAGAAAAATATCCGGAGTTTGAAGTGATCTTTGCCGATGCGGCGCAGGATAACTCCAAACAGATCGCGGATATTGAGAACTTCGTACAGATGGGCGTGGACCTTCTTCTGGTATCCCCCAACGAGGCGACACCTCTGACGAATGCGGTAAGCGCGGCTTATGATGCCGGAATCCCGGTAATCCTTCTGGACAGAAAGATCGACGGCGACAAATATACACAGTTTATCGGTGCGGATAATGTGGAAATGGGCCGTGTTGCAGGTGAATATGTAGCGGATGTGCTTCTTCCCGACGGCGGAAAAGTATGCGAGATCAAGGGACTTGAAGGTACCTCCGGAGGTATCGACAGAGACAAAGGTTTCCGTGAAGGTATCGCGAAGAACGAAAACATTGAAATCGTTGCAGAAAACAATGCAGACTGGCTTCGTGAAAAAGCGATCACGGTAGCAGAAGAGATGCTGCAGACAAACGACGAGATCGATCTGTTCATCGCCCTGAACGACCCCATGGCAGAAGGCGCCTACATTGCGGCTAAAAATGCAGGCAGAGAAGGCGACATCATGTTTATCGGATTCGACGGACTTGCTACTCCTGACGGCGGTATCCGCAGCGTTATCGATGGAAGACTGAGTATGACTCAGGTATATCCCACCGGCGGCGCTGAAGCTATTGAAAGCGCTTATCAGCTTCTTGTAGAAGGCAAAGAACTGGATAAAACTCTGACTCTGGAATCTGAGGTCGTTACACCTGATACAGCAGAAGAGCTTCTGGCGAAATACAGCGGTTCCGAAGACGGAGAAGCTGCAGAAGAGACTACAGAGGATGCAGCAGCTGAAGAAGAAGCCACAGAAGAGACGGCAGCTGAAGAAGAGACAGCAGATGATGCGGCGGCAGAAGAAGAGGCAACAGATGATGCGGCGACAGAAGAAGCAGCAGAAGATACGGAAAAAGCTGCAGAGGAATAACATCCACAGGATATAATAAGAACATCAGAAAGGGGCTGCAATGGCAGTCCCTTTTTGGTCTATAGTAAGAAAATTCGGGTAATTGACATTGAAAGCTGGATAATTTATGATAGTACTCATGTTGGAGGGAGAAAATGTTGAAAAAACTGAAAGAATTATGCAAACCTGAAAATATGATGTTCAAACTGACGGCGCTTAATTGCAGTATTCTTCTTCTGGTTGCCTTGATTCTTACGGCGACAAGCAATGTGATCTATGAAAATTCTATTGAGGATCATTCCTCCGCCAATACTATGGAGATTCAGAACCAGGTTCTGAAATCCCTGGATCTGGTTTTTCAGTCTGTATCGGATAATATGAAGATACTGGGAAAAAATCCGGCTGTACAGAGCTATCTTACAGTAGATGAACAGAAAGACGCCGCCCGCAGAGTGGAAATGGAAGGTCTCGTAAGAGATATCCTTCTTCAGTATTCGGAAAGTTATGGCGATTACCTGAACATTGTAGTGGCAAGTGAAAGGGGGCAGTATCTTTCCAATGATTCTTACAGATTAAAAAAGACCCCTCTGAGCAGGGAAAACTGGTATCAGGAGGCCGTTGAAGCAAAAGGGAAGCTTGTTCTGAATACCAATGTATTCGGTCGGAATCTGAAAAGCTGGAAAAATTACAGTACGGACAGTTATATCTGTGTTTCTCAGATGGTTGTCGATGAGCAGACCGGAAAAACAGCGGGAGTGCTTTTGGTAGATCTGGATATCCGTACTATTCAGAATCTGGTGGAAGAGATCACTATGGGGCAGACCGGATTCGGATTTATCCAGAACCGGGAGGGCAGAGTACTGTACGCTCCGAAAAACAAAATAGTGTATCGTCTGAATCCTTCCTGGTTTCAGAATAACAGCGGACAACTGCGATGCAGGATTGACGGCCAGGAATACAAGGTGCTTTATAATAGCTCTGATTATACAGATCTGGTAGCGGTAGGAGTATTTGACTGGGGAAAGACCATTGAAGGCGCTGTACAGGTAAAGAAAGCTTCCGCCTATATTGCAGTGGTGATCGCCGTTTTCGCGGCTGTCTGCTCAGTGGTTTTTTCCGTGTCCTTTACAAAACCGGTGACCAAACTTTCACGGCTCATGCAGCGGGCACAGACGGGAGATCTTTCTGTTCATTTTGACAATCATTATAAAGGGGAGATAGGGCAGCTTGGAGACGCATTTAATTCCATGGTGGATAAGATCGACAAACTTTTGTCCCTTGTATACCAGGAACAGAAAAAGAAAAGAGAGGCGGAGCTGAAAATCCTCCATGAGCAGATCAAACCTCATTTCCTATATAATACGCTTGATACTATTCAGTGGATGGCAAAAAAATATCAGGCGCAGGATATTGTGGATATTGTTCTGGCCCTTTCAAATTTTTTCCGGATAAGTTTAAGCCAGGGCAAAGAATATATTACGTTGGAGCAGGAAGTGGAAATGGTAAAAAGCTATCTGGATATTCAGAAATTCCGGTATGAGGAATTGTTTGATTATCAGATAGACATGGAAGCATGTATCTTAAAGTGCAGGGTTTTAAAGCTTTCTCTGCAGCCGCTGGTGGAAAATGCTCTGTATCACGGTATCAAAGAGTCTGACCAGGAAAAGGGAACGATCTGGATCAGAGGATGGAAAGAAGACGGGGCTTCCATCATTCTGGAGGTGGAAGACAACGGCGCCGGAATGTCAGAGGAAAGACTCCGGCAGATGAACCGGTGGATGATTTCCGGAGAGAAGGAAGAAGAGGTTCAGGCATATGGCACAAAAAATGTAAACGATAGAGTAAAAATTGCATATGGAGAAGAATACGGGCTGAGTTTCCGCAAACGGGACGGCGGTGGAACAATTGCCACTTTAAAAATAAAAAGAACGGTATAGCAGGAGGAGATATGTGGAGAGTACTGATTGCAGACGATGAACCGAAAATACGCCAGGGGCTGAAGGAGACGCTGGAGCAGTTTGATCTTCCTCTTATTGTATGCGCGGAAGCCAGAAATGGAATGGAAGCGCTGGAGAAGGCAAAAAAATTTGAACCGGATATTCTCCTTGTGGACATCTGTATGCCGAAGCTCAGCGGAATCCGGTTTCTGGAGGAAATAAGAAAGCTGGGCCTGGAATGCAGAATGATCGTAATTTCCGGATTCAATGAATTTACATATGCCAAGCAGGCTATCCGTCTTGGTGTATCTTCCTATCTTTTGAAGCCTATTGCGGAGGCGGAGCTTAAGGATACTCTGGAAGAGGCAGTGGAAGACCTGGAAAAAAGCAGAAAATCAAAAAAATTTATGGAATTGATGCGCCAACAGATACGTCAGAACAGGAATTATCTCAGAGACATTTTTTTCAACGACTGGATTGACGGTAGACTGAACGGGAACGAGTGGAAGGAACAGACGGAATTCCTTGGGATAACCGTTCCAGAAACTTTTCTTTTGACAGTGATTTCCGTTCAGCCGGGATATGAAGGAAAACTGAACGGAAATTCAGTAACGGAAGAGGCGTATAAAATAACGCTGGAAAAGGTTATGAGAGATCTGGTAGGGGAGTACAAACCAGTATATGTATTTATGAGCCGTTATCAGGATATAGTAGGAATTCTGGGAGGCTACCGGGATGAAACGGAAATTTTAAGGAAATATCTGGGAGAAGAAATGGAAAAACTTACCGGAGGAAAGTGCTGTGTACAGATCAGAGGATGCAGATGGAATGAAATTACAACAACATATGAGGAAATGAAAAAATATGCCCGGAGGGTAATGGAATGCCGGCCGATCGTCATGGAGGCGAGGAAATTTATTTATGAGCATTATGGCGACCGGGAACTGGATCTGACACAGGTAGCCGCCGCCATCGGCTGTAATCCCTCCTATCTCAGCAGAGTTATGAAGCAGGAACTGGGCATTTCCTTTAAAGATTTTCTGACCATGCTGCGTATCAGCGAAGCCATTCATCTTATGAGAAATCAGGAGCTTTCTATAAATCAGATCGCTGAGAAAGTAGGATACAGTAATCAGCATTATTTCTCGGCCGCCTTTAAAAACTGTCAGGGTGTGTCTCCGTCAGAATTTCGCAGAAATCTTACATGATAAAAAAACAGATGTCGTAAAGAGCCGGGAAAAGAAAGGGGACGGAGATATGAAGAAATGGATAAAAGGGCTTGCGCTTTTTCTCTGTGTCAGCATGATATGCGGCTGCAGTCCGGATAAAACAGTCCGGACAGACGGCTACAGATACCTGGTGGGAGTGAGCCTTACTAATGTACTGGAGCCCTGGCTGAACAATCTGGTACAGGTGCTTTCCGAAAAGGCGGAGCAGGAAAAAAGAGCAAATTTCATTTTCCGGGACGCCGCCGGCAGCACAGAGAAACAGGTACAGGATGTAAACGCCCTTATGGAATATGGAATTGATCTTCTGATCGTTACTCCGGATACAGGCGCCGCACTGAATGAGATTATAGAAAAAGTGTCAGGCAGTATCCCGGTGATAGCTGTGGGAACAGAACCGGAAACAGATGCATATACCACGGTGATCCAGGCAGACGACGAAAGGATCGGACAGATGGCAGGAGAGTATATTGTTGAGAACCTGTATGAAGAAGGCGAAAAAGTGGTGGTGATCCAGGGAATGAAGGAATCTCCCATTTCGGATAAGAGACGGAAGGGCTTTGAAAAGGCTGTGGCGGGAAGTCTGCCGGAGGAAGATATCTTTTACTATTACGGCGACTGGCTGAGGGATTCGGCAGAGCTCCGCATGAAAGATTATCTGGTGGTAAATGGAAAAGCGGATATTGTTTTTGCTTTTAATGATGAAATGGCGTACGGGGCTTATCTGGCCTGCCAGCAGCTTCGGGTAAAAGAAAAAACGGGTTTTATCGGGGTGGACGGCTTTGACGGAGAGGCGGCGGGACGAAATCTGGTGGAAGGAGGAATCCTGAAGGCAACGATACAGAGCCCGGATTTTGGAGCTCTGACCTACGAGACAGCCATGAGGATACTGGAGGGAGAAGAGCCTGAGAAAAATATCACTATTGTTCCGGAGATCATTTCCTGAGATGTATGAAACCTTCTTATAAGAGCGGAAAAAAATTTTTTCCTTCGACAAAAAATCCTTTACATTCCAAAATTCCTGTGGTAGAATAACCAACTGTGATATATTTTCATATCCTTGCTCTCTGTACAGGCGGAGGGCCATAAAGACCATAAGGAGGTAAAAGCATGAACAAGTACGAGTTAGCATTAGTTGTGAGTGCCAAGGTTGAAGACGAAGTACGCGACGCGGTAGTAGAGAAAGCAAAAGGCTACATCACCCGTTACAACGGCACCATCACAGAAGTAGAAGAATGGGGTAAGAAGAAATTAGCTTACGAAATTCAGAAAATGCATGAAGGCTTCTACTATTTCATTCAGTTTGAAGCAGACACACAGTGTCCGGCAGAAGTTGAAAGACATGTACGTATCATGGACAATGTATTAAGATATCTCGTTGTCCGCAAGGATGCATAGTCTTTTGGAAATGGATTTTAGAAAGCACCATTAAGAAACCCGTTCACTTATCATAAGAAGAGGTAGAAAAATGAACAAAGTAATTTTAATGGGACGCTTGACAAGAGATCCTGAGGTTCGTTATACCGCAGGAGAAAACGCTCTGGCAATCGCCAGATATACACTGGCAGTAGACAGGAGATTCCGCCGCGACGGAGAAGCGACAGCCGATTTTATCAGTTGTGTTGTCTTCGGCCGGGGCGCAGAGTTTGCCGAGAAGTATTTTCATCAGGGAATCCGCATTGTGGTATGCGGCCGGATCCAGACCGGAAGTTATACCAACAGAGAAGGACAGAAGGTATATACTACGGAAGTAGTTGTAGAAGAGCAGGAATTTGCTGAGAGCAAATCAGCCAGTGATAATTATATGGCGTCTCATCCTCAGCAGAGCGCGGCTCCGGCTCCTTCCATGCCGGCTCCCAGCGCGGCAAGCGCAGACGGATTTATGAATATTCCGGATGGAATTGACGAAGAACTGCCGTTTAATTAATCTGAACAGGCTGTTTGGAATGTCCGGGCGGTCTTTTCAGAGGAATTCTGAAGATCAAAAGAAAACTGAAAGAATAGGAGGAATGTATCATGGCTTACAATAGAGGCGAAAGACCGGACTCTCCCATGAAGAGAAGAGGCGGACGCAGAAGAAAAAAAGTTTGCGTATTCTGCGGCAAAGAAAATAATGAGATCGATTACAAGGACGTAGCAAAACTGAGAAAATATGTTTCCGAAAGAGGAAAGATCCTTCCCAGAAGAATCACCGGAAACTGCGCGAAACATCAGAGAGCGCTGACTGTTGCTATTAAGAGAGCGCGTCACCTTTCCCTGATGCCTTACGTTCAGGACTGATTGTAAATGCTTTAAATGCCGTTGTCAGAGTGTGACAGCGGCATTTTTCAGATTCATATGGTAAAATCAGCGGGAATCTGTTATAATAAAACACAGATTCTTGTTAATTTTTATGAAATGAATGGTAATGAGAGCTATGAATGGTAATTTTAAATTAAGAGGGCATCTGAAAAATCTGACGCGCTGGCCGCTGTATCTGACAGGTTTTCTTGTTATCTTAAATGTGCTGGTCTATTTTGTAGATATAAAGGCCGGTCTTCTGGTGACGTTGGGAGTGCTTGTCTATCTGGCATGCTCTGTGGGGATCCTGATGTATCACAGACCCCAGATGTTTAACGACCTGGTGGCCTTTGCCAGTCAGTATGAATTCCTGGAAAAGCGTGTCCTGGAAGAGCTGGCTCTGCCTTACGCGATCATGGATATGGAAGGCAGGATGATCTGGTCCAATAAGATTTTTGCCCAGTTGACGGGGACAGATCAGTTTTACCGGAAGAATGTAAATACGATATTTCCTGATATCACTCCGGACAGGCTTCCCGTTCCGGACGAGAAGGAAATATCTGAGATCAGCACGCAGGTGGGAGACAGGATCTACCGGATCTCCATGCAGAGGGTGCTTCTGGGAGAGGCGATGATACACTCAAAGGTAATCGACGGAATACCTGAGAGCACCAGTCTGATCGCCATGTATCTTTATGACGAGACAGAGCTGAAAGAGTATATTCAGGCCAACGAAGACAACAAGCTTGTTCTTGCCCTCGCCTATCTGGACAATTATGAAGAAGCCCTTGAAAGCGTGGAGGACGTCAGAAGATCTCTTCTGATCGCTCTGATCGACCGGAAAATTACGAAGTATTTTTCAAACTATGACGGTCTTGTGAAAAAACTGGAGAAGGACAAATACTTCCTGATCATGCGCCAGAGTTCTCTGGAGGCTCTCAAAGAGCAGAAATTCCATATTTTAGAGGAAGTAAAAACAGTAAATATCGGAAATGAGATGACGGTAACCTTAAGTATCGGCATCGGATTGAACGCGGCTACTTATCTGCAGAATTACGAATACTGCCGTATCGCCATAGAGATGGCTCTCGGGCGCGGCGGGGATCAGGTTGTGATCAAAAATGGCGACAGCATCACATATTTTGGCGGAAAAGCCCAGCAGATGGAAAAAACTACCCGCGTAAAGGCCCGTGTAAAGGCCCAGGCTCTGAAAGAGTTTATGAGTACGAAAGAACGTGTGGTAGTCATGGGACATAAGATTACTGATGTGGACGCCCTTGGCGCCGCCATTGGTATTTACCGTGCCGGAAAAACGCTGGGAAAGCCGGTGCATATTGTTGTAAATGATCCTTCGACTTCGATCCGTCCCCTGATGGCCGGGTATATGAACAATCCGGATTATGAACCGTCTATATTTATCGACAGGTCGCAGGCTATGGAGCTTGTGGATAATAATACGGTTGTAGTGGTGGTGGACACCAATAAGCCCAGCTATACGGAATGCGAAGAGCTTCTGCGTATGACAAAGACGATTGTGGTTCTGGATCATCACCGGAGAGGCAATGAAGTGATTGAAAACGCGGTTCTGTCCTATGTGGAGCCCTATGCGTCTTCTACCTGTGAAATGGTGGCGGAAATCCTGCAGTATTTCTCAGACGATCTCCGGCTGAGGAATATTGAGGCTGACTGTATCTATGCGGGAATTGTGATCGATACAAACAACTTTATCACAAGAGCAGGAGTGCGTACTTTTGAGGCAGCGGCTTTCCTGCGCCGTTGCGGAGCGGATATGACAAGAGTGCGCAAGCTTCTGAGAGATAATCTGGACGCTTATAAGGCAAGAGCGGAGGCGGTACGGACAGCCGAGATCTACAGAGAATGCTTTGCGATAGCGAAATGTCCAAGCGAAGGTCTGGAAAGTCCGACAGTCGTTGGGGCCCAGGCGGCAAATGAGCTTTTAAACGTCGCCGGAGTAAAGGCCTCGTTTGTTCTTACTGCTTTTAACAAGGAAGTATATATAAGCGCCCGGGCAATCGATGAGATAAACGTTCAGGTCATGATGGAAAAAATGGGCGGCGGCGGTCATCTGAATATCGCCGGAGCTCAGGTAAAGCGTCCGATCGATGAAGTGGAAGAAATGCTGAAGGGTATTATCGACGAGACATATCAGGAGGAATTAGAGAAATGAAAGTAATTTTATTAGAAGATGTAAAATCTCTTGGAAAAAAGGGACAGATTGTAAATGTCAGCGACGGCTATGCGCGCAATATGCTTCTGCCGAAAAAGCTGGGAGTGGAGGCGACTCCGAAAAATCTGAACGATTTGAAGCTTCAGAAAGCGAATGAGGAAAAAGTGGCTCAGGAAAATCTGGAAGCGGCCCAGGCTTTCGCTAAAGAACTGGAAGATAAAGAAATCATTCTGACGCTTAAAGTAGGAGAAGGCGGAAAGACCTTTGGTTCCGTTTCCGCAAAGGAGATTTCTGAGGAGGCAAAAACCCAGCTCGGACTGAATATCGACAAAAAGAAACTGCAGCTTCCAAATCCCATCAGGAACCTTGGGGTGACGCAGGTTCCTGTAAAGCTTCATCCCAAGGTGACAGGAAGCCTGAAGGTCTGGATAAAAGAAGCGTAGCATGGAGGATCACAGGGTATGGAAGAAGCGCTGATCAAAAGAATCCTTCCGCACAGTATAGAAGCGGAACAGTCTGTGATCGGTTCTATGCTGATGGACAGAGACGCGATCCTGGTTGCTTCAGAAATCCTGACCAGCGATGATTTTTATCAGAACCAGTATGGCATTATTTTTGACGCCATGGTGGAGCTGTGCAATGAAGGACAGCCGGTAGATCTGGTCACGCTCCAGAACCGACTGAAGGAGAAAGACCTGCCTCCGGACATCAGCAGCATGGAATACGTCAGAGAACTCCTGGAAGCAGTGCCTACTTCGGCTAACATTAAATATTACGCGAACATTGTAAGTGAAAAAGCGGTTCTCCGCCGGCTGATCAAAGCGGCGGAGGAAGTGGCGAACAGCTGCTATCTGGAAAAGGAAAGCACGGAAATGATCCTGGAAGAGTCGGAAAAGAAGCTCTTCCAGATTCTTCAGAGAAATATAGGCAGTGATTTTGTCCCTATACAGCAGGTGGTTCTCAATGCGATCAATAATATTGAGAAAGCATCAAAGCTGAAAGGCAGTGTGACAGGGCTGCCCACTGGTTTTGTGGATCTGGATTATAAGACTTCCGGCATGCACGGATCTGATCTGGTACTGATCGCAGCCCGTCCGTCTATGGGAAAAACAGCTTTTGTTCTGAATATCGCGCAGTATATGGCTTTCCGGAAAAATATCACAGTGGCGATCTTCAGCCTGGAGATGTCAAAGGAACAGTTGGTAAACCGTCTTCTTGCAATGGAATCTCATGTGGATTCCCAGAATATGCGTACCGGAAATCTGAAAGACGAGGACTGGACAAAACTTGTGGAAGGAGCGGATATCATTGGCCGTTCCAATTTGATCATAGACGACACGCCGGGTATCAGTATTGCGGAGTTGCGCTCCAAATGCAGGAAATATAAGCTGGAGCACAATCTGGGAATTATCATGATCGACTATCTCCAGCTAATGAGCGGACATGGAAAAAGTGATTCCAGGCAGCAGGAAATTTCCGATATTTCCCGTTCTTTGAAAGCCCTTGCCCGTGAACTGGATGTTCCTGTGATCGCGTTGTCTCAGCTCAGCCGCGCGGTGGAGCAGCGTCCCGACCACAGGCCAATGCTTTCGGATCTCCGTGAGTCCGGGGCTATCGAGCAGGACGCCGACGTGGTAATGTTTCTTTACAGAGACGATTATTATCATAAAGACACAGAAAAAAAGGATATTGCCGAGGTGATCATAGCCAAACAGAGAAATGGCCCGATCGGTACGATCGAACTGGTATGGCTTCCAAGATACACCCAGTTTGTAAATATGAAAAAGTAGAGCCGTGCACGATCAAAAACAGGGGAATCCTAGGATGCTTGCATCCAAGGATTCCCCTGTTTTTGATTGTATAGGGCGAAGCCCCGCAGCGAGCGTCAGAAGGACGCGAGCTGAGAGCACGGCTCTAAGGAGGAAAGTGCGAAGCCCCGCAGCGAGCGTCAGAAAGACGCGAGCTGGGAGCGCGGCTCTAAGGAGGAAAGTGCGAAGCCCCGCAGATGATGTCGAACGGTTCTGGTTGAAATTCATATTCACTCTGTTATAATGAATCTAGTGAATTTCATAAGGAGGTGCGGCATGGAGACAAGGTACACAGTCAGACAGGCTGCTGAGACGACGGGAGTCAAGGCGTATGTCCTGCGTTATTGGGAGGATGAGCTTGACCTGCATATTCAGAGAAACGAACTTGGCCATCGCTATTACACCGGATATGATATTCAGATTTTTATGAATATTAAGGAACTGAAGAAACGGGGCCTACAGCTTCGGGCGATCAAGAACCTGATTCCCCAGATCGCCAGGACGGCTCCCGGTTCTGCAGAAAGTAAAGTAAAGCTTCTGGAAGGAGAAGTTCAGGAGTGTGAGGTTCTGGAGGATGAGGCAGCGGATATGGAGGCGGAAGATGAGATCCTGGACTCCGCTGAGGAGGCGGAACAGGTAAATCCGAAAATCCTGGAATTTCAGGCAATCCTGGAACGTCTGATCACGCAGGAGATACAGTCTAAAAACGAGGATGAAGAGAGATGCCGTTCTCTTGATTTCGCGATACGCAGACAGCAGATGGCAAGAAAGGAAGCCGCCGCCGCAAACGAGAAAAGGTCAAAAAGAAAAATGCACAGGGATACCGGAAAATAAAAAAGTATTTCTGAATCTGAACTTTTATGAAACGACAAAAGCTGCAGCGAAAGCTGCAGCTTTTATTGTCATCATCATAAGAACTGTTTTGGACAGTTCCGGTAAATCGCCAATCTGGTGATTATTCTGCCGGATGAATAGCTTCTGTCGGACAGACATCTGCACATGTTCCACAGTCAACACATGCGTCAGCATCAATTTCATAATGCTCTGCACCTTCAGAGATAGCCTCAGACGGGCATTCGCTTTCACATGTACCGCAGCTTACGCATTCATCAGAAATTACATATGCCATAATTAAAATCCTCCTTTTTTCTCGTTAGTACCTTTACAGGTTCTATATCGTTATTCTAATATATCCGTCTCTGGATTACAAGTATAAAATTATAAACATAATTTTATATTCTTCCCGTTGATTAGGGATTGATTATGTATTATAATGAATTTGCGCCGCGGGCAATGCGGCGTATCTTTAAAGATGCGATAATTTTTTGCAAATAAAAAGGAGGAAAAACCATGGCAAAGGTTACAAAAGACATGCTGATTGGTCAGCTTCTTGCATTAAATCCCAATATTGCAGCAATTCTTATGAGAGCAGGAATGCACTGCATTGGATGCCCTTCCTCTCAGATGGAATCCCTGGAAGAAGCCGCAATGGTTCATGGAATGGATGCAGATCTTCTTGTTCAGCAGATCAACGATTTTCTGGCAGAATAAAACAGAAACGGATAATGAAAAGGGAACGGCTGGAAAGCTGTTCCCTTTTACAATAGCGATTTTTATATCTGGATAAGAATCCGGCGAATCCTTCTGTAAGAAAGCATTAAGTCATGTTTAAAGCTGCGCAAGCTGTTGAAGTGCATTTAATGAAATCAGTTCTCCGTGCTCTTTCAGATAAGCTTCCCCTGCGGGAGTAAAGGCTTTGCCTTTTCCGTACTCGGAAAGAATATTGCACACTTTGTTAAAAGCTTCAGGGGTACACTCGGACTGGTGGAGCACAAGCTGATATCTGCCGTTATGAGATTCTTTATACAGAGTATTTTCTCCTGTAAAGAAACCGTTCAGTCCATGAGAAGCCTCGATGACATCGTCCAGATGTGAAAAGGTATAAAGCCGGATAATGCTTACTTCCGGCGAGGAAGAAACCGGCTCGTCTGCCGGGGCGGAAGTTTTCTGAGAGGCTTCTTTTATTTTGGCTTCACATAGTTTCTGGAAAATATCTATGATATTATCGGCTCCGTCCAACTGAACAGAATCGGCCTGGCCGCGGTCCTTATACGGGGTGAATTTTGAGAAACGTGTATCCAGTTCCTCGGGATCTTCCACTTTTGTAATGATCAGAATGATGCTGTCCATATTTACAGGGATCGCTTCGATCATCAGCGGAATATTATCAGCCTCAAATCCGAACTGTATCTGTGCCTGCTGCATCATATCGCGGAAAAGCTTCTTTGCCTTCTCTGTTCCGTAGGCAAGTTCGCTGAGGCGGATCTGGTGCAGTTCCAGGTCTTCCTTTGTAAGCGTACAGCGGATCTGGTTTTCGTTGATTTTTTCAATTTTCATATCATCACATCCTATTCTTCGGATCCTGCCCCTATTATTATATACTTATCCTCTGTCCCGGGATTCCCCCTGTGACTGCGGGAATATGGCAAAACGGCGGCAAAGGAAAATAAAACCGGCGCGGACAGGATATAGTCCATGACTTTGGCGTACAGCAGGTCCGGTTATGCATGACACAGGCCGGACGCACAATACAAATGCTTCCGTTGGATATGCATCTCAACTTAAGCTATATTATATACCAGATATATAGAAATTGTAAAGAAATTCAATTTGCCTAATTATAAAATATTTGGAAATAAAATCGAAATTTTTTTATAAATTGACGAAAACTATTGCATATAAGAAATAAGACGGTATAATAGCAGATAAGAAATGCTTCTCTGTGTGATGGAACCGTCAGAAGTCACGCTTACAGATAACCACTTTTCTATTTTACATTTCATTGCCTTAAGGCGCTATGCGGCATTCCTGCTGTGTCAGCAAACAGATTCCCGGATAATGAAAAAGATAAAGATCCGTTATATGGCAGGGGCATTTCTGCAGACTCTATCACGTGTTTTCTAAAATCAAAAAACAGAAGAAAGGAGGAATGGACGAAGAAAATATATCACACAGACGGGCCGTAAGGCTCAGTGGGATTTCACAGACTGCATCTGCCTGTATCTTATGCAGAACGGGGGGATCCCGGAGGATTTCTCAGCAAAAGCAGAGTATCCCCTTATACTTATTTGCCTGACCATGCGGAGAAATCCTCCAAAAAAGAAATATGAAAAAAATATAAAAAGTCTATTTTCTTGATGAAATCAGTTTAAAATATGATATAATATAGAAGCATGTCTTTTCAGAAGGAACTGTTTTAACAGTGAAAATTTTGAACCAAAGGGAGAATCAAATGAAGAAACAGGTAAAAAAGCAAATGAAAAAGCAATACATGCCGGTTGTGATTGTTTGTGGTTTAATTCTTCTGTTGGCGGTAGCCGGCCTTGGAGTTCATATCATTGCGAAATATATTCCGACGAGAGAAAAAATGGACCTGACAGAATACTACGGCGCGGTAGGAGAAGGAGAGGCTGCCGTTATACTTGGAACGGAAATCATGGAGGAAAGAGCCCTGGTATCCGGCGATCAGGTATATTTACCTTTGAGTATGGTAAGTACATATCTGAACCAGAGATATTACTGGGATGAGGCGAATCAGCAGATTCTTTATGCCACGCCATCAGAGCTTCAGTATTATCCCGCTTCCCAGAACGGAGACGGCGATGTATGGCTGAAGGATGGAAAGGTGTACTTAAGCCTGACCTTTGTGCAGAAATTTACTGATCTAGATTCTTACAGAAACGAAAATCCTTCCAGAGTGGCTATACAGTATCAGTTCACAGGTGTGAGGACCGCCAGAACAGAAAAAGAAACATGTATAAGATACAGAGGCGGAATTAAATCGCCGGTGCTGACAGAAGTGCCTGAAGGTACAACGCTCATCTTCATGGAGGAACTGGAGGAATGGGTTCAGGTAGCCACTATGGACGGATATGTGGGATACATAAAAAAGAAGGATATTTCTTCAGAGGAAACGACTGATTTTGAACGCGATTTCCAAAAAGAAGAGTATTCGTACATTACGATGGACGTACCGGTAAATCTCAGCTGGCATCAAGTTACAACCCAGGAGGCGAATTCCTATCTTTCCGAGGCGATCGCCAATGTAAGCGGAGTGAACGTGATCTCGCCCACCTGGTTCTATCTGCAGGATACAGCGGGAAATATCGCTGATATTTCATCAGCGGACTACGTGAACCAGGCGCATGAAAAAGGAATGCAGGTCTGGGGCCTGATTGATAATTTTTCCGCAGAAGTCAGTACCACAGAAACTCTCAGCCAGCTTTCTTCCCGTCAGAACATTATCAGTCATCTGATGGCTGCGGCGAAGAATGTGGGTCTGGACGGTATCAATGTGGATTTTGAAACTTTAAGCGAAGACGCAGGTCCGCACTTTTTGCAGTTCCTCAGAGAGCTGTCCATAGAGTGTCATAAAAACAACCTTGTATTATCCGTGGATAATCCTGTTCCGGAAGATTTTACCAGTCATTATGACAGAAGAGAACAGGGGCAGGTAGTAGACTATGTGATCATTATGGGATATGATGAACATTATGTGGGTTCCGAGGAGGCCGGGTCGGTTGCCTCTCTTCCCTGGGTGGAAAAAGGCGTACAGGATACGCTGACAGAAGTGCCGGCAGAACGGACGATCCTTGCCATCCCATTTTATACCAGGCTGTGGAAAAAGACGGGAGGCGCACTGACAAGCGAGGCCATCGGCATGGATCAGGCGCAGCAAGTGATTGCGGAAAACCAGGCGCAGACAGTGTGGGACGGAAGCGTTGGACAGAATTACGCCACCTATGAAACACAGGACGGTTCCACATATGAAATATGGCTGGAAGACGCCCAGTCGATAGCGGAGAAGGTCAAACTGGTTTCCAAGTATAACCTTGCGGGAATTGCTCAATGGAAGCTTGGCTTTGAGAACAGCAGTATCTGGCAGGTGATCAGCGATAATCTGCAGTAGCAGAAGAATTTTTGAAGAAAAAAGAAAAGATAAAAAACAGAGCGTCCGGCTTTTTCTGAAGAAAGTCCGGACGCTTTGCTATATCAAAATGCAGGTATGAAAAGAGATCAATAAAAAATCTCCATAAATGGAAGGAGGCCGGTACTTGCGTACCGGCGCGTATGAAAAAGAAAAATATTTGTTATAGAAAACATATCGTTTTCTATGCTATTTAATATATCTTATAAATGTGAAGAAAATGTGATAACCATTTGAAGAAAATGTGAAGAAACTATAAAATCTAAAATCTTTTCCAGGTGCCCCGGCAAAACAGTAAAAGAAGCGGGAAGATTTCCAGCCGTCCGGCAAGCATGTCAAAAATCATAACACTTTTGGACAGATAGGAAAAGGAACTGAAATTTCCCAAAGGCCCCGCCACTTCCAGGCCCGGTCCAATATTGTTTAAGGTAGTAGCAACTGAAGTAAAGGTGCTTACCAGATCAAAATTGTCGATGGAGACAATCAGAACGGAAACCGCAAAAATGATCAGGTATACGGTAAGGAAGATATTTGTAGATCTCATCATTTCGTGGGATACCAGCTTTTGATCCATTTTTATTTTTTTTACAGCGTTTGGATGCAGATATAACTGCAGTTCTTTGCGCGCAGCCTTGCACAGCAGAAGAATACGGGAAACCTTGATCCCTCCTCCTGTGCTTCCCGCACAGGCGCCTATGAACATCAACAGCACGAGAACGGCTTTTGAAAGAGAAGGCCATTGATTAAAATCCGTTGTAGAGTATCCGGTAGTAGTAATAATGGAGCCAACCTGAAACGCCGCCTGCTGGACGGCAGTGCCGATACCGGAAAAAAGATGGCGTGTATTAAAGGCAATGATCAAAATCGCTGCAGCGATAATGCCGAGATAACCCCGTACCTCCTCAATAGAAAATGCCTGTCTGAATTTTTTTGTAAGGATCAGGTAATAAGCTGAAAAATTCACTCCAAAAGCAATCATAAAAATTGTGGTGACAACCTGGCAATAGGTGCTATAGCTCCCCATACTGTCGTTTTTGATGCCGAATCCTCCTGTTCCCGCAGAGCCGAAGGTAATGCATAAAGCATCGAAGAGAGGCATTCTGCCAAGAAGCAGGAAGATGATCTGAAGCATCGTCATTCCGAAGTAAATGGTATAAAGAATTTTTGCAGTGGACTGCACCTTCGGAACAAGCTTGCTGACGGAAGGGCCGGGGCTTTCCGCACGCATCAGATTCATGTGGTAACCTCCGGCCAGTGGAAGAAGAGAGAGAAGGAATACAAGAACTCCCATTCCTCCGATCCAGTGGGTAAAACTTCTCCAGAAAATAATACTGTGGGGAAGTACTTCCACATCAGTCAAAATACTGGAGCCGGTAGTGGTAAATCCGGATACTGTTTCAAAAATCGCGTCTATAGGATGCGGGATACTGCCGCTGATCATAAAAGGCAGCGCCCCGCTGATACTGAGGACGATCCAGCTTAAAGCTACTGTCACGCACCCGTCCTTAATATAAAAAACTTTATTTTTCGGTTTTTTTCTGGTAAGCGCAAGCCCTATGGCAAGGCAGATCAAAATGGGGATAAGAAAATCATACAATTCGTCTTCCTGATAAATGACGGCTGTGATACAGGGGAGAACCATAAATATAGCCTGCAGATTGAAAATCCACCCCACAATATAAGCAATAATCCGATAGTTCATAACCGCACTCCTTATTTTTCAAGAATATCGCAGATATCGCGAAGACCTTTATGTGTAGTTACGATAATAACATTATCGCCGATCTGAATGGTGTCCTGCCCTCTGGGAATACGGATCTTGCCGCTGCGGGCCAGACAGCAGACCAGCAGATTATGCTTAAGTTTCAGATCGGACAGCGGAACACCTACTACCGGTGAGTAGTCATGAATGGCAAATTCCAGGGCTTCCGCCTGATTATCCAGAATATGGTAAAGAGTTTCCACATTGCTTCCGATAGTGTTCTGCATTGCCCTGACATAACGGAGGATGGAATCAGCCGTAATATATTTCGGATAAATAACGCTGCCGATATCCAGATCGTCAATAATATCTGTATAAGGAAGACGGTTTACCTTGGCGATGAGCTTGGCCTTTGTCACTGTTTTCGCAAACAGGGAAAGGAAAATGTTTTCCTCATCAAGATTAGTCAGAGAAACGAAGGATTCCACTGTTTCCAGACCTTCCTCGATCAAAAGGGAACGGTCTGTGCCATCGCCGTTGATGATCGTTGCGGAAGGAAGCTGTTCACTGAGAAATTCACAGCGCTGAGAATCCTGCTCAATAATTTTAAAAGGGATCCTGGAATCGGAGAGTGCTTTCGCGAGGTAATAGGAAATTGTTCCTCCCCCAATGATCAGAGCGTTTCTGACCTGGTGCGTTTTCAGGCCGATTTTTTTGAAAAAGAGCGCGGCATTCTGAGGCGTTGCGATAATGGAAACAAAGTCTCCGTTATGTACAAGGTGATCTCCGCCCGGGATGGACAGTTCGTTTTTGTTTTCAATCGCGCAGAAAAGAACGTCGCATCGGTACTTCTCCGTGATTTTGGAAACAGGCATTCCGTCCAGCCCGAACTCAGGAAGGACTTTAAATTTCAGAAGCTCTACCCGTCCTCTGGAGAAAGGATCGATTTTAATTGCTGCCGGAAAACGCAGCAGGCGGGAAATTTCACTGGCCGCGGCAAGTTCCGGATTGATGATCATTGAGATTCCCAGTTTTTCTTTGATAAATCCGATCTCCTGACTGTAAACAGGGTTGCGGACGCGGGCGATGGTGTGACAGCGCCCGGTTTTCTGAGCGATGAGACAGCATAAAAGATTCAGCTCATCGGAAGCTGTGACGGCGATCAGGATATCTGCCGTGTTGATCCCCGCTTCCATAAGAGTATTGATACTGGCGCCGTTGCCTACGATGCCCATGGCGTCTATATCTTCGGTGATGTCGTTAATTGTTTTTTCTACGGTATCTATCAGGTAAAGGTCGATGTTTTCCTCCTGGAGCTGTTCTGCAAGAGTACGCCCTACTTTACCGCATCCGACAATGATGATATGCATGATTTCCTCCATTGTAAAAAAATAGCGCCTGTATCAGTGCGGCGGACGCCGCCGGGCACAGGCAATGTATTTGCGGAATCATTATAGCACTGTCCGTATGAATTTTAAATAGAAAATATTTTCGTAAACAGACAGAATGCGGACCGGCGCACTTGTAGCTTCCAGGAGGCTGTGATATATTAAAAGTGTTCTGATAATGGACTGAAGAAGGGAGGTATTTTATGGATACAAGTACGGTAAAAGAAACTGTAGATAAGGTAGACGCAGAGCTTTCCGAAATGGGAATCGACGGCGTAAAAGAAAACCTGAAAGAAATACTGAATATAAAAGACTATCTTGCCAATCAGCTTCCGGCGGTGGTCGGCTTCGGACTGAAAGTGATCCTGGCGATTTTTGTTTTTTTTATTGGAAGAAAAGTGATCCGGTGGATCATCAAAGTTGTCCGGAAATCACTGGAAAAAGCCCGTGTAGACGCAGGGGTGATCCAGTTTGCCTGTTCTGCCGGAAAAGCGGTTCTTTATATTTTGCTGATCTTCAACATAGCTGTTAATCTGGGAGTCAAGGAATCTTCGGTAGCGGCTCTTCTGGCCAGCGCCGGCGTGACGGTAGGTCTGGCTCTTCAGGGCGGTCTTGCCAATCTTGCGGGCGGGATCCTGCTGCTGGTCTTTAAACCCTTTGTGGTAGGCGATTATATTGTACAGAACCAGCAGATCGGATGCGAGGGTACTGTCGCCAAAATCGAGATATGTTATACGACCCTTCTGACAACGGATAATAAAAAAATTGTGATTCCCAATGGCACGCTTTCCAACAGTACGATCATCAACGCCACTGCCAAGGACAGCAGGAAGCTGGAGATCAAAGTAGGGATTTCTTACGAATCAAGTATCCGGAAAGCCAAGAAAATTCTTACAGACATTCTTCTGGCTGATCCTGATACCCAGGGAGAACAGAGCGAGATGGTTGTTTTTGTGGACGAGCTGGCGGAAAGCGCGGTGATCATCGGACTGCGCGTCTGGGTTCCCACAGAGGTATACTGGCCTACAAAATGGAGGCTGAACGAAAGGATCAAAGAAGAATTCGACGCCAACGGCATTGTGATCCCCTATAATAAGATGGAGGTTTATGTACATCAGAGAGGGGAAGAATGAAAAAACGCAGCGGCCTTTATGCGCACCTTTCTGTTTTTATAACATAAAATAAAGCGTATAACAAAGAAACAGAAAGGACTGTGTCCATGGAAAATTGCAATATGAACCGTCCCTGTGCCCGCCCGTATCAGGCTACCTGCGGAATGGCAAAGCCGTGCGGGGCCGGACATACGGCGGGAAGACAGTTTCCATACAATTCCGAAAGACAGCCTCTGCCCTGTGCCTGCCGTATGCCCGGCTCTTCTTCAAATAACAGGGAAATGTATGAACACGCAGATCATATGGAACCTGCGATGGCCTATGTTCCCTGTCAGGAATTTACAAATACCTACGATCTGTGCTACGCCTTAAACGTGGGAACTATCTTTCCTCAGTTGTGCAAACCCTTTTGTGGAAAGAGAGGTGCCCGGAGATGATGTATCGAAATCAGCCTGACAAAAGGAATCAGCTTCTTCAGAAAATCAACGAGGTCAGTTTCGCGCTGGACGATATCCTGCTGTATCTGGATACGCATCCCTGCTGTGAAAAGGGTATGGCTTATTACAGAGAACAGGCCGAAAAAAGGAAAAAGTTAATGAAGGAATATGCGGAATGTTACGGTCCTCTGACCATCGACGATGCGCTTGCGTCCGACGGAAATACCTGGAAATGGATGGAACAGCCGTTTCCATGGGAAAGGGAAGGAGGGTGCAAATAGTTTATGTGGAATTATGAAAAACGATTACAGTATCCTGTGAATATTAAAACCCCTAATGCAAAAATCGCCCAGTTTATCATGAGTCAGTATGGTGGCCCGGACGGTGAGATCGGAGCCTCCATGCGTTACCTGTCCCAGCGTTTTTCCATGCCGAACCGTATGGCAACGGCGGTGCTGAATGACGTCGCCACAGAAGAGCTGGCTCATCTGGAAATGGTATCTACTATCGTTCATCAGCTTACCCAGGACCTTTCTATGGAAGAGATTGAAAAGAGCGGCTTCGGTCCCTACTACATTGACCACGGAAACGGGATCTGGCCCCAGGCGGCAGGAGGAATTCCCTTTAACGCCTGCGAATTTCAGAGTAAGGGAGATCCTCTTACAGACCTGTTCGAGGATCTTGCAGCAGAACAGAAAGCCCGCGCCACCTATGACAATATTCTCCGTGTTGTCCGGGATATTCCGGAGATCGCGGATCCCATCAGATTCCTCAGAGCAAGGGAAGTGGTGCATTTCCAGCGTTTCGGTGAAGCAAACCGGGAAGATTGTAGTAAAATTCCAAAGGCGCGGAAAACCCACAAATTCAGCACTTTTGGAAAGTCACTATCAATCAGAACATTTGCAGGACATAGGCATAAGCCGCCCTATCTGCTGCTATACCTCAAAATGAAGATAATACATGAGATAGGACAAGCTGCTTTTTCCTACAACTGAATATTGAACCGCAAAGGCGGCGTTTCCCACTTCCCACCCGGAAGAACAGGAACGCCGCTTTTTTTATGCCCTCATGTTACGCAGTAGGGGCAAAAAGAGCCTTGATTTATGCGGTTTCCAGAGCGCGGAACCGGGGAAGCAAGGGAAAGATACCTTTCCCCTCAAAATCCGCGTTCTACTGCGTAACAAATCCACAGCAAAGGAGCTGATAAGCTATGGCAGTTTTCAGAGTGGAACGGAACACGGGATATACCGTAATGAGCAACCACCACTTACGCAACAAGGAACTGACCTTGAAAGCAAAGGGCTTGTTGTCGCAAATGCTGTCTTTGCCGGAGGATTGGGACTATACCCTTGCGGGGCTGTCCCATATCAACCGGGAAAGTATTGACGCTATCCGTACCGCCGTTTGGGAGCTTGAAAAAGCCGGATATATCACAAGACGGCAGGGACGCGACGAGAAAGGCAAAATGACCGCCATTGAGTACACCATTTACGAGCAGCCACAGCCCCCGGAGTTGGAAAAGCCGATATTGGAAAATCCAACAGCGGGTAATCCGGTATTGGAAAATCCGACAACGGGAAATCCGACGTCGGAAAATCCAATGCAAATAATTAAAGAAGAACAAAAGACTAATCAATCAAAAAAAGAAAAATCAAATACAGATACACAAAGTACCCATTCCATTCCTATCCATTCCCCTAACCCCTCTCCTTTTGAGGGCGCGGCACAGCCGCCGGAACGGAAACGAAAGGAACCGAACGACGCATACCGGGTATATGAGGAAATCATCAAGGACAATATCTGCTATGACATTCTCAAACAGGATATGCCCTACGACCATGACCGGATAGATGAAATCGTTGACCTTATCCTTGAAACGGTCTGCACAAGGCGCAGGACAATCCGTATCGCCGGGGACGACTACCCGGCAGAGCTTGTGAAGTCAAAGTTTATGAAACTGGACAGCGAACATATCCGGTTCGTCCTTGACTGTATGCGGGAGAACACCACGAAGATACGCAACATCAAGCAGTACCTACGGGCGGCACTGTTCAACGCGCCGTCCACTATCGGCAA
>DXGV01000005.1 GCA_019113745.1 Candidatus Blautia intestinavium
CCTCCTGAAAATAAATGAAATAGAATGAAGTTAAAATTCCTCTGTCAGTCCATTGTCTCTCTCATGAACATGGATGTCAGAAATACAAAAATATACGCCTGTATAAATCCGTCAAAGAAATCAAAATACAGACTGAACGGGACCGGAAGAACCGTGGGACATACAAACTCTACCAGAGCCATAACCACAAAGCCTCCCAGAATGTTGCCGAAAAGCCGGAAGCAAAGAGCCGTAGGGCGGATCAGAACCTCCATGATATTCATGGGCAGCATTACCGGTATAGGATCAAGAAAACTTCTGAAAAATCCCTTCAGTCCCTTTTTATGAATGCCGGAGTATTCGATAAGGAACATACTCATCACTGCCAGAGCAAGTGTGACATTCAGATCCTTCGTAGGCGGTTTCACACCGAAAATCCCTGAAACATTTGCTACACCCAGATAAATCAGTACTGTCATCATATAGGGGATATAGCGTTCTCCGTCTTCGCCGAGAAGGCCGCGGAAAAATTTACGAAGAAAATCAACGCCTGCTTCCAGAAGAAGCTGTTTTTTGCCGGGATTTTCGACTCTGAGGTTCCGAACCAGGATCAGCGACAGCACCAGCAGCACCGCCATGATCACCCAGGTAACGACAACAGATTCAAAAACCGGAATTCCGTCGAAAACAGGAATGGTAAATACTGTCTGACAGTTCAGTTCTTCTTTCAGCGTTTCTGTTAAACTGTTCGTTTCACTCCCTCCCTTTCTTCAGTCCGTATGTTTGGTCAGACCGACTCATTTGATTTCTTTATTTTGCTCTTCGAACTGTAGAAAGTCAATATCGTACCTGCCTATTTTCTACAAAAAAAGGCGTTTTTTTTGTGCAAAACGCCTATAATTTTATTCTGTCTTTATTTTATATAATCTTTTTATTTTCTCGTTATTCTCTTTTTATTCTATATTATTTATTTTTTATGTGTAATATATACATATTCGATTCCCAGCAAAATACAGACCTAATCTTCATACTTTTTCAAGGTTTCTTTAAGAAAATCCACGTATTCCCGGCGCGTCTTCTCCGGACTTAGAATCTCAGCTCCCGCTCCCAGTCCGGCCAGCCAGCCGTAAAACTGTCCGCTGACATGGATATGGGCCTGCAGGATAAAGTGACTGTCGTCCGCCGGCAGGATCACCGCTTTCTGCCCGAAGCGGTCAAGGATCACCCCTATCAGACCGTTATCAAATTTTATCTTCAGACTGATCTCCTTTCCTCCGAACATCCCAAATGTACCGGAGGAAAATTTCCCCAGATCAAAATCCCGGAAGATCGTCTCACCGTTGCGTTTCCTGCCCTCGATCTCCACCTGCCGCATCTTGTCCACCCGGTAGTGTTTGACGACTCCGCTGAGTTCATCCAGTCCCAACAGATAGTAGTTCTCATTTTTCCACAGAAGTTTCCCCGGACTGACGTGATATCGGTTTCCATCCCGCTTCTGCACCAGCTTCTTGGAAACCGTCCACTCATAGTACCGGAAACTGATCTGGCGATTCTGGGCAATGGCGTCATAAATCGTTTCAATATTTGTGTAGATTTCTTCATTGACCGCCTTTATCCCCTGGCCTGTCATAACCTGACTCTGCAGTTTCTTCGCCTCACAGATGCTGGTAAGACTCTCCAGCTTCTTTATCAGGTTCCTGGACTGTTCCTCCGTAATGAATTTCGACGATTGAACCGCATCCATGAGAAATTTCAGTTCCGGAAGGCGGAACGTCCGTTCAGCCAGATAATATCCTGCTTTTTTCCCTCTTCTGCTGCGGATGTCCATTCCGAATGTACGCAGCGTCTCGATGTCGTCATAGACGGTTTTCCTCTCCACGCTGATCCCATAGCCTTCCATCTCTGTAATAATATCCCGCACAGGCACAGGATGTTCCGGGTCTGTCTTCTCCTGGAAAATTTTCATCAAAAATAATATTTTCAGTTTTTGGTTAAAGGATCTAGGCATGGTCGTACTCCTTCTGCAATACTCCGGGATTATTTGTCCGTCAGAGAAGCCACGACTCCGCAGTAAAGAACCGACGCTCCCAGAATTACCGCCACACTGTCCGCAGAGCGGAAATCCAGATTCAGAAGCATCGCTCCCAGAATCAGCAGCTCTATCGTCACGACAGCCCCCAGGATCATCGCCATAATACGGGAAAGCTTCTTTCTGCTTCTGTTGTGCTTTGCCTTCTCATGTTCTGTATAATACCCCGTATCTGCCAGCACAATAATCTTATCGCTTCTGTAGCCTCTCTGTCCGCTCCACATAATTCATTCCTCCCACTAAACCGAACATTTTTTCTGAACGTTTCTTCCTGTTGGAATCAATTATACCACAACACATGTCCAATAAAACGGGATAAACCGATTTTTATCGAATATTTGTTCGCGGAACATATATTCTGTTTTTCATTTTCTATTTTTTCTCCGGGATCACGATCTTATCCACCTTCCATGAACCTTTGTCCACCGTCATCACAGCCATAGTCGGCTCCTGTCCAAACCGGCTCCTTCCGCAGCTTCCCGGATTCAGCCACAGACGTCCGTCGATCATCTGTTCAAAATATTTATGGGTATGGCCGAACACCACCACCTGAGCGCTGCCAAGATCCCAGGCTACGTCTTTCTTATTATGTGTCATAAAAAACTCCACTCCCTCTATGGTAAAACGGAGGGTTTTTGCCAGTCCCTCCGCCCACTCCCGGTCGTTGTTGCCGCGAACCGCATAAATGGATGCCAGAGGTCTGAGTTCATCCAGGATCTCCGGCCTGTTGAAATCTCCTCCGTGCAGGATACAGTCGCAGGTTCTCAGTATTTCCATCACCTCAGGCCGTAAAAGACCGTGAGTATCTGAAATAATTCCAAGTTTTTTTGCCATGGATAAGCTTCTCCTTTCTTAGCGTTAATGAGCGAGAGGCAACACGCTCTAAAGCGCATATGAAAAGTCCCGTTTAGTATCAAACTAAAGGGACTTATTTACTATTTTTCCATATCAACACAAGGCAGCAATCCAAATTCTTCAAAAAGCTTTTTTTCATATTCTTCATCTGACGCGGCTTTTACAAGCTCCTCAATCCTTCCGAGCCGGGAGAGTTTCAGGATCAGGGTATTCATTTGCGCAGTCACCTCACTTCGTGCCTGTTCTTCCGCCTGTTCCTTCATAAAATCCATCTTATCTTTCATCACATCTTCCAGCCTGTCTTTTACCATATCTTCCAGCCTGTCTTTCATCATATCTTCCATCATTTCTTCCAGTGCGTCGCACATACTGTTCACCTCCTCAAAATAAGCTCTGTTCGCACGTACAATAATATCCATCACAGAGCGGTATAAAGGATTTTTTTGTTTCCCGCGATAATCCTTCAGAAGTTTTTGTACTGTTTCCCTACTGCTCAGGCGATCTGTCAGGCTGCTCAGCCAGAGATTTTTCTCCGGAGACAGCTCACTGATAACAAGAAGCTGTATAGGGATGATATCTCCTTTTATATAATAAATCCCTTCGTCTTGTTCTTCTATAGAATATTCTCTGACATTTTCCAAATGTCTCGACAGCTTTCGGGGATATTGATGGCAGACAAATGTAATCGTCAGTTCACCAATAGAAATACTGTCCGCCGTTTCCGTATCTGCTTTATAAAAGCAGGCGTAGCCATAAACCTTATAAAAATCATCAATGCTCAGATAATCTTCCGGAGATTTATATTCTATCAGATTATATTTTCGGAATATCCGTCCTATATTTTTATGAATCGGATATTCTGCTTCTTTTTTAATAATCACTGCATCTACTTCCATCGGTTTTGTAGAAAGCTGATGTTCATTCTCAAAAGTAAGGTTCGAGGCATTTTCTGCCAACTCAATCTGGACATCTGCATAAAATGCCGGATGCCATTGAAGAATCTGCTTTTGTCCTGGCGCTTTTCCAGCGGTGGCAACGGGCTTTGTCTTATTCATAAAAACCTCTCTGGCATATCCTAAATGTCGTCGCACTTCACCGCGGCTTTGTAAGGATACCTGAGAAGGTACAGAGTGTCAAGAAAGGACAGGCCACGTTACCTGCAAAATGAAATAGAAAAGAAATGATCAGAACAAATAGAACAGCTTTTTCTTTTATAGTATCACGGCCGCAAATAGTCCGCAAGAGCGAAAAATGAGAGGTTTTGTCGAATTTTGGCTCAAGATATGATTATGGGGCCGCGCACAAAATAATCAGTGCAGCGACCCCAATACTTTCATATTAAATTTCTAATATCCCTCTTTTCTCCTTTGTTTCCGCAGCGCATACCTTTTTTCGCCGCCTATCCACTCAGCTTTTTCGGATTCTGTTTCCACAGCCAGACCGGGAACTTCCAGTTTATTATCGTTCTGGTCGATAGCCACCAAAACCTCATAGGCTCTGTTAATGATCCTTCTTGTCCCGTCCATGTCCTCCACATAAGTATCTACCCGGACCTCCATAGAGGTGCGGCCCACATACGTCATTTTCCCAATAAGAACGACTGTATTCCCCAGATAGGCTCCCGCCTTGAAATTCAGGTTGTCCACACAGGCAGTAGTCACAATGCTTCCGGCGTGGCGGCGCGCCACAGTTCCCGCCACTTCGTCGATCCACTGCATCAGAATCCCACCGAACAGCCGCCCGTACCCGTTGATATGTTTCGGCATGATCAGGTAGGTGTTTTCCGTGCGGGAATCCTCCACCCGCTTTTGTTTCCGCATTTTTTCACCGCTTTCTTCTGTCCGCCCTGTAAAGGCGGCAGGGATTTATTTCCTATTATAACCTGAATGTATCCGTTTTGCCAGAACATAATTTCCTGCTTCTGCGGTCAGATTGTTCATAATTTTGAATAATCATAAAAACCTCTCTTTGTTTTTCTTCCCAGAAGGCCCGCCTGAACCATCTGCCGTAAAAGCGGACAGGGCTTATATTTATCGCCCAAATCCCTTTGCATCTGTTCCATAACAGCCAAGACAATGTCCAGTCCGGCATAATCAGCCAGTTCCAGCGGTCCCATTGGATGATTGGCCCCTAATCTCATGGCCTTGTCGATATCCTCCGGTCTATTTCCCTCCATCACAAGATACATGGCTTCATTCCACATAGGATCAAGAAGTCGATTCACAAGAAACGCTGATGTATCCGGCGCTTTTACAGGTTCTTTGCCAATCTGGCGCGCAAATTCCATGAGAATATCCACCGTTTCTGCCTCTGTAAGCAGCCCCGGGGTTACTTCTACCAGTTTCATCACTGGCGCAGGAACAAAAAAGTGCATTCCGGCAACCTTGCACGGTCTTTTTGTATTTCCGGCCAGCATGGAGATTGAAATTGTAGAAGTATTCGATGCCAAAATAGCGTCTGCTTTACATGTTTCATCCAGATCACGGAAAATCTGTTTTTTCACCTCTGCGTTCTCGGTAGCCGCCTCGATGACTAAATCTGCATCCGCTCCTTTCTTGTATCCCTCCGCAGTTTCTAAAAGAGCCAGTGTTTTTTCCTTATCAGCTTCTGTCATCCGCTGTTTTTGTACTTTTCGCTCCAAGAAATGCGCCGCGTTTTCTTTCCCTTTTCTGGCATATTCTTCTTTTACGTCGGTCAGCACTGTAGCAAAACCATGTTCTACGCATACCTGCGCGATTCCGCTTCCCATAATGCCCGCACCGACCACCATAATTTTCTTTATTTCCATAAGATGTCCTCTTTTCCTTATGGTCTAATATACAGACAAAGACACTGACCTTCTCATATGCCCTGCCTGCGTATGGATCTTATTCTGCTTTCTGTACAAATTCTACCAGAACGCCAAAGCCAAAACGGGGACGCAGAAAATTCACGATAATTCCTCCCGCGCCTTCCACCGGCTTTTCTTCCAGCATCATTAATCCTTTTTGTTCATATTCATCTTTTACAGCCTCTACATCCTCTACTTCAAAGGCTATATGGTGAAGGCCTCCTTTTCCGTTTCTGAACTCTGTCAGAACACCCTCTGTAGGAATGATCAGCTCTACTGGGCTTTCATCTGCATGATATTTTGTAAAAAGACAATAGGCGTGGTACGCCTCTACATATTCCATATAGTCCTTTTCAAGACCGAATTGCTCCATAAACTGTTCTGCTTTTTCCATAGTAGGCATAATAATTCCTACATGATGTAATCTCATTGGCTTCATATTTCTCCCTTTCCGTCTCCTGCTGATACTTTTTCTGGTATCAGCAGCAGCCATATCTTTGATAAAATCTTTGTTCTTATTTACCCGTGCAGTTTTCATGAATTCTTTTCTTCAAATTAAACGGTTCCGGAAGATAAAGTTCTATGGGGGTATACTGAAGATCTTCCGCAATCATCGGGACAAATTCCATTTGATCCAGAATATCCTTTTGAAGATCAATGCCTTTGGCAATCTCTATAAGCAAAGGGCCGTTTTCTGTCAGACGAAAAACAGCTCTTTCTGTAACGTAGTACATATTTTGTCCACGCTCAAAGGCGAGCCTGCCATTATAGGAAATCTGCTGTACAGATTTTACCAGCTTTTTAAAACGCCCCTCTTTCTCAATATGTATTCCGTCTTTTCCGTAACTGACTTCCAGACCTCCTCCGGTAAAAGTAGAACAGAATACCACGTTTCTTGCAGTTGAAGTGATATCAACGAAGCCTCCGGCGCCTGGCGCCCGGTCGCCCATCCTTGTAGCATTCACATTTCCAAGGCTGTCCATTTCACCTGCACCCATAAAAGTATAATCAATGCCCGCGCCATTATAATATTCAAACTGGCGGTCATGAGGTATCAGTGCCTGTGGATTCCTGGAGATACCGAAATCAATTCCTCCCGCCGGCACGCCGCCGTAAATTCCTGATTCCACAGTAATCGTCACATCGTCCGAAATCCCTTCTTCCGCCATGATAGGCCCTATTACATCATTGGGGATTCCTGTTCCTACATTGATGATTACATCTGGTACAAGCGTCATAAGGGCTCTTCTTCCAATAATTTTTCTCACACTTAACGGGATAGGCTCTACCGCTGATTCCGGAGCAAACGCCTGTCCGCTGTATGAGGGATCATAATACCAGGAAGAAGTCTGTCGGTGATCCTCAAAAGGATTCTCACAAACCACAATGGCGTCGACAAGAACTCCAGGTACAGTTACTTCTTTCGGATCAATCGTAGAATTTTTTACCACACGTTCCACCTGACAGATCACTTTTCCTCCAAAGCGTTTTGTTGCCATCACCGCCGGGAGCACTTCCAGTACCATAGCCTCATGGGCTGTGGAAATATTCCCATTCTCGTCACAGTAAGTTCCACGTATAATCAATGTGTCAATAGGCACTGGTTTATATTGAAGATATTCCTCTCCGTCCACAGTAACAATGCCAACAATATCTTCCTTTTCTTTTGTCCTGGCATTCATTTTTCCGCCTTCAATCCTTGGGTCAATATAGGTTCCCAGCCCTATCTTGCTCAGCTTTCCCGGTTCCCTTAAAGCCATACTGTGGAACATATTTGCCATTTGTCCCTGGGGCAGATTATAAGCTTCTATTTTATTCTCTGAGATCAGCTTCATAAAAGGAGGACACAGCCCCCAATGACCTCCGATCACTCTTTTTATAAGTCCCTCATGGGCCAGATGCGCCTTCCCGGACTGTCTGTCCGACTGTCCGCAGGTATGAAAATATGTAAGCTGGTTTGGAACTCCTTCCGCCAAAAACTTTTTCTCGATTGCTTTTAAAATACTTTCGCTGGCGGATACTAACGTCATTCCTATTGTACAGAGCGTCGTTCCGCTCTGTATCATATCCACAGCTTTCTCTGCTGTAATAAATACGGGTTTTTTCAATGATTTCCCTCCTCTGAATAATATTTTTCTGTAAACAGACGGGACAGATACGCTACCTTCACTTTTCCACTGGCCGTATTAGGAAGCTGATCCCAGAATTCAATGTACACAGGTATCTTTGTTTTCTGTATTCTTTTCTTTAGATAGTCACGTATTTCCTGCTCTGTAACATCTGCCCCTTTATTCGGGACAATGACACATCCCGGGACCTCTCCGAACAGAAAATCCTTCACTGGAAATACCATACACTGATTCACCTTGGGATTACTTAAAATTTCCCGTTCTACAAAACGGGAGTAAATTTTCTCACCGCCCCGGTTTACCATAGATTTTATTCTTCCCACGACATAGATATAATTATCGTTGTCCAGATATCCCAGATCTCCGGAGAGGAGCCATTCTCCGACAAAGTTATCTTCTCCTTTGTGGTTTAAATAATGGCTGATGATCATCGCTCCCCGAAAAGCGATCTGTCCGATTTCTCCTGCCGGAAGTTTCTTTTTCTGTTCATCAAATATAGCAATCTCACAGTTTTCCATTACTTTTCCCGCAGAGCCTTTTTTACAACTTTTCAGATAGCTTTCCGGAAAAAGTACTCCTCCTCCTGCTGTTTCTGTCATACCATATGCAGGATGGAAAGAAACATTCGGCGCAATAGAGCAAAATTCTTTTATCAGGCGATCCTCAATATATCCTCCTCCACAGACAGCAGATTCCAGAGAACTCAGATCATATTCCTTTTTCATAACATTAACAAGCATCTGGTAAATTGTCGGAACTGCATGAAAATGCCTGATATGTTCTTCTGATAAGATTTTCAGCGCCTGATCAGAATGAAAGGACGGCAGCATCCTGAGATAACCGCCGATATATATAAAGACCGCCATAATACACGAAAAACCGGTGACATGAAAAAGAGGAACGGCCAGCAAAGTACTTTGGTTTTCATTCAGATTCAATATTTTCGCATAGGAATATACTGTTTCCAAAACTGCTCTGTGTGTTATTTCCGCTCCCTTCGGCGTACCGCTGGTTCCTGATGTATACAGGACGGCAATGGGATCATCAAGATCTGTTTCCCGAATTTCGGCTGTTTTTTCCGTATATAAGATACCTTCTGAAAAACAGTGGACATTATATCTTTCCATATGTTCAAACATGACGTTCGCGTCCAGAAGAAGCGTTTTGACCTGTGTTTTTCCAATTTCATGAGACACTCTTTCCCATATATCAGCCTGAATGGCAAGATACTCTGTTTTTGTATCTTCCAGAATAAAAGCGATTTCCTTCGCATGAAGCTTTGCATTGATCAAAACGACTTTCGCCCCTATTTTGGCGGCGGCGTAGATAAGTAATATGTATTCAATACAATTCAGCATCAGAACGCCGACACAGTCGCCTTTTTTTATCTGTAGTACACTTTTTAAATATGCAGAAAGAAAGTCTGTTCTCTGCAACAGCTCTTTATAGGAAATCCTTGTTTTTCCATCGGAAATTCCTATTTTATCCGGGAAAGCTGCCGCCGTATTCGCCAGTGTATCGTACAAATTTCTGATTATCATTGTCTTCTCCTGCAAATTTGAAAGGCAGCCGGTACCTAACATACCGGCCGCCTCTGTTTATCAGTTATTCACAGAGTTCAAACAAAACTGCAAGACCCTGTCCTCCGCCGATGCATAAAGTCGCGATTCCATATTTCTCATGACGACGAACCATTTCATTCATCAGCTTTATCGTGATCATACAGCCGGTGGCGCCTATAGGATGTCCGATGGAAATACCGCTTCCATTTACATTTACTTTTTCCGGATTCAGTTTCAGCTCCCGGATACAGGCGATCGCCTGAGCGGCAAAAGCCTCGTTCAGTTCATATAGTCCTACCTGCTCGTCAGAAATACCTGTCTTTTCCCAGAGCTTTCTAACCGCCGGAATCGGCCCCAGCCCCATATAAGCAGGATCTACACCGGCAACCGCGGCATCCACGATCTTTACAACAGGTTTTACTCCTCTTCTCTTCGCTTCGTCCGCTTCCATTACCACAACCGCAGCTCCGCAGTCATTAATTCCTGATGCGTTTCCAGCCGTAACAGTACCGTCTTTTTTAAATGCCGGACGCAGCTTTGCAAGTTTTTCCATTGTAGTGTCAGCCCGTATAAATTCGTCCTGATCAAAAACTGCCGTTTCTTTTTTGCTGATCTTTACCTCCAGAGGAATAATCTCATCCCTGAATTTTCCTTCTTCCCTGGCTTTAGCCGCTTTCATCTGGCTTTTGTACGCATATTCGTCCTGCTCTTCTCTGGTAATAGAGAATTTAGCCGCAATATTTTCTGCGGTAATTCCCATATGATCCCTCGTCATGGGATCTGATAGCGCCGTGATCAGTCCATCTTCAAGTTCTCCATGTCCCATGCGGTATCCAAACCGGGCTTTTCGGAGATAAAACGGAAGATTTGTCATGCTTTCCGCTCCTCCGGCAACTGCAATATGGGCAAAGTCGTGATCAATTTCCATAGCGGCCGTGACAATCGCCTGCAGTCCCGATGAGCAAAGACGGTTGACTGTAAGGGCTCCCGCCTCTACAGGTATGCCGGCTTTCAGTGAGCACAGTCTGGCCATAAAAGCATTTTCCGCTGCCTGCCCCACACATCCCATAACTACTTCGTCTATATCTTCCGGTTTTAATCCAGCTCTGGCAACCGCCTCTTTTACTGCAAAGCTACCAAGATCGCTTGTCTCAAACTGTTTCAATGAGCCGCCGAATTTACCTACGGCGGTTCTGGCTCCGGATACAAGTACAATTTCCTTCTGCATGCCAACTCACTCCTCTCTTATAATACCATTCCGCCGCCGACGTTCCATACCTCCGCTGTAACGTAAGAAGCTTCATCTGATGCCAGAAACGCAATAGTTTTGCCTACATCTTCCGGTTTTCCCACATATCCCATTGGAATCTTGGATACCATAATATTCCATGCCTTCTCGGGAATGCTGGTTGTCATAGTTGTCTCGATAAATCCCGGACAGATCGCGTTACAGGTAATTCCTTTTTTCGCGTTCTCCTTTGCGATTGTCTTTGTCAGACCGATAACACCGGCCTTGGCAGCGGCGTAATTTGCCTGTCCTATATTTCCCTGCCATCCTGCTGAGGAGATATTGATAATTCTTCCATAGTTTCTTTCCCGCATGTATGGAAGGACAGCCCGGATACAGTGGTACACGCCTGTAAGATTTACATTAATAACCGCGTTCCAGGCATCTTCTGTCATCTTATGTGCCATCATGTCTTTATTAATGCCTGCATTATTAACAAGAATATCCAGCTTGCCAAATGCATCCAATGTTCCCTGGAAAAGCTTCTCCGCATCTTCTAATTTTGAAACATCACAAGCTATCGCTACAGCGTTTGCTCCGGAAGCTTTCAGTTCCTCTGCCGCTTCTTTTGCAGCATCTTCACGTACATCAGAAATCACAACCGACGCACCTTTTTCCGCCAGAACTTTAGCAATTCCAAAACCGATTCCCCGGGCTGATCCTGTTACAATCGCAACTTTTCCTTCAAGTGATTTCATAATTATGTCTCTCCTTTTGCATTTGTGTGAATTTATTCATATGTTGCCGGATACTGCAGCTCTGCATCTGCAATATCAAGCGGCCATACTGTCTTATACTCTCCATCCTGAATCTGAAGAATTGTCAGAACTGCACCTGCATTTGTATTGGTGTGCTGCTGTCCGTTCATTTCAATATCGCTGAACTCGATCGTATCATATGGAAGGATGATCTCACTTCCGCCTGGGAAAGAGCCTTCGATCTTAACTTCTGCCAGAGCGTTTTTGATATCTTCTCTTTCTGTAGATCCTGCATTTTCAATAGCTGTTTTTAATACCCACATAGCCGTATAAGCCTCTGCTGAATGACCATTCATATCAACACCATATTCCTCTGCAAAAGCATCGGAAATTTCTTGTCCCTTACTTCCCGGATTAAATTCTGCCGCCGTTACTATACCGTTGCACAGTTCGCCCACTGCCGGAATATAAGATGGGTCAATATATGCCGTTGCTTTTCCGATCATAATGTTGGGTTTATAGCCCTGTTCTGCCATTGTCTTGGTAAGAAGGATACCGTCAGAAATATAATTGTCTACTACAAGGGCATCCGGATTCATATCCTTTAACTGAATTACTTCAGATGACAGATCCGCCGCTCCTTTGGAATACAGTACCTCGCCAAGATATTCAATGCCCTGTTCCTCGGCAAAGTATTTTGCCCATTCTGCTGTTTCCTGTCCAAGAAGTGTATTATCCGCACATACCGCGATACTTTCCACCTTCACGTCTTCATTTTCAGCCGACTCATCTACCAGAAACTGGATCATATCACGGAGGAACATACTGTTTGTAGGCGCCATACGGAAGAAATATTCATATCCTGTTTCTGTCAGAGAGTCTGCCGTGGAAATCGCCGTCAGCATCGGCACCTGATACTGCTCTGCTACCTGAGCCACCACTTCTGTAACACTGCTCTGATATGCGCCAAGAATTGCGCAGACATTTTCCTGTGTGATCAGACGCTCTGCTTCCGTCATTCCGGTTTTTGTATCTCCCTTTGAATCACCCTGGACGATTTCAATCTGTTTCCCATCGATACCGCCAGCTTCATTAATCTCATTTACAGCAAATTCAACTCCGCGCATAATGTTCTGGCCAATGGACGCCACATCTCCGGTAAGCGGGTAAAGCGTTCCAATCTTAATTGTTTCAGAATCCTCTGCAAATACTGGTACTGCCGCCATCATAGATACCGTTGTGGCTGCCGCCAATAAAACTGCCAATACTTTTTTCTTCATAGTTTTCGCTCTCCTTTTCTTATATTTATTTTCAGGGTTTACCCCTTGTTGCGCTAAATCTTTCCTCCGGATCTGTCAAAATCCCAAATAAGCTTTCTTTACCTCCGGATCGTTCATTAATTCTTCTGCTGTTCCTTCAATAGTCACCTGCCCGTTTTCCAAAACATATCCTCTGTTCGCGATTTTCAAAGCTTTTCTTACATCCTGCTCAACCAAAATGATCGTCAGACCCGAATCTCTGGCAATGGTCTTTGCAATAGTAAAAATGTTATCCACAATATTAGGAGCCAGCCCGAGTGAAGGTTCGTCCATCATCAGCAGTTTTGGAAGTCCCATCATTCCTCTTGAAAAAGCTACCATCTGCTGTTCTCCTCCGCTTAAGGTTCCTGCAAGCTGACGGCTTCTCTCTTTTAACTTTGGGAACCATGTGAAAATTTTCTCTATTGTATCCTTCTTTTTCATTTTGGCTTCTTTGCTGCTTGCCCCCATTTCCAGATTTTCATAAACTGTCATTTCTGGAAAAAGCTGACGGCCTTCCGGTACAAGAATAATTCCGTTATCTATAAACTGACGGCAACTGCCTCCTGCCAGATCCGTTCCATTTATACAGATTTTCCCGCTCTCTGATCTGATAAGACCCGCGCATGCCTTTACCGTTGTGCTTTTTCCTGCTCCATTGCTTCCAACAATAGCAATAATTTCACCTTTTCCCGCGTGAAAACTTACATCCCAGAGCACCTGAATATCCCCGTATTTTACGTTCAGGTTTGATATTTCGAAATAATTTTCACTCATCAGCCCTGCTCCTCCTTTCCAAGGTAAATCTCTATAACATACGGATCATTCATGACCTGTTCCGGAGTGCCTTCCGCGATCTTTTCTCCATGATGCATAACCACAACTTTCTGACAGAGGTTTGCAACAGCACGCATTACATGTTCAATAAGAAGAATCGTAGTTCCCTTTTCATTTATTTTCCGAAAAAGTTCGATCGCATCATCTGTTTCTGTAGGATTCAGTCCGGCCATTACCTCATCTAAAAGCAGAAGATCCGGGTCTGTTGCCAGAGCTCTGGCGACTTCAAGTCTCTTTTTAAAAGGTGTTCCCATGTTTCCGGGCAGCCAGTCTTTTTTCTCATATAAACCGGTCAGTTCCAGAATTTCTTCCGCGTATTCCCTCGCCTGTTTCAGATTTTTACATTGTTTTCTTCCATACATCGCACCGGATGCCACATTTTCCAACACAGTCATATGAGCCAGCGGTTTCATGATCTGAAAGGTTCTTGCGATACCGATTCCTGTATACTTATATGGCTGCATTCCTGTAATATCCTGCCCCTTATAAATAACCTTTCCTGATGTGGGCGGAAAAACACCGCTTACCATATTAAACAGTGTTGTTTTCCCCGCGCCATTTGATCCGATCAGCCCGGTTATTTTTCCTTCTTCCACGGAAAAGCTGACGTCGCTGACTGCCTTTAATCCCTTGAAATTTTTTGATAACTTTTGTATTTCCAAGATATTTCCCATAGTCAATTCCTCCTCCGCGGTTTATTTTCTGCCAAATAATTTTGCATCTATCAAGTCAAAAATACGGTTGACCTTCATTTTCAGCCTGCTTTCATTAAACCATCCCATAATTCCTTTCGGCTGGAAAAGTATAACAACGATCAGGATGCCCGCATATACTATCTGATCAAAACCGGCGGCAATACTACTGAGATTTGCATTTAACAACTGGGAAATCGGTGTGATAATTACCGCTCCCAGAAGCGGTCCTGTTACACTGCCAAGTCCGCCTATCAGAGCCGGAAGGATGTATTCTACAGACTGTGTCTGTATCATGATCTCAGGGTCTATAAAACGATAATAATTTGCATAAAATACACCGCAGACCGCCGTCAGGCCACAGCTTATAAAAGCAGCGATCACTTTATATTTCCATGGATTAATCCCAATAGCATTTGCTGTATCTTCATCTTCCCGTACTGTTTTCAGACCATATCCAAGTTTAGACCGGTCAATAACTTTCACTATAATATACATCAGTATTACCATTCCGAGGCTCAGATAAAAGTATGCCTCTTTACCCATAAACCGCATCATTCCGAAATCGGATTGTCCAAAAGGCAGCAGCAGCCCTCCGCCTTTTCCAGCATAGTCCCAGTTAGTAAACAGGTTTCGGAAAGCCTCTGCAAATGCAATAGTAACAAGAGTAAAGTAAACTCCTCTCAGTCGAAAACAGGGCGACAGCAAAAGTGCTGAAATCGCTCCGACTACAACAAAAACAATCGGGATACTGATCCATGGCGATACATTGAAATTAAGCAGCAGAAGAGTACTTATGTAAGCTCCAAGTCCCATAAACCCGGCATGTCCAAGAGAGTTCTGTCCTGTCAGGCCTCCGAGAACACTCCATGATAATGATGCGCTGCCGATATAAAATGCCATAATACAAATGGATAAAATATACGGTGTCCTAACATAAAGGGGCATAAGACCCACAATAATCACAATAATTGCCAGTAATATCTGACGGGAGCCTATTCTTTTCTTCATCCTTATTTACCCCCTTTTCGTTTTGATCATCTGTTTGACAACAAGTATCAGGATAAACGTAACAAAAACTACCATATCCTTGAACGACGCTCCTACCACTACAGATCCCAGCGTTTCCAGAAGCCCTAAAACAACTCCGCCGATCAGTGCGCCCGGAATACTTCCTAGGCCTCCCAGCGTAACTACAATAAATGATCTGGTTCCATAGACAGATCCCACTGTCGGGAATACATAGTAATAAGACATTAGACAGGCTCCTGTAATTCCTGCGATAGCGGCTCCCAATCCATAAGTGGAGGCATAAACGACACTGGTTTTTATTCCTGAAACCTGGGCTCCAGTCCTGTTCTGGGATGTAGCGCGTATCTGCTTTCCAATCGTTGTATAGCGTAGAAAAAGAAATATCAGTATTGTAACTACAATCAGGATCAGAAAGCTGACAAGCCTGGGGACACTTATAGTAATGGAACCAAGGCTGATATTTTTCTGAGAGATCGCGCTGACTGCCGTATGATAATCCGATTTAAAAATCATCAGACACAAATTCTGAAACAGGATTCCCAGGCCAACTGTCAGAAACAGCACATTAGAATCATCGTCTTCCCGGACAGACCTTGTAATCAAGGTCGACTGCAGGATCGCTCCGAATATGAACATGATCACCGCTACAAACGGGATAGCCAGAAACGGATCCATTCCAAACTGATCGTACAGTACAAAAGACACATACATTCCCAACATCAAAAGTTCGCCCTGGCAGAAATTAATGATCTTCATAACTCCAAAAATAATTGTCAGGCTCAATCCCACCAGAGCATAGATTCCCCCTACCATTAAGCCATTTGTTACCGCCTGCAAATAGATATCCATCGAAATACCTCCTTATCCCTTAATATTTTCTATTCCTCCTCTGTTTCAGCCATATGGAGCTTCATCCCCACACTGATGGACCGCATGATTCTTTCCGCCGCATCTGCCACCAGCGTAGAAGCTTCATTCATCGCATAGCTGACAGACATATTTCTGCAGACTGCAGCTTCGACCGATTCAATTCCCGCAGCATATACCTCTGATATGTCGCTTTCTGCACTTCCTACAACTGCAATTACCGGTTTATTGTAAACACGGGCCCTTCTGGCAATTCCGTCTATTACCTTCCCACATACTGACTGGTTATCGATCCTCCCTTCTCCGGTTACTATAACGTCTGCTCTTTTTATTTTTTCATCAATATTGGACGCATCCATAATTGCTTCAATCCCCGGTTTAAGGTTAGCGTTCAGGAATGCTTTCATTCCCATTCCAAGACCGCCTGCTGCCCCTGCGCCCTTCATCCATCGAAAATCTTTTCCTAATACTTTGTCTGTTACATCTGCCAGATTTTTCAACCCTTTGTCTAACTCCTGGATCTGCTCCTCTGTCGCTCCCTTCTGAGGTCCGTATATCCTAGCCGCGCCATTTTCGCCATAAAGAGGATTGGTAACATCACACATTACTGTAATCTCCGTGTCCCGGAGTCTTTGATCTAAGCCTGTGAGATCAATATCTACAATATCTATAAGATTTTTTCCCCCAAAACCTATCTCTTTTCCATTTCTGTCTTTAAAAGATCCCCCCAGCGCCTGAACCATACCGACTCCTCCGTCATTTGTCGCAGAGCCTCCGATACCAATTAAAATTTGTCTGCACCCGGCGTCCAGCGCCGCTTTTAAAAGTTCTCCCGCCCCATATGTAGTCGCTTCCATAATATTACGTTCTCCTGGACTTACTAAAGGAAGACCGGATGCTGCAGCCATTTCAATCACTGCTTTTCCATTATTTAAAATTCCAAACGCTGCTTCTGTATATCCCCCGTTCGGTTTCATAACCATTTTCTGCTTCATCTCGCCGCCTATCGCGGAAATCAAAGTCTCCACCGTTCCTTCCCCTCCGTCGGCTATCGGCGAATACTCAATTACCGCTTCAGGAAATACCCTGAGTATTCCCTCTTCCATCCTTTTTGCAGCCTGGACACTGCTTAAACTTCCTTTGAAGGAATCCGTTGCAATAAATACTTTCACAAGCCAATTCTCCTTCCCTCTCTCTTTTATAGTTGTGTTGCATATATTCCCCTCATATTTTCACTATATTATAGTCGTTTTTCACAATTATTTTATGTGCTTATTATATAAACCCACAGCTTTTCCAACAATATTACGCAAAACAAATAAAATAACTTAATTTTGTTATGCTAACCATAAATTATAAGTTTTATTTTTATATCAAAGAAAAAAGAGAGAATATTTCGTCAGTATCGAAATATTCTCTCCATAATCTTATCTGATATATAAATTAATCTATTTTCCTAAAAACCCTCCATCTACCGGAATAACAGCCCCGCTGATATAAGAAGCTGCTTCAGAGGCCAGAAATACTACCGTTCCCTGAAGATCTTCAATTTTTCCCCAGCGTCCCATAGGAATCCGTCCCGTGATCTCATCGTACTGTTTCGGGTTTACCTCCTTCATATTCTCTGTCAGCTCTGTAGCCATATATCCTGGCGCAATCGCATTCACTGTCACACCCTCTGCCGCCCATTCATTAGAAAGAGCTTTTGTTATCTGAGCCACACCTGCCTTACTTGCAGCATAGGCAGGTATCAGTACACTCGCGCAGTAAACAGTCATAGAAGCTATGTTGATAATTCTTCCATATCCCTGCTTCAGCATCGTTTTTCCTGCAAGCTGCGACATATAAAATACAGCGCTTAAATTGATATCTAATATCTTCTGCCATTTTTCACAGGGAAAATCAACAGCAGGACATCGATATTGAATGCCCGCGCCATTCAAAAGTATATCCAGATGTCCTCCCAGTTTATCCAGACATTCCTGATATCCTCTCTCCAGATCATCTTTTTTAGAAAGATCGGCCTTTACCGCATGTACCGGAGCTCCTGATTCTCCCATTTTTTTTGCGGATACTTCTACCACATCCAGGATATCAAGAAGAACTACTTCAGCACCGGCATCGTGAAGAGCCTGCGCCATCCCAAAGCAAAGCCCCCTGGCTCCTCCGGTGACAATCGCTTTTTTTCCTTCCAGACTGAATTTTTCTATAAATTTCTTCATATATCACCCTCCATTCCATTTTTTATTTCTATTATAAAAAAAATCATCCAGAAAGCTATGTCCCAGAATACATAGAATTTTATTAATTTTTGTTACGGCAAGGTTCTTATAGATATTAGAAGTTTTCTGTGAAAGATTATTATTTTCTACAAGTCAAAGAATAATTTTATATTTTCGGAAAGAGTTTACATCACACCGCATGATCAAACTCATAGATCAGCATAGCAATATAAAGAGGTATCGACTCGTTGATATTGCGCGGGTCGTACCCTGTCACTTCTTTTAGTTTTGACAGGCGGTACTGTAAAGTATTTTTATGAATATAACAGTTCTCCGCCGTTTTGGTAATGGAACCATTATTCTCTGAATAGCAGCGCAGAAGCTGTACCCACCGGAGGATTTCTCCCTCCTGGCAGTCTTTAAACACACGTTTTACAAAAAGCTCTCTGTCGTGCTTTGAGATATTTTCCAGCAGGAGTTCCATATCTACATCACTGTACACCTTGATCCTGCGGTTTCTCAGCCGCATGGCAAGATTACAGGCCGTATCCGCTTCCCGGTAGGAACGTCTGATTTCTGCACGGTTAGTTCCCACAGAGCCAATCCCGCCGTACATACGGCAGTCGTACTGCTTTTCCACATTGTCAATAATTTCCTGAACAGACCGGATGATCTCCTGCATGTCAGAACTGTGGAAAAAAATAATCACCTTCATTCCAATCTGGAATATCAGATGACTTGCGTCTTTTTTCAGGCACCTGTTGATTTCTCTCAGAATCCTGTCGTAAAGCTTCTGTTCGACCTCAGCCTCCTGAAATCTTGATTTTTCGTTTTTGTGCGAAACTCCCAGAACCACCACAACTCTGTCAAGATTTGTATCTATTCCAAGCAGTTGTCCCCTGAGCTTCATATTTTCCTCTGTTTCTCCGTTATCTTCACTGGCGAACAGCCAACTGAAAAGGAAATTATTTCTCATATTTTCCATAATCTTTTTCTGGTTGTTCTGATAGCTTTCCATTATAAGGATCTTCGTCATCTTCTGGATGATCTTCCCCAGAATCTGCACTTCTTCCTTTTCCCCGGTTATCCCCACAACTCCTATAATTTCATTTTCAATGATGATCGGAAGATTAATGCCGTTTTTGGCTCCGGCGTACTGGTCTTCCTCACTGATCACCAGCTCTTCCAGTCTTTGGCTGATCACCCGCTGGGCGCCGGAATGGTAAGTACCTATTCTTGATATATCCGAACTTGCGATTATGCAGCCCGTTTCATCCATAATGTTTATTTTCTTCTGAATAGTTCCCTCCAGTTCCTCCACAATTTTCTGCATCTGTTTTCTTGGAATGATCACAGGCATTCCTCCCTTTTTCTGCTGCTGCCCCTTCATCTGTCCTGCCGCATCATCGAAAAAATATCGTCGCCACTACGTCTGTATGCAGGAGCCTTATCCAAATTCCTATTCCGTAATACAAGAATTATATAGGAGGATTCTTCCGGCATCAATGTTCCTCATAACATTTTTTTCTTTTTTTTACTGTTTATCATACCAATTATTCAGAAAAATATGCAAATGAATCTCTAAAGAATATTTAATTTTTTCAGGGATATATGAAAGATAAAACAGACAGAGCTGCTCTGCCGTAAGCTTCAAATATTCTTACGGCAGATGTCGCTTAGACAGCATTTATCGCAGTGCGGCGCGGTTCTGGCAGTGCAGACGTCTCTTCCATGATATACAAGACGGTGGCAGAAATCGCTTCCTTCTTCCGGGGGAATGATCTTCCACAGAGCCATCTCCACTTTCTTCGGTTCTTTAATATTGTCCACCAGGCCGATCCGGTTGCTAAGCCGGATACAGTGTGTATCCGTTACGATGGCCGGTTTTCCAAATACGTCTCCCATGATCAGATTGGCGCTTTTTCGTCCTACTCCCGGAAGCTTCAAAAGCTCTTCAAAAGTTGTTGGGATATTATCGTTGTACTGCTCGTGGAGGATCCTCATACATGCGCTGATATCTCTCGCCTTGCTCTTTCCCAGCCCGCAGGGCTTTACAATAGCCTCGATATCCTCCGGCTCCGCTTTTGCCAGCGACTCTACATTCGGATATTTCGCGTATAGATCCTCCACTACCACATTCACTCTCGCATCCGTACACTGGGCCGCAAGGCGTACGCTGACAAGAAGCTTCCACGCCTGATCATAGTCCAGGGTGCATCCTGCGTCCGGATACTCTTCTTTCAATCTCCGGATAACTTCCAGAGCAAGTTCTTTTTTCGTCATTTTTTCATTCCTTTTCTCTTTTGTCTCCATGTACACTGGCGCTACCGTCCCTTTGTACATTAACGCCATGTCTGTCACTGGGCTGTTTTGCACACGTCCACCCACTCTTTAAAGTGTGAATATTTTTCAAGCTCCGGAATCGTCAGCTCTATGGCGCTGTTGGAGCTTCCGCAGGCGGGAAAAACTGTCCCGAACCGTTTCAGGGATTCGTCCAGATATACCTCCACTCCCTCGTTTACCGCAAAGGGGCAGACGCCTCCTACTCCATGTCCGATCAGAGGCTCCGCTTCCTCGTAAGCCAGCATCTTCGCTTTCTTTCCAAATTTATCCTTATATTTACGGTTGTCGATCTTTGCGTCGCCCGCCGCCACGATCAGAACCACTCTGTCGTCCACATGGAAAGAAAGTGTCTTGGCAATCCTGCATCCGTCGCAGTTAAGGGCCTGCGCAGCCAGCTCCACTGTGGCGCTGGAAACATCAAATTCCTGAATCCTGTCCGCGATTCCTTCCTTCTCAAAAAAATCCTTCACTCTCTCAACTGACATTTTTCCACTTCCTCTTTTTGTTTTCTGATGTTTTTCCGCCGGAGAACATTCTTCTGTTCCGGCTTATTTTGTCCCGAAGATCCTGTCTCCGGCGTCTCCCAGTCCGGGGCAGATATAAGCCGCCTCATTCAGTTCTCTGTCCACATGTCCCACATAAATCTGCACGTCCGGATGAGCTGTATGAAGACGTTTCAGACCCTCGGGCGCAGCGATGATAAACATGCACTTGATATTTTTTCCGCCATGCTGCTTGATGAAATCCACAGCGGCCACTGCCGACCCTCCTGTGGCAAGCATGGGATCTGTCACAACGATCAGCCTCTGGTCGATGGGATCCGGAAGCTTACAGTAATATTCATGGGGTTCGTGAGTTACCGGATCCCGGTAAAGTCCGATATGTCCGATTTTTGCAGACGGAACCAGGGTAGTGATCCCGTTTACCATTCCAAGCCCCGCGCGGAGCACCGGCACCACAGCCAGTTTCTTTCCGGATATCATCGGAGTCATGCATTTTTCCAGTGGAGTCTCTACCTCCACATCCTCCAGCGGCAGATCCCTCAGCGCCTCGTATCCCATCAGTACGGCGATCTCCTCCGTCAGTCTGCGGAATTCATTTGTTCCTGTATTTTTATTCCTCAGTATGGAAATTTTATGCTGGATCAGCGGATGATCCATAATATAAATATTGTCCATATCAGCCTTTTTCCTTTCCCGATCGATTTCATTATTCACGCCGGACCGAAAGTCACGCCAGACTGGACGCCTCGCCTGTTTCGAGATTATAAGTGTCCCGGCCGTTGCAGAACAGGTTTCCAAACACACTGTCCGTTAAGTTGTCATTCGCGCCGTTTGAATATTCATGTATCACCTCGCCGTTGGCGTTATACTGGTATACACTGTATTCCGGCGTTTCCCATCCGGTATCCTGCTGCTCTTCGCCGCCGTTTTCCGACTGGCTTTCTCTGCAAACAAGCAGGCCGTATGGGGTAAAACGGTACGGTGCATTTTCTCCTGCTTCTGTTTCCTTATTCTTTTTTTCGTTTTTCAGATCATAGGTATAAAACAGTCCGCTTCTGGTGAAAACCCAGAGAAGATCGTCTTTACAGTACCAGCCTGTAAGCTCTCTTGTTTCCCCGATCCGGTTCATAAGCGCTTCCTGATTGAATTCCACGCCTCCGGTATTGACGGGCGTCGTGCTGTAGTCCTCTTCCTTATTGTCAAAAGTTCTCCATTCGTAAATGCCGCCGTCCCCGGAAAACCATACCCATCCGTCCCTGGGGCTTCCTTCTTCACAGAATGGCGCGTTCTCCGCCCCTGTCTTATCTACCTCGTCGGCGCACATCTGCATAAACTCCTCCTCCGGATAAACCTCAGCCGACTCCAGATTTATGACGACGGTAAGCTCCTGATCTTCATTTTCAAGAGGGATATACTCCACCCGCGCATAATTACTGCAGTAAATGGAATTTTTCCAGTACATTCCACTTCTTTCTCCACCATACTCAAGACCGGCTTTCACCTCGTCGGTATCTTTGCAATCCCGCATTTTCAGGACTTCTTCAGCTTCGCCGTCTGCCCTGACGACCTCCAGTACAAAATAAGTCCCGTATGTGTCGTCCTTTACTTTTGTCTCGCGAAGCGCGACTCCTTCCGGACCATGGGTATAGATTACAGATTCTCCCACCGGTTCCTCCTGTCTTTCCCAAAATGCATTTCCTTCAAACAGGATATTTCCGTTACGGTCAGACACGAATCTGTCATACTCTCCGTTCACCATTAAACTTCCATCGCTTCCCAGCCCCAGCTCATAGCCGTCCCAGCTTTCCGGATTACCCGGCATCCAGAACGCGTGCAGCACTGTTCCGCTCCTGTCTGTCAGCATATAGAGTTTGGAATCCGTACTTTCCTCACAGTACTGTACTCCTCCGCATGCGATTGTTGTCATCGTCTCGGCCAGCAGAGTCTCTGTCTCTGCCTCTCTGTCCCGGTTTGCGGCAATCCTTCCCATCACTGCCGCATACTCGTCGTCATTTGCGGCGTCGACCGCTTCATTCTCCAGTGCATGGATCCGTTCCTGGGCCGCCCCTGTCCGCGCATCATAAGACAAACTTTGAGTCACAGTTTTATAGAAATCATTGTAGGTTCCATTGGACCGGATCAGAGCATAATCTCCGTTGACCTCATAAACCTCAAATCCAAAAGGATAATCAGTGGTTGTATAATCCATCAGGTAAGAATAAGCCGAACCGGCGGCAAGGATTACTCCCTTCAGAGCCGTCTCCCGGACTTCTTCACTGGCAAGCGCCTCTCCTGCGATGTGGTCAATGATCGTAAAACCGGTAAAACTGCCTGCGTTGGACGCGATATCCGCTGAGATCGCGTCGGAAAGCCCCGGGATCTCTTCGTTCAGATCTTCATACAAATCGCTGAACTGCCCTGCGAGTTCATCCACATTCTCCATATATTCAACATTGCTCTGCTCACAATAGGCACGTACGGTTTCCTCAAAGGAAGCGTACTCTTCCTCATAGGCTGACTGATAGGCTTTCGTATCCGCCCACTTTGCGTCTTCCGGATCGTTCATCCCAGGATCATACGGCTCCTCGTAAGTATTATCTTCCTCATAATCCAGCTCTTCGCTGACCGGCTCCTCATTGGCTGGTTCTTCGTTGGCCGGCTCTTCATAAGTGTCCTGACTTTCATACGTGTCCTCTGCAATGTTACTGCCGTCGGACGCCGTATCCGCAGCAGTAACCTGAACCGGTTCCTGCGCAGGATCCTTTTTTACGATATTATTTCCAGCAACTACCGCCAGTATGACAATAACAATAACCGCCGCTCCTGCGATCAGTTTCTTATTCATATCTGGTTTCTTTTTTCCGGAGCCGCCTGTCCGCTTTTTTCCTCCTGTTGTCTGACTTACCGGTTTTCCGCACCTGGGGCAGAAACGCATCCCGTCTTTAATTTCTTTTCCGCAGTCCTTACAATACATCCCTGTTCTCCTCTACTTCCGTAGCTGCTTTATCTTCTTCAGTCTCAGTTGAAAACGCAGTTCCGCAGTAGACACAGAACACTGCGTCCACATCGTTGGATTTTCCACATTGGGTACAGATTTTTCCTGTTTCTTCTAATGGAGGCTGCTGCTCTTTGAGACTGGCCTTTTCCTGCTGTCTGGCAAGCTGCATCTCCTCCCGGGCCTGACGGCGTTTCTGTTCTTCTTCCGCCTGCTGTACCTTCAGCTCCTGTATCTGCGTGGACAGACTCCTGTTTTTGTCCTGCAGCAAACGGATCTCTGCAAAAAGATCTTCATATTCCGTATCGGTTTCATGAAGATGCTTTTCCACGCAACGGCTTCCCGTCTGATTGATCAGTCTCCTGATTTCCGATTCATTCGTCTTAATCTCCCCGGCAAGTTTCCGTATACTGGTTCCGTAGGATATTTTTTCTGATATATCAACGGTGATCACTTCTTTCATTCTGTCAAACAGTCCCAATTATTCTTCCTCCCTTTCTTCCAAATCCGCTGTAACCTTATTCTCCGGCCTGCTGAAACCAGGCCGCGCGTCATGTCCGGCGCGCAGCTCACCCGCGCCGCCCTGATTCTTATTATATCCGTCTGTCATCTTATTGTAAATACGAAGAGAAGCGAAACCGTGAAAGCCGTTCTCCATTCGTTGCCGGAAGTCGTAATCTGGAAAAAGCACAAAAAAACAGAAAGAGCAAAAGCCCTTCCCGTTTCTCTTTATCCGCTGTCATATTTTACAATGTATTTTCCCTGCTGATCCTCTCCGGTACCTTTCTCCGCGCAGGCCGCTTCGCCCTGCCAAGAAGCACCCTGTATTCGTCTATGTACATGAGCATCGACATCATCATACACACCGTACTGGCGCCGATGAGAATGTTGGCTGTGGAAAGCGGGATTGACGGCCCGATCAGCAGGATCATGGCTACCGCATAGCAGACCGCCGTATTCAGCTTGCCGTGCCACTGGGTTCCCCACTCCGCGTCCGTCTCGGCAAAAATTTTCCAGACTGCTGTCAGCATAAGGCTTTCCTTCAAAAGGAACAGGATGAGCGCCATTTTTGCCAGATCGTACCGGGAGCTCAAACAGATCAGGATCGCTCCCTGCATAATCTTGTCGGAAACAGGATCCAGAATCTTCCCTGTCCTGCTGACCTGGTGAAACAGCCTGGCAATCTTCCCGTCAAGAAAGTCTGTAGCCGCTGCCGCTGTCAGAAGAACCGTCAGCATCATCTTCTGCTCCTCAAATCCGTGCCTTTCAAAAAATCCCAGAAACAGAACCGCCAGCACCAGCCGCACTGCGCTTATGACGTTGGGCACTGTCACAATCTCTTTCCTGGTAAGGATCTGACCGATCTTTTCCTGATTTGCCGGTATGATCCTGTAAAACACCTGATAGCAGACAATATTCAGGATCAGGGCGGTCAGTACGTCCGCCACGCTGTGCTGCTTCAGGAACATGGTCGAAAGGATAATGGAAATCGTAAGGACCAGAACGCCTCCTGAAAAAATCTTATGTTTCCTGCACTGTCTGTTCTGGAGAAGCGCGACGCAGCTTGCCGTAGCGTTAAATACATGCATACTTGGAAAAATATTCGTGGGCGTGTCTATTTTGTACAAAAACTGTACTGCCTGGATGAAAACGCCGTCTCCCGTCAGCTCCGGGCGCAGGTTCTGTCCATTGGGATATACATAGGATATGATCAGAAAAAGCGTCATTCCCACTCCCAGCGTGCCCAGGAACTGGTAATATTCCTTATTGCTGCCGCACGCGAAAGTAAAATACAGGACCGTTCCCAGCAGGAAAAAGTACCAGATCACATAGGGGATGATAAAATATTCGCAAAATGGAATCTTATCATCCACAAGGGAATGGATCAGATGCGTCTTTGCTTCGCTGCTCTCCATGAGCATAAAAGCAATCATGTAAAATACGCCGTATGCCGGAATGATCCAGATATGTTTCGATTTTTTTAGCCAGTTCAAATTATCACCTTCTGAATAAACCGGTTTTCACCGGAAATTCCCTTCAAAAAAATTTTATCTGTCTGTTGCTAATAGTATACCTTATTATATTATTTAATCAATGCTCAAATTGCTGAAAATCACTGGTTTTACAAAAATTTCATATTTATTTTATACAGTTCTGATCCCCTGGCGGTCCCGCCTTTTCCCGAGCTCTCTGGAAAGGTCTTCTATCTTTATAAACGAACCATTACAGGAATATGCTTCATTTCCGGGATGATTTTTTTCATCATGTCCTCCGTCCGGATCTTCAGGCTGGAAGTATTGATACAGGGATGGCATCCGATATAGGGTTCTTTCAGCACGTCCTCGTCGATCAGAAGCTGCACTTTCTGGTCTTTGTCGTTCATAAGCCCCAGAACGCTGAGAGATCCCGGGGTGATATCCAGGAATTTTTCCATATATTCCGGTTTTCCAAAAGAAAGTCTTGAGGAATTGATCTGTGCGGAAATATCCTTTGTCTTAAATTTTTTGTCTCCGGGCATCATCAGAAGATAGAAGCTGGTTTCCTGGCGGTTGCATAAAAACAGATTTTTACAGATAGATATTTCCAGTATCTTATCAATTTCCTCGCAGGCCTCTATTGTCATCGCCGCTTCATGGTCCACTCTCTGATATTCCGCGCCCAGAGAATCAAGAAAATCATATGTTCTGATTTCTTTTTCCAGTCTTCCTTCGGTATTTTGTGGTCTGCCGTTATATAATTCCATTCTCTTTATCCTCCAAAAAGTATTTTATTTTTTACGCCGTTTTCCCCCACATTATAGCATATAAGAATCTCTTTTTACAGTATGGCGTGGATAACTCTGAAATTCCCACGGTTTGAAGTGTGCCGCCCCTTGTACGCCGTCCCTATCGACAAAGAAAGGGAAGCGCCTCTTACGCTGCGCTTCCCTTTCTTCTGCCGCGGCCCTGCCGCATAGCCTGCTCAAACTCTCTCAGTTTCATTCTTGCCTCCGGACTCATGGTCTTCGGTACCTGGATCTGTATCGTCACATACTGATCGCCATGAACAGAAGCATCCTGCATAGATACGATACCCTTTCCTTTCAGACGGATCTTCCCGCCAGACTGGGTTCCTTCTGGTATCCTGCATACCACGTCTCCATACAGGGTGGAAACCCTGGCCTCTCCGCCGAATACTGCCGTCGTAAACGGGATCTGGGCCGTTGTGTACACATCCATGCCTTTCCTCTTAAATCCCGCTTTTGGCTCCACATGAACTTTCAGAAGCAGATCGCCTGACTGGGCTCCGCCGTATCCCGGCGCGCCTTTTCCTTTCAGACGGATACATTTGCCGTCGTCGATTCCCGCCGGAACATGGATCTGCAGTGTCTGGGTTCTTCCGGTTCCTTCCGGATCGGAAATTCTCAGCATCTTTTCGCATCCAAAGGCGGCTTCCTCAAAGCTGACCGTTACCTCTGACTGAAGATCGCTGCCCCGTCTCTGACGGCTGCCTCCATGGAAGCTGTTTCCGTATCCGCCGTAAAAATCTCCGTTCTGGCTGTCGAATCCGCCGCCAAAACCTCCGCGGCTTCCGGATTTTCCGCTGAAGCTTCCGTTTCCGCTTCCGTGGAAGATATCTCCGAAAATATCCCCGAAAATATCGTCCATATTTCCATTGCCGTTTTCAAAATGATATTCCCGGTAGGTTCCGCCGTTTCCGTCAAATCCGAACCCGCCGAATCCCTGGCCGAATCCGCCGCCCTGGTTATTTCCGGCGTTTCCGCTATAGGCGTTTCCTCCAGCCGTTCCGTCAAATGCCGCGAAGCCAAACTGATCGTATAGTTTCTTCTTTTCTGTATCGCTGAGCACGTTGTACGCTTCTGTAATTTCCTTAAATTTCTGTTCCGCCTGCTTATCTCCCGGGTTTGTATCCGGATGATATTTTTTCGCAAGCTTCCTGTATGCACGTTTGATCTCTTTTTCGTCGGCATTTTTTCCGACTCCAAGGACCTCATAATAATCTCTCTTAGCCATAATGCCACCTCCGGTTAAAACTCCGACTTAAATGCTGCTCTCCCGGAAACCGTGCTTCCGACGCTTCGGAAACACGCCCCCTCTTATTTGAACACTCTTCACAAAAAAGAGATGCCGGCCAGTTACCATCGCATCCCCTGTCTGTCTCCTATGTTCTATATGTAATATAACACTTGTTTTTGTTGATGTCAAGCATATTTCTGATTTCTTTGCGGAAGAATACTCTTTCTCTCATTCAAAGCCGTCCCTGTCTTCAGTGTATAAAAGGCAGTTTGCTCCAAACCGGATAATTTTCAGCAGACCAGACCCGGGCGCCAGTTGGCAGACACCCTTAATTCTGTCTGCCAACTGGCGCCCGGCCTTCTTTATTCCGCAAAGGGAGATAATTCCAGACGTATGAAATATCCTCTGTCGTGACTGCAGACCGGACATTTTTCCGGCGCTTCTTTTGATTCGCAGATATAACCGCAGTTCAGGCAGATCCAGCCCTGAGCCGCGTCGGAAACATAAAGCCTGTTTTCTTCCAGCCATCTGGCAAATTTTCCAAAGCGGTCTCCGTGGTACTTTTCAATTTCCGCAATGTTGTAAAAGGAGCGGGCCACTTTGTCAAAGCCCTCCTCCTTCGCTTTGTCCCCAAAGGCTTTGTACACCACGTCATGTTCTTCATATTCATTATGCTGAGCCATGCGTAAAAGCTCCGGAAGACTGTCTGTGATATCCACCGGGTAACTGCCGTCCACATGGATCGTTTCCTTTGCCAGTTCCTTTAGATGCTTATAAAAAATCTCCGCGTGTTCTTTTTCCTGATCTGCTGTATAGAGAAAAACCTGGGCCACAGCCGCCTGGTTTTCTCTGCGGGCCTGGGCCGCGCCGAAAGTATAACGGTTTCTGGCCTGACTTTCTCCTGCAAAAGCTCTCATCAGATTTTCTTTCGTTTCGCTGTTTCTGAAATCTACCGGCATATCCGCTCTCCTTTTCATTTATTCTCTGTGACAGATTTCCGCCGCAGGATCAGCGGCAGTGTTCTTCGTTAGAAAAGTATTCGCAGATATGGGCATAAATATACCTGCCGCTGTCAAAAAACAGCGGCAGGCGTCTTTCAGACTTCCAGAATCACCGGTTTTCCGTATGTTTTCATACGCTCCGCCTCTACAGTAACTGTGCTTCCGTCGATCAGGTTGGTATATTCGCCGTCCTTCAGGTCTACCTTCACCTTTGCGTCCTGGCTTTTAAGCGCGAATACGCCCACCATTTTTTTCCCGTCCATTTCATACACGCCGATCACTGTATCTGTAAGATCATCTGCGTATAAGCGGTAATCCCCATATGCCATGATTTCTTTTTTCTTAATTCCGGAGAGGGTTGTCAGTAAACTGCTGATATCCTTTCCTGTGTTCCAGTCTACTTTGTCTATGTCAAAAAGGCTGGGCGTATGGTCGTTCTCCGTTTCCTGGCCTCCGTAGATCAGCGCCGCTCCCTGCTGGAAAAACATAAAAGCCGTCCAGTTTATAAGATCGCTCTCATTAGGAACCGCCGCCTTTGCCCTTCTCTGGTCGTGGTTTTCCAGGCACCGCATCTTCACATAATTATCAGGATAAGTGATGTGCTGCTGGTTTAAAACCTGTACGTACATATCCAGGCTGATTTTCCCGGCAAGGTACTGGTCGCGGAAACTCCAGATATCATAATCGTATTCCATATCGAACGCCTGGTACATTTCTCCGTCGGACTGTCCTACCTGTCCCAGTCTGCGGTTGTCACGGATGAATCCAGGTTCCACGCTCTCCGCCAGCCAGATGAATCCCGGCTTCACCTTTTCCACCGCTTTTCTGGCTTCTATCCAGAATTCCAGCGGCACAAGGGGAGCCACATCGCAGCGGAAGCCGTCCGCCAGTTCCGCCCACTGGCACAGCGTCTCGATCTGATAATCCCAGAGATCCCTGTTCTTATAGTCCAGGTCGATGACGTCTCCCCAGTCTCCCGTTTTGTTGCCGAAAGTGCCGTCCGGTTTTTTGTAGAAAAACTCCGGTTTGTTCTCACTGAGCCAGGAATCCGGGGAGGTATGATTATAAACAATGTCCATCATAAGCTTCATCCCTCTTTTATGGATTTCGCCCGCCAGATGTTCCAGCTCTTCTCTTGTACCGTATTCCGGATTTACGCCTCGGTAATCGGAGATCGCGTAGGGACAGCCCAGGGATCCCTTTTTATTTTTCTTTCCAATAGGGTAAACCGGCATCAGCCATACAATATCCGTTCCCAGCGCCCTGATCCTGTCCAGATCCTTTTCCACTCCGGCAAAATTCCCTTCTGCGGAATGGTTTCTTACATATACTGAATAAATCACCTGATTTCTCAGGGTCTTTTTTGTTTCTTTTGCCATAATTTCCTCTTATCATTCTTTTTGTGTTGATTCCCGTTCCTCCAATTCACAGGAAAACACGCAGTGTTGATTTGCTTCTCCTTTATGGAGCATGGAAAACAGTATCCGTACCGCCTCTTCCGCCATCTCCTTTACCGGCTGCCGCATGGTAGTAATAGAGGGATGATAATATACCGTCTCATCCAGTCCGTCAAAACCTGCCAGCCCGCATTCCTCCGGTATCCGGACGCCGCTTTCCAAAAGGGCTTTTCCGGCTCCAATGGCTATAGAATCGGCCACGGCATATATGCAGTCAAAATCA
>DXGV01000028.1 GCA_019113745.1 Candidatus Blautia intestinavium
GTTTATTCTGTTCTTCCTGTGTGTCCGTGTGCTTATGTATCCGTGCGTCCTCTTTTATACCATATGCAAAAGGACCGTCTTTTTAATTGATCAGGATTCCCTGTGTCAACGTAGAAGTTGATTCCTTGGAACCGTCCTTTGCGGCATGGTAGCCTCTTACACGGTAATAGGTGCCGCTGGGGACTATAACGTTGATTCCTCGGCTGAGACTGGTCGCATTATTTGCCTCAAATCTCCAGTATTTGTAGGTACCGTAACTTCCATCCACCTTCCGTTCCAGATAAAGATAAAGGTATACGGTATCACAGACATGGTGGCACTGAGTCAGACCATAAATTCCTATCTCGTTGCTGGAAACCCGCTGTACCTTTACATTTCCAAAATTCAGATTGTTGCCTCTGAGACGGCTGTATTCCGTATCTTCGGCATAATCTTCTGTGGTCTCCAGCTCTGTAACCTCATCCAGGATGCTGGACGCCTGCACCGGCACGGAAGTTACTGCCACAGAAGCCAGTATCCCTGCAGCCATACCAATCCCCAGGATTCGTTTCCACCTGCTAATTGTCCTCACTCCTTTCCCTTTGCAAACATACCTTACAATATTAATACGACAAAATCTTTCCAAAATCACACTTAATAAACCATATTTTCAACCATTTGTTTTAATTCTTCTATTTCCATTTTTCCAGACAGATAATAAGATATATCCTCTCTTTGCCACCGTGCCACAAAGGTCGGTTCTTTATCCTGATCGTCTTGAATTTTCTCAATGTCTACTTCTATTCCGTCACTAGCTGTAACCATAGTCTGTAATTCTTCACCATGAACACTGTTAATATTACTTGCTCTGTCTTCGCTCTGCTGATCAATCAATAAAAGAATTATTTTGTCTTGATACTGATACTCAATTCTGGCTATGGAAACCTCCTGGTTCACCTCATACCCCCGGAATTCCAGTCCCTGTGGTCGATAGTAAAACTCCGGCATATCTATCCCCAGTTTTTCCTCAATATCCTGAACCGCATTATATTCCTCCATATTATCACTCTCGTTTGTGTCATCGTTATATACCAGTACTCTTGTATCATCACCCATCAGATAACGCACATTCTTTACAAAATACGCCCTGTTCGCTTCGCTTGTCATACTTGCCGCAAATACACAGGCGCAGCAAACCAGAGCGATTCCGGCAATTTTCCCTAAATGAATGCTGCTGCGGTATCTTCCCTGAAGAACTTTTTCGGCTTTCTTTTTTCTCCTTCTGCCGCTTTCTGCAAAAGTATCTTCTTTCTCGGAAGAGCGTACTTCGGATATGGGAATGATCTTCGGTTCGTCTTCACTGTAAATTCCTTTTTCCTTCAGACTGTTCACCAGTTTTTGGTACGATTCTTCTATCTCGTCGTCGGAGACTTCGCGTTCTTTGGGCTGTTTTCCTCCGAAAAGCTCCTTCTCCCTTCTCTCCGTCCTCGCTATATACTGCTCTTCCCACTCTTTCGACAGCTTCAGAGTATTTTTTTTACCAGACGTTTCTGCTGTTTTCTCTTTTTTATCATCTATAAACTTTTTTCTCATGGTATTCTCCTGGTACTGCCTCGCTTCTCAAGTCTCCCCTTCATCACTTTTCCAGCCTGTCGTTGATTTTTATCTATTCTTGACAATTATCCCCGGCTGGTTCATATTATTGGTAACAAAAGATTTTGCAGGAGGGTTCTCTATGAAGCATATTGTACTCACCGGCGGCGGTACTGCCGGACACGTTACACCAAACATCGCTCTGGTTCCCGTTCTCAGGGAGGCCGGATATCAGATCTCTTATATCGGGTCCTACGAAGGTATTGAGCGCAAACTCATTGAAGAATTGGATATTCCCTACTATGGTATATCGTCTGGTAAATTAAGACGGTATTTCGATGTAAAAAACTTTACAGACCCTTTCCGGGTACTGAAAGGCTTCTATGAGGCAAAGAAGCTGCTCAAACAGTTAAAGCCGGACGTGGTGTTTTCCAAAGGCGGTTTCGTCACCGTCCCTGTGGTGATTGCTGCCAAAAAATGCAAAATACCGGCCATTATCCACGAGTCCGACATGACTCCCGGTCTTGCGAATAAACTGTGTATTTCTTCTGCCGTAAAAATCTGCTGCAATTTTCCTGAAACAGTTGACAGTCTTCCAAAAGAAAAGGCCGTTCTTACCGGAACGCCGATCCGCCAGGAGCTTCTGAACGGAAATCCTGAAGCGGGCCGGCAGTTCTGCGGCTTCACCTCAGAGAAGCCTGTTATCATGGTCATCGGTGGCAGTCTGGGTGCCGCTTCCGTAAACGACCATATCCGCAGGATACTTCCCCAGCTTCTGGAAGAGTTTCAGGTCATCCATCTCTGCGGAAAAGGAAAAACAGATGAATCGCTTACAGGAACAGCCGGTTATGTACAGTACGAATATATCAAAAAAGAACTGGCCGATCTGTTTGCTCTTGCGGATATTGTTATTTCCAGAGCCGGAGCAAACGCGATCTGTGAGATCATCGCCCTGCACAAACCAAATCTGCTGATCCCCCTTTCCGCCAATGCAAGCCGGGGGGATCAGATACTCAACGCCCGTTCTTTCGAGCGCCAGGGCTTCAGTATGGTTCTTGAGGAAGAAGAGATCACCGACGAAAAACTCCTTTCCTCTATCCGCAGGTTATATGAGGACCGGCATGTTTATGAAAAAGCTATGGCGTCCGGAAAGCAGATGGATTCCATCCATCATATTGTTTCTCTTATCGAGGAATGTGTAAGTTCCAGATAAAATGAGAAAGCTGAAGCTACAGATGCTTCTTCTGCAGTTTTTCCGCTTCTTTTCTCATCCACTTTTTCGTCCGGAGGACTCTGTTGTTTACATTATGTCTTGTTATGCCATACTCCTCCGCGACGAATTCCGGTGGAATTTCAAAATACTTTGTTTTGATCAGAATATCGTAATTCATTGGATGTTCACAGCGAAGCTTTTCCAATGCAAGTTTCCAATATTTCATCTCTTCCCTGCGGATCAGAATCGATTCCGGATTCGCTCTGTTGTCCGGAACAGTTCTGTAGCGTTCTTCATCCAACTGATAAATTTCCCGTTTCTTCCATGACTTTTTGAAATAGTCTTTGCACTTATTGACAGTTGCAGTAAATATCAGCGATTTTATCATCTTCTCGTTTGAAAAATCCAGCGTTGCTCTGATCTCATACAAATGAGAAAATACCTCCTGACTGATATCCTCTGCAATCACGTCGTCCTTGAGCACTTTCTCGGCAACGCTGGTAGAGAATCCCCGGTATTTCCTGTAAATATCCTTAAAATTCTCACATTTCATCTTTTGTAATATTCCCGGCTTATCTGCCTAATTTTTCCAAAATCTCGTCCCTGTCCTTATCACTGAGTTTTCCGGGAGTCCATGTCAGACCAACCTGATCTCCCTTATATCTTGGAATCAGATGCATGTGGAAATGGAATACTGTCTGCCCCGCAATTTCTCCATTATTCTGGACAATATTAAATCCGTCGCAGTGCAGGGCGTCTTTCATTTTTTCCGCCATATGCTTGGCAAGGATCATTGCTTTTCCGGCAGTCTCCTCCGGAAGCTCATAAATATCCGCGGCGTGAACTTTCGGCAGGATCAGCGCATGTCCCTTACTTGCCGGACCCAGATCCAGAATCACACGAAATTCCTCGTCTTCATATAAAGTAGCTGATGGAATTTCCCCGTTTGCAATTTTACAGAAAATACAATTATCCACAACAATCTCCTCCTTTTACTATTTTTCCTTACTATTGTCTCGTATTTCTTCGATTTTTTCAATACGAAATTTGTTGATTCACAAAAATACGAATGATAAACTGCAGATGAGGTGATTCATATGCAGGATCTTATTTCCCCTGAACAGCAGGAAAAAGAATTCCGGCTTACTCTTTCAAAATTTGCTCACGAGATCAGAAATCCCCTGACGCTGATCCAGAGCGGGTTGCAGATGATGGCGGCTTCCCATCCGGAAATAACAGGATACAGAGAGTGGGAAGACATCACAGAAAATCTGGAATATGTCAAAGATCTGCTGAAGGAAACAGCGGATTACAGCCACGCCGGGCAGCTCTTTCCTGAAAATACAGATCTGTCCTGTCTTCTGAAAAGTATTATACTCTCTTTCCGTCCTTCTCTGGAATATCTTGGGATTGCTCTGGAAACGGACATTTCCGACCAGCTTCCGCCTCTTTATCTGGACTGCATAAAAATCCGGCAGGCATTTCTTAATCTGCTTCGGAACGCCCAGGAAGCGATCTGTCATTCTCATGGAGTTATCCATATTTCCGCCCGGTCCGTTCCGGAGGGCGTACGTGTTACTGTTTCAGACAACGGATGCGGTATGACAGAAGAGCAGCAGAAAACAATATTTCAGCCTTTTGTCACTTATAAGCAGGGCGGCACCGGCCTGGGTCTTTCTGTCACCCGGCAGATCATTGAGGGACACGGCGGTAAGATCACCGTACACAGTGTGCCGGACCAGGGAACTGTCTTTCAGATTCTTTTCCGCGGATGATATAAAATAACCGCAAGCAGAAGGCCAGAAATCATTCCTCCGATATGCGCGGCATTATCCACTCCGCTGCTGGTAAGCCCAAAGTACAGAGAAAATATGGCCATCACAAGGATCTGCCTCATGGAAAGATCCTCCAGCCATCCCCTGTTCCGGACGACAACATAGATCATGGCTCCCATAACTGCGAATACAGCTCCGGAAGCCCCTGCCGACACTGCATATTCCCGGCTGTTCAGTTCCATCAGCATGGATAGTATATTCCCCGCCAGGCCGCCCAGAAGATAAATAATCAGGAATCGTACCTTTCCTGTCACACGTTCCAGGCGGCTGCCAAGAACAAACAGTACCAGCATATTATTAGCCAGGTGAGAAATCCCGAAATGAAGAAACATGCTGGTGAATAATCTGTATGTCTCTCCCTGATCCCTGACCAGAGGCGTATAAGACGCGCCGCAGTTCAGCATATGAAATACATCCTGGGAACTGCCCGTCATTTCTACTGCCAGAAAGACAAGAATGTTCAGGACTATCAGTAATATTGTAACAGGCTCTTTACGAAATTCTTCCAAAATGTAATCTCCTTTTTCTGTATAATACTTGGATATGTCTATTTTATCACGCCTGCCGGAGCCTGTCATATTTTTTCTGAGGCGCTGCGGATCAGAAACGTCTGTTTTTATCTTATTTCAGAAAAATATACCTTGCCTGCGCAAAATCCACCTCATCTTCATCCTGAAGCTGATACTCTTCTCCGTTTTTCAGAATCTGGCCGTTTACTGTCGTCCCGTTTCTTGAGTTAAGATCCGCCAGATAGTACTCCCCGTCTTTTTTCCGGATCCGTGCGTGGACACGGCTTACCGTAGGAATAGGAATTACCGCGTCTGCAGCATTTGCCAGCTTTCCCACAACCGTAAGCTCCTGTTCCAGATAAATTGTCGCCAGCTCTCCCGGTTCCCGGCTTACCAGTGTCGAAGGACCCTGACGTCCTCCTTCACAGAGAGCTACCGTTTCCCCATATATGGCCTTTTCCGCTTCCGGATTTTCTGTTGCTGTATAAAAGGTATTCTGATTATCAGAATATGTCTCCATTCTGCCCTCTTCAGAAGCTTTTGTTTTCCCATCCGGACCATCTGCTGTCTGTTCATCGCCGGGCAAAGAAATTCTTTGTTCTTTTTCTTTCTTTTCCCACACTGCGCCTGTCTCCTGTTTCTTTTTCCTTTTATCAGTCATCCATCCGGCAAAGCCTCCGATACCAAAAGCCACGATCCCGCCTCCGATCACAAGTTCGGCCGGAAGCCAGGGCAGGATTCCGGATACCCCGGCTCCCAGTAATCCCAGCATGGCAGCCGCAGCAGCTATACATCCTGCCGCCCACCACCATCCTGAATGTTTTTCTGCCGAAGAGACTGCATAAACCGGCATATCCGGAAGGGATTCTTTTCCTTTTTCCTCCGGTTCCGGCAAAACGGCCGCCTCTTTTTCCGCCGCGTCCTCTTCTCCCGTATCCGCCGCTCTTACGGTGCCCTTTTGCTCTGAGTGATAAACCGCTTCTTTGATCATTTCCAGTTGAAATCCCGGTTCCAGTACTCTTCTGTAAATTCCATATCCCAGAAATACTGCCTCCTGATCTTCATGATCCAGTTTTGGGAGCATATATTCTATAAATTCCCTGAGCTGTGTCTGCACCTCTCCGCCCTGTTCCGGCAGACAGCAGAAGAAAACCGTTCCGGACTCTATGTCCAGATAGATATACTCCGGCTTGATCAGAAGCTGTTCCGGATTCATCAGATATTCCGCCAGCTCTTCCATCACACGAAGGAATCCTTCCAGAAGCATACGGATATCTTCCCCGTGAAATTTTCTGCCTTCATAATAAGACGCCACCGACTGTCTGGAGGTGATCTCATAGGAGTAAAAATTTTTTCCGTCAAGATTCTGCAGATGACATCTGAGAATAGACGGAATTACATTTCCAAGCAGCATACGCACCTGATAGGAAGATCTATCTATTCCTTTTTCATCTTCAAATATCAGATAATTATGGTTTATATCTCTTTTATATTCCGCCTTCATTTTTCCTTCTCTCCATATTTCGCTTATCAGGCCTGTTCTCTTTGTCATGATCCATTCTGAACACTGTCCGCTATATCGGCCAGAGATTTTACTTTCCGTATCCATTCAACCGGCCGGATCACCTTTGAGGCTCCCTCGGCCTTTAACTTCCAGGAAAAACCTCCAAAACCGGAAACTGTATCGGCAGAATAAGAGACTTCCACACTTTTTCCCGCCTCTACGTGAACGTTGAGATTTTCCGCTCCGAAAAAGCCGGTATTTCCCAGCTCTCTGCTTCGCATTTGTGCCGTTTCCGATACTTTACCGTCCTCGCGGACTCCTTCCAGGCTTCCCGCAAGAGCCGCCTCATAGGCCGCCGCAGTAAGCCACGCACGATTATGTACAAAAAAGCAGAGGTACATAGTCCCTACGATCACCAGAAGAATCAGGGACATGACACAGGCCGCTTCAACGGTAAAGCTGCCTTTTGCATATTCATCCTTTTTTCTCACCATAAAAAGCCTCCCAGATATCCCAGAAACAAAAACGGTACCAGCGGTATCTCCGTCTTTCTGTCCTTTCTGCGGACGATCAGCAGAAAGCCTGCGTAAACTGCCGCGCAGATCATTCCAAGACAGAGAGTCCGCACATATTCCTCTGTATGAAGCGCCGTTCCCAGAGCCAGCAGGATCCACCCGTCCCCCATCCCCAGAGCGCCTCCTGTAAGAATACTCAGCGCAAGAAACATAAGACCTGTTCCCCCGGGGATAAGAAGATCCTGGATTTCTCTCCGGTCCATAAGGCTGAAAATAATCCCCGCCAGAGCAAACAGAACTGTCATGAGCAGCGAAATCTGATGTTTTTTCCAGTCCTTCCATCCATTTGCCAGAAGAAAAACCAGCGTACAGATATGTCTTATTTCCATTTTTCACTCCTTATCCGCACCTGCTGCATGCTTTTCTTCCCCGGACATCCGAATATTTTACGAGTTTCACATTTCGTTTCAATCCACTGCAGGTTTCCAGATTGTGATATCTGTTTCCATTTTCCGTAATGTAAACGCTTCCCGCAGGACTTTGATTTTTGCTGCATATCTCACAGGGAGCATATTTTTCTCCATAAGCGTTTCTCATGGATGATACCCTTGTCCCCGGCACCTGGTTCAGGGAAAGATTCAGATAACGGCATCCTGGATCTCTGTGATAAACCGTTCCGGAATCCGTAACATAAACCATTTTCTCCGTCTCTTCCTTTTCCTGAGAAAAATTCTTTATGTCCGCCCCTGTCCAGGCATGAACCGTTACGGTATTGTACATCCATATTTTGGGAAGCCCGATAATTCCTCCCGGCGGCGTGTAAGAATAAACGTCCGGAAGAGTGATCTTTTCCGGTCCCTTCTCATTCAGCACATAGGCGTACATACCCGCCTCCTTTGTTTTTTCACAGAGCGCCTGAAGATGTTCCGTCTGGATCTTATAAATATCCATAAAGGAGATTAAAGTAACCATACCAAGGAAAAAAATCGGGAGTACCAGCGCCGTCTCCACCGCAAGACTGGCTTTTCTTAAGAAAAAGATGCAGAAAGACACTTTTCCAGAGAACTTTTCGGATGCTTTGCCCATCGGGGAAGACAAACTTCCGAGGCCCCACAGAGAGCGATTCCTTTCTTTTTCTTTTCTGTCTATCTTCTGTTTTTTCCCATTCATTTTATGTTTTGTCCTCTGAAAAAGCATCTTTCTGCACCTCTTTTCTTTTTTATATGTATCCGTACTGTTTTGTTACCGTATATGTTCTGCGTCCGTTGGCCTTTACATCTACAGATATCTCCGCCGCCTCTATGCAGTGATCCAGACGGAATCCCTCGCGTCCCGTTGTTTTTCTCACTGAAAGCTCTACCATATCCATGCCCCTCTCCAGCTTATCTTCTTTTGACTGCGACAGAAGAAGGATCTGAAGGTAATCTTCGTAGGAAATACCGTCCTCACTGCTTTTTCTCTGCGTATCCAGCCCCTCCAGCAGATCCGGAAGATTCTCCAGCGAGATCTGCCAGTCAGACGGACTTTTTATCAGAGGAACCTTTCCTCCATGCATAAGCTCCCGCAGATCCAGAATACTCTCCGCGAAAGACCAGCAGAGCAGAAGAGCCGCTTCGATAATGACCGCGGCAGGAGGAATCAGAAAACCGGACGCAATTGCCAGCGCAAGGCCCTGGATCTGGGCTCTTTTTCCAGAATCCGCCAGCAGACAGGCGGCATTGACGCCCTCCCGGATCAGTAAAAGCCTTCCGGCTACGGACTTAAGATTTTCTCTGTCGCTGTTTTTTCCGCACAGAAGATATTCCATCTGATATCGGAGACCTCCTGACGCCGGTTCCATATAATTTCCCAGCTTATCTGAAAGATACTGCTGGAACAGAAGTCTGGAAGAATAGGAATTGTCTTTTTTTACTGTTCCCGGCATACTCATTCCCTGCTGAACGCTGCGTCCTGACAAAAGCTCTCCTTTTTTTACCTCGTTATCGGAAATGCCCTTTTCTGCCGGAACAATAAGATCAAGAAGTCCCATTTTGCGGATTCGTTTCAGTACAGGGATAGGGTTCACCACCTGGACGTCTGTCCTGCCGTCAGAAAAGTTTTCCCCTGACGTCTGTTCTCCGCTGCTGAAATTTTCCTCTTCTCCTCCGTTTTCCCCGGCGGCCTCTTCCTCCCGACGCGCCGCTTCCTCACTGTTTTTTGCAGCCGCTTCCATCTCTGTATCGTAATTTTCCAGCGTGTTCTTCTCTTCCGCCTGTTTTCCCGCTTCTTCCGCCCTGCCGACCTGTTCCTGTTTTTCCTGGAATCTGTCCAGGATCATCTCCACACCGCGGCTTCCGAGGGTATCCCTGACATATTTCACCGCCTGCCTGTAAAAAACTTCGCCGTCTTCATCAGTAGCCAGACGGTATCCTGTAAAACCGCCCTGGGCGACTGACAGATTCTGGCTGTTCTGATTTAAAACAGGTTTCATATAAGACTCCAGCTCATCATAGACCGCACCCAGATTCAGATTTCCGGAGTCGCCGGAAGCATTCAGAAAAAACAGATCATAGTCTTCCAGAAGTTCTCTGTCATACTGTCCGAACAGGGAATACAGCCCTATATCCAGGCCGCTCAGAATCTGCGTCCTGGCCGCCGCCATCCTGACTGATTCGATACTGGTGCATACAAGAGAAAGGATCAAACTTAATATCAGCGCCAGAAATACTGTAATGCTTCCTTTTTTTGCCATGAGATACCCTCCTTTTCAATCCGCCGCTGTCTGACGTTTTTTAAATCGAATTACTCTGCTTTGTAATCTTGGAAAGAATATTCTTTACAAGGCTGGTAAGCTGTTCTTTAAAGATAACTACCAGGCCGATCAGGACCACCAGTATCAGAATGATCTCCACAACGCCTACCGCCTCCTCTTCCTGTACAAATTCTCTCAAAGTTTCCCAGATTTTTTTCATTTTGCTTCACCTCCCCCCAGGCAGATAAACGCTCATCCATAAAAGGACAGAAACGCCGGTATCATGATAACCGCCATCACAACCGCCAGCATAAGAAGCATGGGAAAAAGAAGCTTGGTAGCCGCTGTTTCTCCCAGAATCCTGGCTTTTCTCTTTCGTTCGTCCCAGGCTTCCAGAGCTTCCTTCTCCAGGATATCCGCCATACATCTGGTTCCTTTCTGCAGATTCTGGATCAGGAGCGTAGAAAAAGTTTTATATTTCATCTGTCCGCACCGTTCTCCAAATCTTCTGTAAGCCTCCATTTCCGCTATCCCGCTGTCCATTTCATAGCAGGCCGTCGCTATTGCTTCATAAGCGAAACGTCCGGCATCCGGCGTCCTTGCGCGGTAGTCGGCCGCCATTTTCTGAAACGCCTTTCTTGCCGTCATGCCCGCCTGGATCAGAAGAGCGAATTTCATCACCATAGAAGGATAATCCATCAGGAGCTGCTCTGTTCTTTTTGTCTCTTTTTCCTGCTTTTCCCGGGTTTTCTTCATCAGGACCACAAAGGCCGCAAAAAAGCTTATGGAAGCCAGAAACGCGCCGGAATGATCCTCCGGAAGCCTCCACTCCAGCGTCTTGCCGTTCCACTGGGAAGGAAGATAATAATAGTCGGGATCCTGCCTGCTCTGGTTATACTGCTCCACCATTTCCTGCAGTTCCTTTCTGTATCTTTCTTCTTCCGTCTCCCTTTCCTCCTCTTCCGGCTCCATGTCAGCTTCTTCCTCTTCTTTTCCCGGAACCTGTATCCTGACGGATTCTTCTTTTTTGCCTGCTACAGATACCTGAAATTCTTCTTCGTACATGCCTGTAGTTTCTTTTTCCAGACGCAGTCCCCGGGTATGTATGTTTTCTCCGTTTCCCATCAAAGTAAACGCCAGTCCCAGAAAATTTCCACAGAGGGCGACTGTCACAAACAGTCGGCGGCTGCTTTTGTCTTTCAAAGCTTCCAGATGTATCCATCCCGCTCTGTACAGTATCAAAAATCCGAAAGTCAGAATAAAAAGTACAATATGGATCCACATTGTTTCTCCTTTCGTTTACTTCATCCCATCACACCTCTATATCCACGATTCTGCGTCCCATCCACCAGGACAGCAGATATATGCCAAGACATGCCGTCATGGCGCAGATGCCAAACAGGTTCCCGTACAGTACCTCCAGAAATCCCGGAGAAGTAAGCTGCAGGTACAGGATAATTCCGGCTGGCATCATGCTCATGATCATCTGTTCCGCTTTTTTTGCCGCCAGAGTAGCTTCAATCTCTTTTTTTACGTCGATTTTGTCTCCAAGCATTCTTGCAGATGTCTGTATGATCTTATCCATGTCTCCTCCTGACCGCTTGGCTGTGCTGAACACGGCGGCAAAATTCTCAATGTCTTCTATATGGCATCTTTCTCCGAAATTCAAAAAGAGTTCTTCTACCGGTACGCTGACCTTCTGCTGGCTTTCTATATACCGGAATTCCCTGACGATATCCGAATCTTCCGGATAAAGCCGCTCCAGATCCCGGGTGCATGCCGACACTGCGTTTTCCGCGGAATATCCGGCCTGCACAGCCACGCTCAGACCATTCAGCGCGTCCTTAAACTGATAATTCAAAAGCTTTTTTCTTTCCCGGATAAGCTGTCTCTTCTTCCATTTCAGAAAAAAGACGGTAATGGGAACCGCTGCCGCCATAGCCCACCAGTTCTGATAAAAAAGATAATCTGCGGCTGCGCAGAGCATAATACTTTGAAGGCTGTATTTCAGCAGTTCTTTTTTTGTGTAGCGATATTGTCCGTAATCTTGTTTCATATTTTCACTCCTGCCCGATTCAGCTTTTCCCTGTTAAAAAGTTCCGCGGTCTTTACCAGGCCGCAGCCCTCCTTCCACTGATAAAGTGTTCTGGTACATATTTCATGGTTTTCAAATCCGCATACTTCCGCAATCTCCAGAACTTTTCTTGATTTGTCCCGGAGCCTTCCAAGATGGATCAGTATATCTACTCCCGAGGCGATCTGCCTTCGTATTGCTTCCAGAGGAAGATCCATTCCCATCAGCGTCATTGTCTCCAGGCGGCTCAGCATATCTCGCGCAGAGTTGGCATGGGCCGTACTCAGACTTCCCTCATGCCCCGTATTCAGCGCCTGAAGCATATCCACCGCTTCCTCTCCCCGGACTTCTCCTACAATGATCCTGTCCGGCCGCATCCGAAGCGCCGTACGGATCAGATCCCGGATTGTAATGGATGCGCCTCCCTCCATGTTTGCCATTTTGGCTTCCATCCTTACCAGATTCTCCACGCCCTGGATCTTCAGTTCCGCATTATCTTCAATCGTGATCAGCCTCTCGTCTTTTGGAATGTAATTGGACAGGGCTCCCAGAAACGTTGTTTTTCCGCTTCCCGTTCCGCCTCCGATGATCATGGAATATCTGGCTTTTACCAAAGAGGCCAGAAATTCCGCACACTGCCGCGGCAGACTTCCCAGAGAGATCAGTTTTTCCATTGTAACCGGCCTGTCCGGAAAGCGCCGGACGGTAAGAATGGGACCGTTCAGGGCCACCGGAGAAATCACTGCGTTTACTCTGGCGCCGTTTTCCAGACGGGCGTCCACAATAGGCATTGATTCATTGATCACCCGGTTGCATCTGCCGGCTATCTGCTGGATCACGTCCTCCAGCTTTTCCTGCGAGGTAAAGCTTTTCTCCCATTTTTCCAGTTTCCCATCCCGCTCTATAAAGATCGCTTCCGGCCCGTTTACCATTATTTCTGTCACTGATTCGTCTTCGATCAGTTCCTGAAGCACATCCAGTTTCCGTACGGAATAGAATAATTCCTGACGCAGCTCTGCCTTTTCCTTAAGCGGGATACAGGATTCTCTCAGCCGCCCCAGGATCAGCCCGTCGATCTCTTTTAAAATCTCCCTGTCCGTCACTTCTCTGGACATATCCAGCTTTTCCATCAGAAGTGTCCTGAGCATCTGAAAAATCTCTTTATTCATACCAGTCCTTTCTGTATCATCTCCCGCACATAATCTCCCAGTTCGCTCCATACAAGCTGTTCCGGCTGAAAAGCCCCTCTCTGGACGCCGCTGTAAAACGGAAGTTTCATCTTTACCGTCTTCGCCAGCACCTGAGAGTAGTCCAGCATCTGCAAAAGCTTTTCAAACTGCGCGATCTTGCATACGGACATCCGGTCAGACCGTACCGGCATATAGACTGTCCGGCAGAGATCAAGAAGCTGGAACACTTCGTCGATGCCGTTTCCGATATCCAGGATCACCGTCTCGTAGGAAGTGTGCATGGATATCTCCTGCAGCAGACGGATCCAGTCCTGCCACGGAGTTCCCCTGATATCGAGAGGGGACTGCACAGGAGGTATAAAGTCAAGAATGCCTGCTGTCTGGACCATTCCGCCAAGCTTTACGGAAAGATTGTTTTCCCCCTGCTGCACAAAATACAGAAGATCGCTTAAAGTGCCAGAAAAGCTCCGCCCGAATAATTCTTCAAATCCTGCGTATTCTTCCAGGTTCAGATACAGTACCGGCCGTTCTTTTGCAAGGATCTGTCCGAGAGTCAGGGCAAACGACGTTTTCAGGCAGCGTCCCAGAGGAGAATAAATCCCCAGGATATCCGTAGATCTCTTCATGGCCGGAGACTGCACGGGAAGAACAGACTTCTCTTCTCCGTAGCAGGCCATCACCTCCCGTACGATCTGAGAGGAAGCCTGATATTTGTATACTCCCGCGTAACCGCCGAACTCCGGAGGTTTCACACCCTCTGTAAGAATGATCACTTTTCCTATATCCAGCTCCCGGATCTCCCTGCACATTGCCTCCGCAGAGATCAGAAGCACCTCGACATGATTCTTTCCGGCAAAAGCAATCAGGCTTTCCGCGCTGGTAAACGCCTGCACTTCAAAAGGAATGCTCTTTTTCCGGTTCAGATAATCCATGAAATTCCGGGCATATTCCGCCTCTGTATCACAGACTGCAAAAATTTGTTTTTTCAATATATACCTCCCGCATAGAACATCACACTCATAAAAATAGGCACTGTAAAATGAATATTTTCCCAGGCCGGCCCTGTTCTGTAATAAGACTTCTTTTCTCCTGTTCTGCCGTACTGCTCCAGAAATTCCAGGAGATAACGTATTCTTTCCTGAAATCCTCCGCAGACGATCAGAATTCCAAGGGAAACCAGGGCCCCGGCCGCAAAAGCCGCGCCGATACAGTACAGTATTTTTTCAGGCCCCATGATCCCTCCGAGGACGCAGAACAGCTTGATGTCTCCGGGCCCAAGCATACGGAAATAAAACAGCCAGCCTAAAAGCAGCAGAGGAAACAGTGTTCCAAGGATAAAACCGGCAGGTTCTATTCCCGCTCCTGTCCAGCAGAGGCCGAACCCGGCAAGAAAAGAACAAAGGATCCATCCGTTGCTGATGCGCATATGGGAAAGATCCATGGCAGCAGACACTCCAGCTATAGTAAGGGCCAGTATTCTGTCGATCGTAATCCGGCTACCGCCTCCTTTCCATGCAGATTTCTTATTTTTGTTTCACAAAAAGTCCGGCGCTTCATACATTAAAGCGGAAAAATACTTTCTGTGAAAAATGAAAAAATGGGATTATCCGTCTGATCTGACGGCAGGAATACCAGAAGATCTCTGGTGAGTTTTATTATAGAAGACCTGTGGAAGAATGTCCAGAAAATTCGTTCGTCAAATCCTGACAGCAGGATCTGACATTCCCGGACAACCAGTATTTTATTGCATCCCGCTCTGTTTTTCTGTATAATACTGAAAGATAAAAAGTCTTTCTGCTCCGCCCCGGCAGAGCAGTGCATTTCACATACAGAGGAGAGGACAGCATGGAAACAAATATCAAGAAGATCGAAGACATGTCGCTGAACGCATGGCCGTCTCATAAAATGGAACTATATGACGGCTGGATCCTGCGTTTCTCCTATTTTTACACGCACAGAACCAACAGCGTAGAGCAGTTCGGCGTCTCCTCCCTTCCCTGGAGAGAAAAAATCCCCTACTGTGAGAAGGAATACAGGCGGCTTGGAACTCCGGCGATCTTCAAGATCAGCCCCCTGGTATCTCCGGACTTTGATTATACTCTGGAAAACCGCGGATATGAGATCCAGCATACCACAGATGTTATGACTGTCTGTCTTGCCGACGCCCGGCTTGACGCCCCCTGTCCGGACGTGGTTTTCTCTTCTTCCATACCCGACCTGTGGATCTACAGTCTTTTTGACCTGAAGGGAACCACCAGCATCATTCACCGCACCGTGGTTCCGTCTATGTACCGGGCCATTCCCAAGGAAACGATCTGCGCCTTCATCCAGAAGGAGGGAAAGATCATCGCCACAGGACTTGGTATTCTGGACCGCGATTACATCGGAATTTATGCAATCCATGTAAAAGAACAGTACCGCCGTCAGGGGCTTGCCCGGCAGATCTGCACCGGACTTCTGGCGGAAGGCAGGAAGCACGGGGCGGAAAACGCCTATCTCCAGGTAGTCGAGGGCAACGCTTCCGCCCAGAAGCTTTACTCCTCCCTTGGTTTCCGTCATTTTTATACTTACTGGTTTCGTGTGCAGCCTTCTGAACGCAGATAAAGCCGGCTGACATACAACCCGGACAATTCTTCCCCAAATTACCGCAGGGCGCAGCAGTATGCCGCGCCCTGTTTCGGGGAATCGTATTTATTTCTTGATTTTTATTCTTTATTATGTACTGTAGCTTCCTGCCGTCGGGATCAGACGGCTTTTTTCTTCAGGACCGCCGGGGTTACTGTGCCCACAACCAGAGAAGTCAGAGGGCTGAAATACAGAAGGCAGGTCAGCACACTGTAAATCGGGATCAGGACTACGAACTGAACCAGCCTTCCCGGAATGATCGTATAGAAGTTATATCCCTCAAAAAGCACCAGACCCATGGTAGTCAGGACAAGAGAGCTTACGACAGCCGTTCCGAAAACAGAAAGCACGATTCCTGCTGTTTTGCCTTTTTTTGTCCTGTTGGCGTACAGCGGCTTTGCCAGCGCCGGGATCAGTCCCCAGCAGATTGCCGCCGTCGTAATAAACGGGTCAATGGGATATCCTTTCATAAAGCATCCCAGGATATCGGCGGTCAGTCCGCAGACAGCTCCGGCTGCCGGACCCATCCACAGTCCTGCCAGTATGGTGCACACGCTTCCTACAGAAATACGGTACGCTCCCAGCTCCACCACAAACACTCTGGTAAGCACCAGATGCATGGCTACCAGAAGGGCCATAAAGACCAGAGTTTTTACGTTCCAATAAGTTTTGTAATTGTTTTTCTGCATAATAAAAACACCTCCATAATGTTTTCACAGAGTTAGAGTAGTTACCATAAATAATAATCCCTCCACATTATGAGATGTTCTCATATGTAGCAACGGGTGCGGAAAATATATCGTAAGCCTTCTCCATCCTGCAGCTTTTCGTTTCACGGCGACTCCCCAGCCAATGAACACTTAACGCATAAATTCCTACTTCGCTATTATTTACTTGTCCCTAAGTATAGCATACTTTGCGGATATTTCAATATATTTCGTTAAAGAAATCACAGAATTTTTTCTATAGAAGTTTATTTCTGTTTCTGCTATAATTAAAACGTTTAGCAGATCAGAAAGTTTTTCTTCTTTTGTATTGTTTTGAATTTTTTTCATATACTATTTTAAGTGCAGTCTACAGATCATTCTTATGGAGGATGTATGATGAATAAAAATTCAGACAAACAAAAAGAAAATCCTTATAATATCTCATATGAAAATTATCTGGATACTAACGCCTGTACAGAATGTACCGGTCTTATGCCGAACGCCGCCCAAAGCAGGGAAGAATGGGAAGCATACCGCGAGATTTTTGATTTTTCAGCCCTCCCGGCAGAGTCAGAAAAGCCCCGGGACTGAATACAGAGCCTGGTATTCCGGTAATTTATTCTGCCGGAGGAATCAAATGAAAAAACTACGCATTGTATGCATCTGCCTTTCCTGCGCTGTACTTCTCACCGGCTGCAGTCCCGGAACCGTTCTGGAACAGTTCACATCCGCCGGGGATTCCGCTGTCCAGGAGCCGGTTCCCGACAGCGCCCGCGTCTATATGGACGAAATCCACGGGACGCTGGAAGATTTTGACGGAAGCAGTCTTACTCTTCTGGACGATCAGAGTACCTATGTTTTTGACGTTTCCAACGCCACTCTGGAATGCGAAGGCGGCATGATCACCGGAGACGAGATCAGCGTCATTTACCAGGGACAGCTTGACAGCACAGATACCAGTACTGTCCAGGCGCTGAAAGTGGTGGACGAATATCATAAAAAAACACGGCTTGAGGAAAAGACCACCTACGGACAGGTACAGAATCTCACCGCCAATTCCATTACCCTGAAATCCCGTACCGGCCGGGTGGCCACCTATCCGATCACCGGAACAGAACAGTATTACCAGAACGGTATCCGTTCCGGCTCCTGGGTCTATCTCCATTATAAAGGCAGCTTCGGCCAGTCGGAATCAGATGATCCCATGGTGCTTAACGCGTCTCATCTGAAGGTATTAAGCGTATCGGACATAGATCCCCTTGCTGTTCCTTCCCCCACGCCTACTCCTGCTCCCAAAGAAGGGGAGACTGCCGTTCAGGAAAAAAAGTTTCAGGCAGTCATCCAGAATATCCGGCTGAATACTCTGCAGGTAACCGTCTCGAATTCCAATACCGTTTTAAATCTGAATCTTTCCGGGATTCCATGTTATTTCAGCGGCGGAGCCGCTCCCGGTTCCGGCGTGACCGTCGTCTATACCGGAGATTTTAACGGGCAGAGCCTTGAGGGGATCACCCTTTTAGGCGTTACAGGCGACATTCCGGAAAAGCTGAGCGAACGGGAGATAGGTTTTTCCGTCACAGGCGAGATCACTGCCTCGACGGCCAACACCGTCACCCTTCTCACAAATGACGGAGTGCGCGTTACATGCCGCACTGACGGGGCTGACAATACCTCCACCGGAGGACTGCTTACAGGAAGCTCTGTAAAGATCACGTTTGATCCTGCCGCTTCCAGAGAATCCAATATTTATACCTGTCTGAAAATCGAAGACGCCTGAAACAGCGGAGGGATACAGGAATCTTTTCTTACCTGTACCCCTCCTTCTTTTTGCCTTAATTCCGGCGGAATCTTTTTTTTATTTCTTCTTCTCCCTGCTTCATCCACTGTTTTACCTCAGGGGAATCTCCCAGTATATGGAGAAAGGCTTCATACTCGTCCCTGATCCCGGTTCCATGCATTACCCGGAAGGCTCCGGCGTCGCTTCCCAGAGCTGTTTTTGCTCCTTTAAAAAAAGCAGTTTTCAGATTCTCTTCCGCGCTTTCCATGATCGGTATCAGCACTTCATCCTCATACCTTCCGCAGCCCAGAAGGTTTCTTACCGTTACCAGCGTCGGCACCCAGACGGTATGGCTTTCCGCCAGCATGGAGATTGTTTCTCCATCCATATAGTTTCCGTGTTCCAGGCTGTCCACCCCTGCTTCTATGGCGGCCCTTGCTCCATAAATCCCGTTTGTATGGCTCATTACGGCAAAGCCTTCCTCATGGGCGATATGCACCATTTCCTTAACCTCTTTCCCGTCCAGAGGCGTCCCTGTTACCTTTCCGTGGTTTTTAAAATCAAGAAGCCCTGTGGTCATGATCTTGATAAAATCCGCGCCCTGACTTTTGGCCTCCAGCACCCGGCTATGAAATTCTCTGAGATCAGCAAAACTTTTCCCCACAATTCCACCGTAATGGCCTTCTTTATGTATGGCAAAAACAGGAGTACGGTAATCGATCCCGTATTCCGGCGCCAGCTTCTTTGCCAGGACCGACACTCCCAGGGCGTCTCCCCCGTCTCTTACAAAGGAGACGCCTGCCTGCCTGTAAAGCTTCAGACATCTCCGCACAATCTCTTCGTCAGCTCCCTGCTCATGCCGTTTTACCGCAGCCTGATAATTGATCCCGTCCATGATCACATGGGCATGACATTCCCCGAACATCTTTCGTCACCTCATATATTTTTGTCGTCCCTGTCTGCCGGAAGACTTCTTCCCGGGACTGCCGCCCGGGATTTCCTCCCGGAAAAGCCTCTCCCTTACTGACGGAAAAATCTTCTGATCTCTTCTTCCTCCGCTTTTACCGAGCCCTGGGCAAAAAACGGCCTGCCGCCGCCCCGTCCGTCCAGCGCCTGGTTCATTTCTTTTACAAACTGGCGGAGATCTCCGTCTTTTTCGCCAATGGCATATTTATACGTTCCGTCCGGGCTTTTAGAAAAGACCGCGCAGCATCCGGCGCATTTTTGCATCACCGCGTCGGCCATCCTCCGCACGCCGTCCGCGTCAAGGCCTTCGTGGAACAGAAGCACGCTTCCCGCTCCCTCCCATCTGTCTGCCTCCGTCCGGCACAGCTCCTGCTCCAGATGGAGAAGCTGGCCTTTCAGACGGTAATTTTCTTCCCAGAGCCTTTCTACCGCCTGAGCTGTCTCTTCTGTTTTAGCGGAGAGCTTAACGGAAATCCGGCTGTTCTGATCATTGATCCTGTTCAGATAATCCAGCACTCTTTTTCCGCTGATCATCGTCACACGGACGCCCTCCCGGAAATTTTCCACTCCCAGGATTTTTACCATGCCGATTTCTCCGGTATGGGACACATGAGTTCCGCAGCAGGCGCAGAGATCCGTGCCGGGAAATTCCACCAGACGTATTTTACCCTCCAGTTCCTTCTTGCTTCTGTATGGAAGACTTTTCAGCTCCTCCTCATCAGGATAAAAAATCTTCACCGGGGCGTTTTCCCATATCTTTCTGTTTGTTTTTTCTTCTATCTCCATGAGCTGTTCTCTTGTCAGAACACCGCTGAAATCAATGGTGATCACGTCGCTTCCCATATGGAATCCCACGTTATGGTAGCCGTAGATACTGTTCACCAGCCCGCTTACCATATGCTCGCCGGAATGCTGCTGCATCAGATCAAACCGCCTCTCCCAGTCAATCTGTCCTTCCACTGCCGTTCCCGGTTCCAGAGGCTTCTCTGTATAGTGGATCAGCTCCCCGCCTTCTTCCTGCACGTCTGTAACCGCTATGCCGTTCAGCGTTCCCAGGTCGCAGGGCTGTCCTCCTCCCTCCGGATAAAAGGCGCTTTGATCCAGGAGGATCTGGTATCCTTTCTCTGCCTTCCTGCATTCTCTGACTTCTCCGTGGAATTCTCTTGTGTATACGTCTTCATAATATAGTCTTCTCGTCTCTGTCACTTTCAGCCGCCTTCTTTCTCCTGTAATTGATCGCAACCGCAGGTTCCGGCAGATCCTGTTATCCGGTCCGCCAAAGCTCTGCTTATTTTTCAGTATAGCACAGCTTTTCCGCCATGAACAGATTTCCTGAAATTTTCACCCTGAAACGCGGACCGCCTGATCCTTCAGGACGTTACAGGTCACACTCCAGGACAGACAAATGCGGCCCCTGAAAGAGCCGCATTTGTCTACCGAATATTTTATTCAAAAGAAAGGTTGTATTTCTCAATACTTACAGTTGCTTTTCCCTGTGCCGAGAAAGTGATCCCGTCTGCTTCCTGGGGAGTAAAATATGTAACCGTCGCTGTCTGGCTTCCGTCGTTAATGAAAATTTCCATACTGAACCGGTCCAGAAGACACCGGAGCGTCACTTCCCCGTTAAGAGGCGATACCTGGAATTCTCTTCTGTGTACGATATCATACATATAACCGCTGTGGCTTCTGTCAATACAGAGCGCTTCTTTTTTCGGATCATAGGACACAGAAGTATAATATCCCTCCCCGCAGGCCACTTTCATCAGGAACTCTTCAAATTTTCCGTCAGCCTGAATACGTACCGTCATATCCAGCACTCTTCCCCGGATTCCTTCCAGCGAAGTCTCTTCTGATATTTCCACCTGGTCGTAGCGAACCGGATCCCGGCGGTATGTCTCCAGCTCCCGGACTGGTTTCTGGATCAGTTTTCCGTCCCGGAAGCTCAGTTCTCTCGGAACCGTAAGCTGCCCGAAATATTTCACGCCCCGGGGAACAAACCTGGAATTGCTCCATGCCTGCATCCAGGCAATCATCACTCTTCTGCCGTCCGGCGTTTCCATTGTCTGCGGAGCGTAAAAATCAATCCCGCTGTCAATAGGCTGCACCACCTCTCTCCGGAAGCTGTGCGTCTCTTTGTCATAGGTTCCCGAAATACATAAGGTACAGTGTCCCACATGATATTTCAGTCCCTGGGGCATCATTTCCATGGGGCTTACCGTCAGAAGATGCTTTCCGTCCAGCTCAAAGAAGTCCGGACACTCCCACATTCCTCCCAGCTCTTTTGTGCTGGAATCCAGAACATTGGCAAAATGCCAGTCAAATCCGTCCGCGCTTTCAAAAAGGAGGATCGAACTGTTTCCGTCCTCTGTGGCGTTGGCCGCCACCGCGTAGAATTTTCCATTTTCATCCCGCCAGATCTTCGGATCACGGAAATCCACAGGACTTCCTCCCTCAGGGAGGTCTTTCGCCGTCAGTACCGGATTCCCGCTGTACTTTTCATAATCCGTCCCGTCGCCAGTGGCAATGCACTGTGTCTGATAATGCAGTTCTTTTCCATCAGCGTCCATTACCTTTCCCACTCCGGTATACATGATAAGATGGCGTCCGTCGTTTATTTCCAGAGCGCTGCCGGAAAAACAGCCTGCATTGTCATAATCCTTATCCGGAGCCATAACTGCCGGACGGTATTCCCATGTAATCAGATCCCTGCTCACGGAATGTCCCCAGTGCATGGGCCCCCATTCGTTGGCATAAGGATAGTATTGATAAAACAGATGATATTCACCTTTGTAGAAGGAAAATCCATTGGGATCATTGATCCATCCGCGGCTTCCTGTCACATGGTAACAGGGCCGCTCCTCAGGACGTACCTCCTGTCTCTTTTCTCTTTCATAGTCTCTTGCCTGCTGTAAAAGTTTACTGATCATATGGTGATCCTGCCTTTCCATTATCTATTATTTTTTCTGTCGGCCAGCATTCCCACAGTCACAATAAGCAGCCGGAAAAAGGCTTTCTCAGCGAATATCGGCCATATCAGCCTTTAATACCGGAAGACGCGATACCTTCCACATAGTATTTCTGCATGAAGATGAACATAATGATCATCGGTATCGCAGAAACGACCAGAGCTGCCATGATCGCGCTGTAATGAACCGGGTTTGTTCCAAAGAAGGACTGTACCGCAAGCTGGATCGTACGTTTGTCTTCGCCTGTCATAACCAGGAACGGCCACATAAAGTCGTTCCAGTGGGCTACAAAGTCAAGGATGAATACCGTAGCATATACGGTCTTGGAGATCGGAACCACAATTTTGAAAAAGGTTCCGGCCGGGCTGCATCCGTCGATTGCCGCCGCCTCGATAAGATCGTCCGGAATATCATAGAAGAACTGCCGGAACATGTAGATCGAGAAGCACTTCGCGATGAAAGGCACTACCAGGGCTGCCAGAGTGTTGACCCAGCCAAGCTGAGACATCTCGATATACAGCGGCAGCATGATCGCTTCCATAGGAAGAACCATCAGCGCAACGACCAGATTCAGGATCGCTCCCTTGCCTCTGAACTCGAATTTCGCCAGCGCGTAACCGCACATAGAGTTTACAAGAAGGTCAAAAACCAGGATCAGGGCAATATAAAGGAGTGTGTTTTTAAATACCTGGGGCAGGTTCAGTCTGGAGAACACTTCCGCATAGTTGTTCAGAGACGCCTGCACCGGCAGGAAGGTTGTAAGGGAATCCATATTGGCAAAAATCTCTGCCTCCGGCTTCAGAGAAGCGGAAATCATCCAGATCAGAGGGGAAACAAAGATGATGCCGATGATGATGTTCCCGAAATAAAACATAAATTTGCCGAATTTGGCTGAAAACTGCATTGATTTCGTCATGATCTCTCCCCCTCCCTTAATCCGTAGACGTGGTAATTTTCTTCATTGCCATGGACATACATACGACAATGACAAAGAATACCGCCGCGATCGAGCAGGCATAACCAAAGTTACCTCTCTGGAAGCCCTCTGAGTAAATGTAGTATACCAGAGTCTTAGTGGAGTTTTTCGGTCCGCCCTGTGTCATGATATAAGGCTGGGTGAAGAGCTTCATTGCCTGAATCATGGTTATCATGATAACATATTTGATGGTTCCCTTCAATCCCGGAAGGGTAATATAAAGGAACTGTTTGAATTTCGTAGCTCCGTCCACAGACGCGGCCTCGTACTGATCCCGGGGTATTCCCTGCAGGCCGGCCAGGAAGATCATCATCTGATATCCGGCGCCCTGCCATGCGGACATGAAAATGATCGAGTTCATGGCCGTATGCTCGTCATTCAGGAAGCTGATAGGATCAAGTCCCAGAGACGTCAGGATGGAGTTAAAAAGACCCGTGTTGGGGTTCGCGTTATAAAGCACGGACCACAGAACGGAGATAACTACCATGGAAGTAAGCTGCGGGCTGAAATACATGGTCCTGAAAACCGCCACGCCGCGGAACTTCTTGGATACAAGAAGGGCAAGCCCCAGAGCCAGGGCGCACTGGACAGGAACAACGATGACTGTAAAGTACACAGTATTTTTCAGCGCCTGCCAGAAGTTTTTGTCCTGGAAAAGTTCTATATAATTCTCAATACCGATAAATTTCATGGCGTCCGGGCGCATGATCTGATACTTAAATCCAGAAAAGTAAACCGTATAGATCATCGGCACTACCAGAAACGCGATCAGAAGGATCACCGCCGGGGCAACAAAGAAATACGCGGCAATTCTTTCGTCACGCTTTCTGCCAGTAAGTTTCTTTGCTTTCGTCTTAGCCATAACCTTTCCCCCTTTCAAACAAAGAGGCCGCACCGCCATGCGATGCGGCCAGATTTTATGACCTTTTTTTATTCAGCGTAGTAGGTCTCGTAATCATCTGTAAAGGTGTCGGAAACTGTGTCAAGTTCGGACTGGATATAGTCGTTATCCACTTCTCCTGTGCTGGCTGCGTCAGAGAAGATATTTGTCATCGCTTCTGCGTATGCAGAGGAGAATACTGCGTAGGAAGGAGTTCTCGGACGGGGAACTGCTGTGTTCTCAAGCTGCGCTTTGATCAGAGCCAGGTTTCCTTCCTGATAATCCGCCATAACTTCTTCGTCATAAGCAGAAGTACGTGTCGCCGGTTTTGCGATTGCCGCCGCATATGTAGCAACGTTTTCTGTGTTCATCAGCCACTGCAGGAACTGGCCCGCTGCGTCTACGTTCTCACAGTCTTTGCTGATTGCCGCCGCCCAGTCGCCGCAGGGAGAAACTGCTTCTTTAGTATCATCGTTTACAGGATAATATGTTACGCCCCAGTCGAAATCAGCGTTTGCCGTCAGTGTTGCGATCTCCCAGGAACCGCCCAGCATGGTAGCGCAGGCGCCGTTCAGGAACTCGTCTGTGATCGGTTCTACGTTTGCGTAGCCTTTTGCGATCATGTCGGCCAGGTATGCTGTTGTTTCTACAGCTTCTTCGCTGTTTACATAGCCGTCTGCCGTTGTACCGTCTTCGCTGATATAGTCTTTACCTGCGGAAATGTACATTGGCTCCAGCGCGTAGGGAAGCCCTTCGCCGTGGTCCATGATGATGTGAGCGCCTACATAATCGTCTGTAGTACATTTTTCTGCGATCTCGGCAAATTCGGACCAGGTGATCGGATTATCTACAGTACGGGAATCCAGGTCGTCCACGTCTACGCCGCATTCCTTCAGGTAGTCTTTATTATAGTAGAAGGCTACGGAAGACTCTGTTGCGCCGATAGCGTACAGGGAACCGTCGTATGTATTCTGTGCTACTGCTGAATCTACAAAATCTGAAAGATCCTCTTCTGAGAAATAATCATCCAGGGGAACCGTGATTCCGTTTGCCGCATAGTAGGAAACCTGCGGTCCGTCTACATAGAAGATATCCGGAAGATCGTTGGAAGTTACTGCCGTAGCGATCTTGTTGTCATATGCATAGGAATCGGAACGGTCAATGGCCTCACGGCTCACCTGAATGTCCGGGTTTGCTTCGTTCCATTCAGCGATCTTTTCTTCCCACCATGCTTCGATTGCCTCTGTATCCGTAGGACTCCAGATTGTCAGTTCCACCGGATCGTCCGCCATTACCGGAACTGTAGTAGCTGCTGTTGAAAGAGCAACTGTTACTGCCATTGCCATACTAATTGCTTTTTTCATGTTCTCTTCCTCCTTAAAAGATATCATTTCCACCGCGCGCCTGGAAATTTATAGAACCCGTTCCACATTGCTCGAACCACTCCTGTTTTTTTAAAACTTCAGCGGTTCAAATATGGAGCCCGTTTCATATTGTGTCTATATCATAGTTTCATTTTTCATATTTGTCAATAGTATTTCGCAAAATTACCCTCCTCTATTGTAATTTTGTATATTTTTACAATTCTACCACACGTTTATTGTATATAATGCACAATTTTGAATTATCGCATTTCTGAAACCCTTATCACCATTTCTATTTTGTTTTGTGACTGTTTCTTTTTCATCAATAAACAAAATCCCACACATTTTCATTCTTATAAAATCCATCTTCTGTTTCCCCAATATTGATCTGTTTTCCCATTAAATCAGTTAAAAAAAGAGACAACTCAATAATTTAAGCCGTCTCTCCTTGCATATTATCTGAATATTTTCTCAATATTTCCCATCCAGTTCCACTGGAAGCGTACTTTGACCCTGGCGTAATTCTACAGATAAAATCTGTTTTTGTGGAACGGGTTCCTTTCCTTCGATCAACTTAATCATTGTATCCGCGCATGTTTCCGCCAGGAATTTAATATTCTGGCAGATACAGGTTACCTCCGGGTAGCAGAGCTTTGTAATGTCCATTCCGTCATAAGTGATCACCTTTAAATCCTCCGGAACACGCCGTCCCGCTTTCATGGCCAGATGCATATAGCAGAGCGCAGGCTCGTCGGCTGCAAACACTCCGTCGATCCCGTCACATTTGCGGATAGCTTCTTTTGCCGCGTCCCAGTAAGACTGATGGTCAAAAAGGTTCCACGCCATCATCATATCTACCACGTCCACTCCGTTTTCACTGAGCACGGCCTCAAAAACCGCATGGCGGTCATTGGCGGCCACGTTGGGAGCCACTCCCGTGATGTGAAGCACCTTTCTGCATTTATTTTTCAGCATCACTTCCGCCGCGATCTTTCCTCCGGATACATGGTCTGAGCCTACCATTGGAATACCCGGGCCGAATTCCTGATCCAGAGAGACAATTTTTCCCTTTCTTTTCAGGTATTCCTCCACATGCAGAGTATGAGAACCGGTTATGATCCCGTCCACCATGTTCCGGTCCAGCATATTCAGATAATCCATCTCGCGGCTGCTGTTTCCGATGGTGTTGCATACCATGGCCTTATATCCTTTTTTATAAAGGGCGATCTCCGTCTCTCTCACAAAAGAAGAAAAAAACGGATGATCCAGGTCAGGGACAAGAACTCCGATAAGCCCCGTCTTATTACGGAACAGATTGCGGGCCAGCTCATTAGGCGTATACTCCAGCTCGCTGATAGCCGTCTCTATTTTTTTTCTTGTATCCTCGGCCACATAGCCGTTTCCATTTAAAACTCTCGACACAGTTCCTACGCCTACTCCGGCTCTCTGTGCCACGTCTCTGATACTTGCCATACTTCTTCTCACCTGCCGCATCTCGGAGCGTCCCATGCTTCAGCCGGCAAAAGTACGCGCCGAAAATAATTCTTTTCTTTTACATACATCCTGTCAGAAATTATAACATATTGAACCTACCTGTACAATTAACAGGCTGTAAGAAAAATCCTTTTGTTTTTCGTTACTCTTTCTTAAAATTCTTTTACCGGTCATGAAGTTTTTTTTTCTTTTCCCGCGTTATAATATATGAGCGGGACATAAACCGGAAATGATCCGGCGCAAAAATATCCGTCGGAAAGAAAGGGGCTGATCGTATTTCACAGGAAGAATATTTGAAATATCTGCTGGAACAGTACCAAAATCTCATCTATTCCATCTGTCTGAAATCTGTCGGCAACCCTTTTGACGCGGAAGATCTGACCCAGGAAGTATTTCTGTCCGCTTACAAAAATCTGTCCCGTTTCGACGGCACTTACGAAAAAGCCTGGTTAAGCAAAATTGCCGTCCGAAAATGTCTGGATTATCTGAAGGCTGCCGGACGGCGCTGCATTCCGACCGAGGATATGTATTTTTCTCAGATACCGGACAATTCTTCCTCACCGGAAGCACTCTGCCTGAAAACAGATTCCGAACAGCAGGTATACGCATTGTGCCAGCAGCTCAAAAGCCCCTACAGAGAAGTTGCGGCAGCACATTTTTGTATGCAGCTTTCTGTGACGGAGATTGCCCGCCGGATGCAGAAAAATCCAAAAACGATCCAAACCCAGCTTTACCGGTCCAAGGCAATGCTTAAAAAACTTCTGATTCCACCTGAGAATTCAAAGGAAAGGAGCGGTTGATATGCACATTCAGAAAAAAAGCATAGAGATTTTTGAACAAAATGAAAAAATGAGCGCCAGCGAAATGATCGATTTTCTGGAGCATCTGGAGCAATGTGATTTCTGTCTGGAGCAGATGCTTAAGGAGGAAGAAAACTCCAGTCCGGCAATAACCGCTCCCGCTTATCTTAGCGAAGAAATACTTGAGAAAGCCGCATCTTTCGATGTACAGACGCCGAAGATCATCCGTACTGCTTCCCGCAGGACAGAGCTTTTCCATTACAGGCTCCGGACTGCCGCAGGCGTGGCTGCGGCGCTGGTCCTCCTGTTCCTTTCGGGCCATGTGGATTTTACTCCGCCCCGCCCTGTTCCGGCTGAGCAGACAGCGGATTTTTCATCCGGTAAGCAGGCATGGGAGCGAGGATCCGGTCTGGCTCATTTTTCCAGAGCGATCGGTTCAGGAATTTCCAGCGGTTCTGATAAACTATCAGACTATCTGAGGAGTTTTCCAAATAAGATATTTAAAGGAGGAGAGTAAAATGACAAAGCAAAAACATGGATTCTTGTTATTCCTTGCGTCTCTGATCCCGGGAGCAGGGGAGATGTATATGGGATTTCGGAAGCAGGGCGTCAGCATCATGCTCCTTTTCTGGGGTGTTCTGGCTTTCGGCTCCATCACAGGCATCGGCTGGCTGATCTTTTTCCTTCCCATCCTGTGGCTTTACAGTTTTTTTAACGTACACAATCTGAAATCGCTGTCAGAAGACGACTTCTATTCCGTGGAGGATACATACATCCTCCATCTGGATCAGTTTATCGGAACTGACGGCGCCATTAAAAAGCACAGTACTGTCGCCGCCGTACTTCTGATCATATTCGGCGTTGCCATCCTGTGGAATAATGTGACGGATATCCTGTACTGGCTGTTCCCCGGCTTTCTGAGGGATTTTCTTTCTACCATCTTTTACCAGCTTCCGGGAACCGTTATTGCCATAGCGATCATCGCCGCCGGCGTTTATCTGCTCCGCAGCGGGAAACAGGAGGCAGACGAGGAGCTGGCAAAGGAAAACCAGGAAGAGCATTACTGGGAACCCTACCGACCCTATCAGCAGCCGTCAGAACCTGACTCAGAAAAAAGCACCCCCCCTACGGAGACTTTCAGAACCCCGGGGACGGAGACAGCGGACGCAGCTTCTTTACAGCCATCCGCCGGGACATCTTCCCCTGCGGAAGCGTCTTCCGGACAGGAAATCCTTCCGGATGCCGGAGATTCTGAAAAGGCGGACTGACAGCCCTATAGCGTTTTAATTCCGCACCACATAAAAAGAGCTGATTTTCCTTGCAGATCCAAGGTATCTCAGCTCTTTTTCATTTATACCGGCCCTTAATGGACTATGATTCTCAGTCTTTTTCGCCTTCGTCTACAATCTCCCAATAGCCATTTTTGGGAGAACCATGCCTGACAAGAATGCCGCAGTCTTTTAATGTTTTAATATTACTCTCTATATTTCGGCCGGCGATACCAATCTTTTCCGCTAATTTAACCGCCGACAATCGGTTATCCTCTGAAAGCAACTTTACTATCTTTTTCTGGGTATCATTAAGACTTATTCCCCGTTCTTTTTCCAATATTTCTCCAATGCTTCTCCGATGTTTCTCCGATGTTTCTCCGATGCTTCTCCGATAGTTCTCCGATACTTTCGTTTCCACTCATCGTCGGCAATGAATTACGAAATAATTCCAACCGGAGAAGTCACTTCCAACCGGTCGTCATAAATAGCAACCTGAATACAGGATTCATCCAGCAGATTACGATGACAATGGGCATTGATTATCATCTCTCTAATCGCCTCTACTGGAAGCTCATATTTTTCCTTTCTCACTAATCCATCAATCGTTGCCCCAAGTCTTATATTTCTCAGTACAAACTCCACAGCATCTTCAATCTGTGTATAAATTGGTCCTGTAAATTCTCTTTTATCCAGGAACACTGCCCGGTCCGTTCCCTTAAAAACTGCACATTGAGTTTTAGAAAATGAAAAATAGTCAGATGTCAACAGCACATAAGCATTTGTTGCCAGATATTCTCCGTCACTCTGTTTTAAGATTTTCCAGTTAATAAGCTGTTCTTTTTTCACAGAACGATCTATCATCCCAGCCTTTTTCCGAAATGTTTCAATATCATAACAAAGTTTTTCTGTAGCTTCTTCCGAAACAAAATATCCCACACAAGTGAGCTCGTCCCATGAAATTCTTGCTCCTTCCATTTCCAGTTCTTTTATCTTCTCTGGAAATGCCAGCCTGGATGTACCTGCCACACGGATATACGTGCCATTTTCTTTTCCTTTTGATGCAAGGTAATACGGTCTGTTCTTCCCAGGTTCTATAGACACAATAATGATTGTTTTTCCGTCTACCGTCCGCGGTTCAATATCAGGGATGATCTGCGGCACACAGGAGTTTGAAACAGCATTGGCAATTCTATCCATCAATTGAAACAATATATCATTTTCCACACCTACAACCCGATGTGTTTTATCATCTATCCCTATAATCAGCTTTCCACCCTGCGTATTGGCAAAAGCTATAACGGTTTTCATATACTTTTCGCTTTTATCTGGCAAAGCAGCTTTGTACTCTACATTTTTCGATTCACCGGAAAACAATGTATTCTTTACCATTCTTTCACACCTGCTCTTTCAATCTGATATCATAAACTGTGTCATTTATTCAACTTATCCCTGAATTTATCCGAATCGTTAACAATATTATACCGATTATCCGGCTTATAAACCACCTTTTTTCATTTTATATGTGTGGATTGCGCACCAAATGATATATTGAAATTAAAACAGGGGCTATCCAAAAATAGATAGCCCCATATTATAGCTTCCGCCGCAGTCTTTTATAAATTTTTTGTTACACGAAGTCTTGTCATTGCCCTGGCAAGAGCCATCTGATTCCGGTGATATTCCTGAATGCTCTGTTTCTGACGAAGCTGTTCTTCCGCCCGCTCCAGCGCCTCCTGTGCTCTTCGCACATCGATCTCCTCCGGACGTTCCACTGTAAGACAGAACAGCTTTGCACGATTGTTGATCATCTCTACAAATCCGGAACTTACCGCCACTGTTGTCCAGTTTCCTTCCGGATCCTGATAGCGCATCTCTCCCGGAACAATAGCGGAAATCGTATTGGCATGATGAGCAAGGAACGCCTTTTGTCCGTCCTCTACCGGAATCACCAGGGACCGGGCTCTTCCCGAATAGAAAAGCTTGTCGCTGGCGTAAATCTCCAGGCCGAATGTATTATCCATACGTTTCACTCCTTATTCTTCAAGGGTTTTCGCCTTTTCGATCACTTCGTCTATAGTTCCTACGTTAAAGAAAGCGTTCTCCGGATATTCGTCCATCTCTCCGTTAATGATCGCCTTAAATCCGCGGATCGTTTCCTTCAGAGGCACATATTTGCCGGGAATACCGGTAAAGTTCTCCGCCACATGGAAGGGCTGGGACAGAAATCTCTGGATCTTTCTCGCGCGATATACGGTGTTTTTATCTTCCTCTGAAAGCTCCTCCATACCAAGGATCGCAATAATATCCTGCAGTTCTTTATATTTCTGGAGGATCTCCTGCACACGGCGGGCAACTTCATAATGTTCTTCTCCCACCACGTCCGCTTCCAGAATACGGGAAGTAGATTCCAACGGATCCACAGCAGGATAGATACCTTGTTCCACAATCTTTCTGGACAGTACGGTAGTGGCGTCCAGATGAGCGAAAGTTGTGGCAGGCGCCGGGTCCGTAAGGTCATCGGCAGGCACATAAACCGCCTGTACGGAAGTAACGGATCCGGATTTTGTAGAAGCGATACGCTCCTGAAGCTCGCCCATTTCCGTAGCCAGCGTAGGCTGATAGCCTACTGCGGAAGGCATACGTCCCAGAAGAGCGGAAACTTCCGATCCGGCCTGCACAAAACGGAAAATATTGTCAATAAAGAGCAGCACGTCTCTGTGTTCCGTATCACGGAAATACTCCGCCATGGTAAGTCCTGTTTCCGCAACACGCATACGGGATCCCGGCGGCTCGTTCATCTGTCCGAACACCAGGGCCGTTTTTTCCAGAACGCCGGATTCTCTCATTTCTGTCCAGAGATCATTTCCTTCACGGGAACGTTCTCCTACACCTGTAAAGATGGAATATCCGCCGTGTTCTGTGGCAATATTCTGGATCAGCTCCTGGATCAGCACTGTCTTTCCTACTCCGGCTCCTCCGAAAAGACCGATCTTTCCGCCTTTTGCGTAAGGCGCCAGAAGGTCGATTACCTTAATTCCAGTTTCAAGGATTTCCACCGCCGGACTCTGATCTTCAAAACTGGGGGGATTTCTGTGAATAACCCAGTGTTCCTCCTGCTCAAGAGACTCTCCTCCGTCTACCGTTTCTCCCAGCACGTTAAAAAGTCTTCCAAGAGTGCAGTCTCCAACCGGAACTTTGATACCGCTTCCTGTAGCGGTTACTTCTCTGTCCCTCTGAAGTCCCTCGCTGGCGCTAAGCATAATACAGCGTACTACGCGGTTTCCCAGATGCTGAGAGACTTCCATAACACATTTTTTTCCGTTATTTTCTACCTCAAGGGCTTCCTTGATGTCCGGCAGTCCGCCCTCTTCAAAAACAACATCCACAACAGGCCCCATGACCTGTACGATTTTACCTTTATTCATTCTTTCCTCCTCTTGGCGTCCGTCGCGTCGCTCAGGCAGCTCCGAAATTTTCCGGAACCGTCATTTTCTCTTCTGGGCTTTCGCCCCGCTGATAACCTCGGTAATTTCCTGAGTGATCGCCGCCTGACGGGCCCGGTTATACTGAATCGAAAGATCTGCCAGCATCTTTTTCGCACTGTCCGTAGAGGACTGCATGGCTGTCATACGGGCGTTGTTTTCACTGGCATAGGCTTCTACCAGACAGCCGTAGATTACGCCTGTCAGATAATTGGGGATAATGGTATCCAGTACCGCATCCGCGGAAGGAAACATCTCGATCTCTTCCTGAAGAGTTCCCATGGGTATCTGGGAAGGAGTGAAATTTGCCTTTTTCAGAGGAAGAAGCTGCATATTCACAGGTTCCATTACCGCCGCATTCTGCATCTGCGTGTAGATAATGTGGATCTCGTCCAGTTCTCTCTCCAGAAAAGCCCTTACGATCTCATCGCTGATCACCCTCGCCCGGTGCATGGTAGGCTTCTGTACCGTATACCGGAAGCTGCCGTCCACGTCGGCTTTCTTCCTGCTGTAATACTGGCGTCCTACCACTCCCAGTACATAAAGCTTATGATGTCCGGGACCTTCCATGAATTCGTCTGTCATCTTTGTAATATTATGATTATAGGCCCCCGCCATTCCTTTGTCTCCGGTAACGACAATAGTCCCTATCTTACGATCTTCCCGGGGAACAAGATGGCGCACACTGAAAAACGGATGCTGGAGATCGGGCACATGGCGCAGGATCCTGGCGATCGCCGCCTGCATATTATAGAAATATGGCTCCGTATCCTCCAGAACTTTTTTCGCTTTCTTCATTTTGGAAGAGGAGATCATATACATGGCATTGGTGATCTTCATAGTGTCCTTGACACTTCTTATTCTGCTCTGTATTTCTCTTGCACTTGCCATAGGTCCCTCCTGCTTTTTTAATGAACCGCCTTGTCCGCGTCTGCCCCACGGCTGTTGAACTCGTCGGCCACCTGAAGGATCTTTTCGCCCAGTTGGTCGGAGAGCTGCTTTGTCTCGTTGATTTCTCTCCCGATTTCAGGATATACATTGTCAAAATAAGCAAGCATATCCATCTGATACTGCTTGATCTTTTTCTTTTCCACATGTACCAGCTTCTTATGAGTAGCTGTCCAGAGTGTGATCACCTGCTCATGAAGCTTCAGAGGATTGCAGAGAGGCTGTTTTAAAAGCTCCATCAGACAGCTTCCGTAAACAAGCTGAGCCTTTGTGGCGTCGTCCAGATCTGAACTGAACTGGGTAAATACTTCCATTTCCCTGTACTGTGCCAGATCGATACGGATACTTCCGGAAGCCTTCTTCATGGCTTTTGTCTGTGCCGCGCCTCCTACTCGGGATACGGAAAGACCTACGTTTACCGCCGGACGCATACCTGCAAAGAACAGATCGCTTTCCAGGAAAATCTGTCCGTCTGTAATGGAGATCACATTGGTCG
>DXGV01000029.1 GCA_019113745.1 Candidatus Blautia intestinavium
GGAAGAGGAGTCCGTATGGCTTTGAGATGTGGATAACTGTTCCATCGCAGTTACCAGTTGTGCAAAAATATATACGATAAAACGCCCTGACTGAAAAGCAGGGATTTCCAATATTTATTCTTTGCCGCTGAAATATTTCCCTTTTCCTTGTCAGAGATGATAGAAAATGGTACAATAAATCTGTATGTGGTATGAAAAAGGACAGATTACTGTTTTAATGATAAAAATAAAGGAGACATTTTTTTGCCTGAAGTAAATAGCAGACATCCCCGGTCTGGGGGATTTCTTTCAAAAATAAGAAAAATATTCAGTCTTAATATCGGGACGATTCTTTTCGGACTTTTGTTTCTTTATATGGTGTTCAGCGCGATCCTCTATCTGACCTCTACCAAAATTGAATCCTATCAGGTGATCGCGGGACCGCTGTCGAGAAATGAAACTTACACCGGACTGGCGCTTCGGGAAGAGACTGTCCAGAAGACGGATTCCGCCGGATATGTGACGTATTATGCGAGAGAAGGAAATAAAATTAATGCCGGCGGCAATGTGTACGGGATCAGCGGCACCCAGACCGCAAAAAGCAACGTAGCGCTGTCAACAGAGGAGCTTGCGTCGATCAGAAGCCAGATGCTGAGCTTTTCCAAGGGATTTAATCCCAGTAATTTTAACAATACTTACAGCTTTAAATATGAGCTTGAGGGAAGTATCCTGCAGTATGCCGAAGGATCCGGAAGCAGCGGAGGGGCTTCGTCTGTAATATCGCTGGGAAATCAGAATGTGTTCCGGGCGGACAGCGACGGGATCGTTCTCTATTCCATGGACGGCTACGAAGGAAAAACAGTGGATACGCTTACTGCGGCGGATTTTGACCAGAACGCCTACCATGAGACAGACCTGAAGACCGACGGCGCAGTGGAAGCGGGAGACGATATTTATACGCTTATCACAGATGAGCGCTGGAGTCTTCTGATCCCTTTAAGCAGTAAGCAGGCAACAAAATTATCTGACAGAACGTCCGTCCGCGTAAAATTTCTCAAAGATGGAATGACGCAGAGCGGCGATTTTTCTATTATAGAGATAGAAGGACAGCAGTACGGAAAGATTGATTTTAATAAAGGACTGATCCGTTATGCATCGGACCGTTTCCTGGAGATCGAGCTTGTCACCAATACAGTTACCGGGCTTAAGATTCCGCTGTCATCCATTGTCACAAAGGAATTTTATAAGATCCCTTCGGAATATCTCACTCAGAATGAGAAAACCCAGGAGAGCGGCTTTACTGTAACAAGCGTCAATGATGACGGAAATGAAGTCGATACCTTTGTTACCACTACAATTTACGCCGGGATTGAGGCAGACGCCGGAGGCGGTGAAAGCACCACCGTGTACTATGTGGATAAAGAGGACTTCCAGGAGGGAGACGTTATTGAAAATCAGACAAACGGAGACCGTTACGTTGTGAAGGACGTAGGCGTACTGGAGGGCGTATACTGCATCAATCAGGGCTTCGCCGTGTTCCGCAGGATCGAACTTCTGGATCAGAATGAAGAATACGCCATTGTTTCCAGGAATACATCTTATGGCCTTTCTCTTTATGACCATATTGTGCGGAACGCAGATGAGGTAGATGAAGAAGAAATTTTATATTAAAACAGAGGAGGCATTTTTTTTGGTCGCAGAAAATTTGGAACAGGTAAGAAAAAATATTGAAGAGGCCTGCCGAAAGGTAAACCGTGATCCGAAAGAAGTGACACTGATCGCGGTAAGCAAGACAAAGCCGGTGGAGCTTCTGAGAGAAGCCTATCAGGCGGGCGCGCGGTGCTTCGGCGAAAATAAGGTGCAGGAGATCATGGATAAATATCCCCGGCTCCCTTCAGATATCCAGTGGCATATGATTGGCCATCTTCAGAGAAATAAGGTAAAATACATCGTAGATAAGGTAAAGATGATTCATTCCGTGGACTCTCTGAGGCTTGCAGAGACTATCGAACAGGAGGCTTTAAAACATCAGGTCCGCGTACCGGTTCTTCTTGAGGTAAATGTAGCCCAGGAAGAAAGCAAGTTCGGGCTTAAAATGGAGGAGGTTCTTCCCCTTGTGGAGAAGGTTTCCGCCTTTCCTCATATTCATATCCAGGGACTGATGACAATTGCGCCATATGTGGAAAATCCGGAAGAAAACAGGGGAATTTTCCGTCAGTTAAAAAAATTAAGTGTTGACATCGCGGCAAAAAACATTAATAATGTTACTATGAGTGTTCTGAGTATGGGCATGACCGGAGATTATGAGGTCGCTGTCCAGGAGGGCGCCACTATGGTTCGTGTCGGAACCGGTATCTTTGGGAAAAGAGACTATTTACGATAACGATAAGAGAAATGAAGATTGGAGATTAAAATGAGCGTTTTAGATAGGCTTTTAGATGCTGTGAAACTGAATGACAACTACGATGACGATGAATTTCTGGACGATGATCTGATGGACGAAACAGATGAAGATTTCCTGGATGACGATCAGGATGGAAAGCCCGTTAAGAAATTTTTCCAGAAATTCGGCAAGAAAAAGGATGACGAAGAAGATCTCGACGATTATGATCTTGAGGAGGAGCCGGAGAAAACGGTTCCAAAATATACCGGCAGGACAGCTTCCGTGAAAACAACTGTAAAACAGGAAAAGCCTGTGCGCACTTCTTCCAAGATCACTCCTATGCGGAACAGCAGAAGAAGCAGCCAGACAGTAAATATGGAGGTCTGTGTGATCAAGCCGACTTCTATGGAAGACACTCGTGAAATTGCCGACACTCTTGTGGATAATTCTACAGTTATCCTGAATCTTGAGGGAATTGACGTGGAACTTGCGCAGCGGATCATTGATTTTACCTCTGGCGCATGTTATTCTCTGGGCGGAAGTCTGCAGAAAGTGTCCAGTTACATTTTTGTTCTGGGACCTTCAAATGTGGACATTACCGGAGATCTTCAGAATATCCTGGGAGGTTCCGTTCCTTCTGTAAGAGCGGGATACTAAAATACAATGGAAAAAGACGATTTCTTTATAAAGAGAATCCGGGAACTGGCAAATCTCTCCTGTCGGAGGGATATTGCCACATTTTCGGATTTTCTTAATTTAAGCGAACAGAGTATTGTAAAAGCCCAGGCTTCTTCTTTTTACGGAACGGTTACGTCATTCTTCGGAGGATATGAGCAGGCGGAGCGTGTGATTGCCTCGTTTTGTCCCTGTGATGCCGGCGCTGACCCGGAATATCCGATCCAGTGCCTGAAAATAGAGCCGAAAGCGCTGAAATTCTCGGAAGCCCTGACGCACAGAGATTATCTGGGCGCCGTTTTGAACCTAGGTGTAGACAGAGCGGTGATCGGCGATATTCTGATACAGGAACATACCGCGTGGATCTTCTGCCACAGCCGTATTGCTGATTTTCTGCTTGACAATCTTACAAGAGTCCGTCATACGTCAGTCAGGACCTCGCTGACGAAAGGCCCCCTGGAGCTTCCGGAAATACAGTTTGCTCCTGTTTCCGGAACCTGCAGTTCCGTCCGCCTTGACGCGCTTATCGCCCTTGCGTTTCGCGAGTCAAGAAGCAGTATGGTTCCTCTCATCGGCGGCGGACTGGTTTTTGTAAACGGCAAATTGATCACTTCCAACGGATATGAACCGAAAGAAGGCGATATCATTTCTGTAAGAGGAAAGGGACGCTTTATTTTTGAAGGCGTCTCGGGAAAGACTAAAAAAGGACGGATCAGCGTCCGGCTGCTCCGTTATCAGTAAAGGATGCGGGAGATAGATCATATGGGAGAACAGATATTAAAGGTAAAACGTGAGGGAGAATTTCATTACCCTATCTATTTTGAGAATGGTTTTGAAAAGCTTTCCGCCGCTGTCAGGGAAGAAAAGCTTGAAGGAAGGACAATCTGTATTGTAACGGATACGAATGTATCGCCTCTTTATGCGGAAGAAGTAAAACGAGCGCTTTCAGAGACCGCAGAGAGAGTGTTTTTCTTCTGTTTTCAGGCAGGGGAAGCCAGCAAAAATCTGGATACGGTACAGAAGCTCTATGAGACGCTGATCCAGAATAAAATGGACAGGAAGGGGATCCTTGCCGCTTTAGGAGGCGGCGTAGTAGGCGATCTGACAGGATTCTGCGCGGCAACTTACCTGCGTGGAATCGATTTTATTCAGATACCCACCACTCTTCTGGCGCAGGTGGACAGCAGCGTGGGAGGAAAGACTGGCGTGGACTTCTGGCAGTACAAAAATATGGTGGGCGCTTTTCACCAGCCCCGCCTTGTGTATATGAACATGAGTACACTGAAGAGCCTTCCTGATACAGAGTTTGCCTGCGGAATGGGCGAGGTACTGAAAACAGGACTGATCTGCGACGGGGACTTTTTCCGCTCTGTATGCGGAGAGAAGGAAAAAATACAAAGCCGGGACACAGACACGCTTGCGTCTGTGATCCGCCGGTGCTGCGAGATCAAGGCGGGTATTGTAGAGCGCGATCCGAAAGAAAAAGGAGAGAGGGCCCTCCTGAATCTTGGCCATACGATAGGACACGCGGTAGAAAAGCTGATGGATTTCCGGCTTCTTCATGGACAGTGCGTCAGCATCGGACTTGCGGCTTCCGGGGCGATTTCCAGGAACCGGGGTCTCCTTACAGAAGAGGAGTATGAAGAGATCATCAGAGGATGCGTACAGTATCAGCTTCCTGTCAGCATATCGGGGCTGAATCCGGAGGATATTCTTGCCGCCACCAGGAACGACAAAAAAATGGAACAGGGAAAGATCAAATTCATCCTCATGGACGGGATCGGACACAGCTTTGTGGACAGGACAGTTACGGACGAGGAGCTGAAGGTGGGAATCAGGGAGATTCTTCAATGACAGAAGATAAAAAGAAAGGAAAGACCTGGCCTTCTTTTATAAGCAGCCTGCTTTTTGGGGGAGGAATCTTAATCCTTGTGACTCTGGATCAGGTTTCAAAATTTCTGGCCGCCCTATATTTGAAGGGGACTGATGGAATTGTGCTTATCCCCGGGCTCCTGAAGCTTCAGTATCTTGAAAACAGGGGAATGGCCTTTGGCATGCTGCAGGGAAAACAGATGATATTTATTATTTTCTGTCTTATATTTTTGGGGATCATTTTTTTCATTTTTTACCGGATTCCGAAAAACCGTTATTACCTTCCGCTGATTGTAATAGGAGCTGTTCTGGCGGGCGGCGCGGCAGGGAATTTTATTGACCGCCTTGTTTATGGATACGTAATTGACTTTATTTATCTGGTCTTTATTGATTTTCCGATTTTCAATATTGCGGATATATACGTGGTAAGCGGAGGAATCGCGCTGGCGGCCGTTATTTTATTCCGATACAAAGACCAGGATTTTGCTTTTTTAGGTTCAGGACCAAAAAGAAAAGGATAACGAAAATGGACAGAGTGGAACTTATAATCGGTGAGGATGTAAACGCGGAGAGGATAGACAGATATCTGGCCAGACGCTGTCCGGATTTTTCCCGTTCCTATCTTCAGAAGCTTTTGAAGGAACAGGCTGTATCTGTAAATGGAAAGACTGTCAAGGCAAATTATAAAGTACAGCCGGAAGACAGGATCATCCTGGAAATCCCGGAAGCGGAAAAAACAGATATTCTTCCAGAGGATATTCCTCTGGATATTCTTTATGAGGACGATTACCTGCTTGTAGTGAATAAACCGAAAGGAATGGTGGTGCATCCAAGCGCAGGCCATATGGAGGGGACCTTGGTCAACGCGGTGATGGCCCACTGCGGCGAACACCTGTCAGGAATTAACGGAGTGCTCCGTCCGGGGATCGTACACCGGATCGATAAAGATACAACAGGGGCTCTCCTGGTATGCAAGAATGACGCCGTACACCGGGATCTTGCGGAACAACTGAAGGAACACAGCATAAAACGCCGCTACCGGGCGGTCGTATGCGGAAATCTGAAAGAAGATCAGGGTACGGTAGAGGGACCTATAGGTAGACATCCGGTGGACCGTAAAAAAATGGCGGTGAATTATAAAAACGGAAAAGACGCGGTGACGCATTATCAGGTTCTGGAGCGTTTCGGCCAGTATACGTATATTGAATGCCGGCTGGAAACGGGCCGCACCCATCAGATAAGGGTTCATATGGCAAGCATCGGGCATCCCCTGTTAGGCGACAGCGTATATGGTTCCTCAAAAAATCCCTGGAAGCTTCAGGGACAGACCCTTCACGCTATGATCCTGGGGTTTTGTCATCCGGTTACAGGGGAATATATGGAATTCACAGCTCCTTTACCAGAATATTTTCTGGAACTGTTAGATAAATTAAGAAAGAGATAAAAACTTGAATGTATTTGCTGTAAAAAGATAAGAAGTTACAAAAATATAAAAATAGTTGTCATTTCTTTCAAAAATATTGTATAATATGTTCATAGAATTTTTGCAGAAGGGAGCGTGCAGCATATGAATAAAACAAGTTCAATTATTACAATAGGACGGGAATTTGGCAGCGGAGGACGTCAGATCGGACAGGAGATCGCCAACTATTTTGGCATTAAATGTTATGACAAAGAGCTTCTGGAACATGCGGCCAGCGACAGCGGCATCTGTAAGGAACTGTTTGAACATCATGATGAAAAGCCCACAAACAGCTTTTTATATTCTCTTGTGATGGATACCTATTCTTTTGGATATTCCTCTGCAGGATTCAATGAAATGCCCATGAACCATAAAATTTTCCTGGCGCAGTTTGAAGCCATCAAAAAGCTGGCGGGAGAGGGACCCTGTGTAATGGTAGGCCGCTGCGCGGATTATGCGCTGGCTGACTGGAAGGACTGCTTCAGCGTTTTCATTCATGCGAATATGGACGCCCGTATCCGCAGGATCGCTCAGAAATATAATCTGTCAGATAAAAAGGCGAAAGACACGATTGTCAAGACAGATAAAAGCAGGTCAAGCTACTACAATTACTATACCAACAAAAAATGGGGCGACGCCCAGAGTTATCATCTCTGCCTGGACAGCAGCAAACTGGGAATTGAAAATACGGCGAAAGTGATCATAGAGGCCGTTAAGATTTTCGATGAATCCAAGAAATAGGAGAAACGTGCGGTTATATGAGACTTGTGATACAGAGGGTTCTTGAGGCTTCTGTGAAGGCAGAGGGAAAAACGGTGGGAAGCATCGGAAAGGGGTTTCTTGTTTTTGTAGGCGTAGGACGGGACGATACCCGGGAAACAGCGGACAAGTATCTGAAGAAACTCCTTGGACTTCGTATTTTTGAGGATGAAAACGGAAAAACGAATCTTTCCTTAAAAGATGTGAACGGAGGACTTTTGCTTGTTTCCCAGTTTACGCTGTATGCAAACTGCCGGAAGGGAAACCGTCCGAGTTTTACGGAAGCGGGAGATCCGGTGAAGGCGGAGGAACTCTATGAATATATGATCCGGGAAGCCTCCAGGACAGTTCCAAAGGTACAGCATGGGATTTTCGGAGCGGATATGAAAGTGTCCCTTGTAAATGACGGACCGTTTACCGTGACCCTGGACGAACATATTTTGTAAAAGATAATTTGTAAAAGAAAAAGAAATATACGGTGCAGTCAGCCCGGACATGTATTGCTGAAAACCAGAGATACAAAGCCTGCGGTTGAAGCGCCGTATGTTTTTTTATATCTGCAGATCAGCGGATCATAGTTCTACAGGGGTTTATGGCGGCCATAAATCCATTGGAAGGTAGTGGTTCTCAGTCATGTACATCTATACGACAAACCCGAGTTTATCATATAGATATAGACAGATTCCCGCTTTTATGGTATGCTTATCTCAGAATCCAAATTGTTCTGACGATTCCCGGGATCCAGGATTTTGATGCATGTCGTAACCGGTTTTCCCGTTTATATTATTTTGGTATTTGCATTTTATTTATATTTGATTCATCAGGGGGATTTATATTTATGGAAAACAGACAGACCTATCATGAACATACAGATATTGAAAATACACTCAGACTTCGCCAGGTACTGGAATGCCTGCCTCCTTTCTGCAGGGACTATTTTCGTTCCATCGACGCTACGACTACTACAAAAACAAGGATTTCCTACGCTTACGACATCCGTATTTTTTTTCAGTTCCTTCTGGATACCAATCCTTCTTTTAAGGGAAAATCCATGAGGGATTTTACTGTTGACGTGCTGGATCAGGTCAAAGCCGTGGATATCGAGGAATATGAAGAATACCTGAAGGTCTATCAGAACGGCGACCGCCTGGAGACAAACGGCGAACGCGGGCTGAAACGCAAAATATCCGCTCTGCGCAGTTTTTATGCCTATTATTTTAAAAGGGAAATGATACAGACAAATCCGGCGGTTCTTGTAGACGTTCCAAAGATCCATCAGAAAAGCATCGTGCGACTGGACGCCGACGAGGTTGCCATGCTCCTTGATTATATTGAACACTGCGGCGAAAAACTTACCGGACAGAAACGTGTATATTATGAAAAGACAAAAGAACGTGATCTGGCTATCGTGACCCTGCTCCTTGGTACGGGGATCCGCGTTTCCGAATGCGTGGGACTTGATATTGAGGATGTGGATTTTAAAAACAACGGAATTAAAGTTACAAGAAAAGGCGGAAATGAAATGGTGGTATATTTTGGACCGGAGGTAGAAAAAGCTCTGAAGAATTATCTGAAGGTACGAGAAAATGTCACTCCTCTTCCCGGCCATGAACATGCTCTCTTCTACTCCGCCCAGAGACGCCGGATCGGCGTTCAGGCAGTGGAGAATCTTGTAAAAAAATACGCGCGGCAGATCACCACCACCAAAAAGATCACGCCGCATAAGCTCCGCAGCACCTACGGCACGGCATTGTACCAGGAAACAGGCGATATTTACCTTGTAGCGGACGTTTTGGGGCACAGGGATGTAAATACTACCAAGAAGCATTACGCCGCTCTGGACGACGCCAGAAGGCGTCAGGCGGCCACTGCCGTCCGTTTGAGGGAAGAATGATGCTCCTGCCCGCCGTACGGATATATGATATGTAATCCCATACGGCGGAGTTCCGGTTATTGACCGGCCGGCAGATGGCGCATACAGAGCTTTCTTACAAAATAGAAGCACACCGCCTGCATCACAATGGTGAAAACCCATGACGCAGGATAAGATATAAACAGAAAATGCAGAGAACGGTGAGCGGGGAAAAAGACGTAGATCCATAAAATCCTCGTTCCCACTGTTCCGATTATGGATAAGATCATAGGAACTGCGGAATGCCCCATTCCACGCAGAGCGCCGGGGATCAGATCCATGATCCCGCAGAGAAAGTACGGAACTGTGGTAATGGATAAAATCTCAACTCCGCAGGAAATAACGTCCGGATCCGCGGTGTAGATCTTCAGGATCTGAGAGCCGAAAAGATAGGCGCCTACGCCGAGTATGACAGCCGCAACGGAGGAAAGAAAGATACAGTCAAAAAACACCCTGTCCATCCTCTTCTGCTTTCCTACGCTGTAATTCTGGCTGGTAAAGCTCATGCACGCCTGTGTTACGGCGTTTACGGCCGCATACAGGAAACTGAGGATGTTGTTTGCCGCCGTATATCCCGCCATGGCTGTGGAGCCGAAGGAATTTACAGATGACTGCAGCATGGCGTTGGAGAAGTTGATGACTGTACTTTGAATGCCTGCCGGGATGCCTACCTGGAAAATACGCTTCAGGTATTTCCACCGGATGCACAGCCTGGAAAAACGGAGCTGATAGCTGCTCTCCGATTTCCACAGGCAGCGCAGCACAAGAATACAGGATATAAACTGGGATGTAATAGTGCCGATGGCTACTCCGGCCACATCAAGGGGGATCACGATCACGAGAAGAAGATCCAGCCCTACATTGGCCATTCCCGCAAAGGCAAGAAAGATCAGCGGTCTTCTTGTATCGCCTACCGCTCTCAGTATCGCGGCGCCATAGTTGTACAGCATGAAAAAGGGCATTCCTAAAAAGTATATTTTCATATAAGTAACGGACTGCCCGATCACATCCGAAGGAGTTCCCATCACTTCAAGAGCAAATCTGGAAGCCAGTACCCCTACAAAGGCCATAATGATCCCGCTGACCAGCGCCAGAGTAATGGATGTGTGTACCGCCTCTGACATTTCTTTTTCCTGCTTAGCCGCGTAATAACGGGCTGCAAGGACGTTTGCGCCAAGAGAAACGCCGATAAAAAGATTTGTAAAAATATTGATCAGAGCTGTTGTGGAACCTACGGCCGCCAGGGCCTGTCTCCCGCTGTAATGTCCTACTACAATGATATCTACTGCGTTAAACATAAGCTGAAGGATGCTGGTAAGCATCAGCGGAAGCGCGAAGAGGATCAGCTTGTCCATGATCGATCCGTTGCACATGTCTATTTCGTATTTTTTGCTGTTCAAAATCTAGTCCCCCCTGATATTTCATCTGAAGAATAACTGCGGATTTTTTACCGCCAGTCAATGTCCGCCGGCTTACGCGGAGCCGTTCTCTTATAGGAAACGGCAGGATATCCGACCAGCATACTGCACACAAGCGGCGATTCCTCTTCTATGCCGAGCCATTCTTTTACTCTGGGACAGGCGCCGACTATACGGGTAAGATATCCGTCATAAAGAACGCCGAGTCCCTGGGCAACGGCCATATTTTCTATATTGGAAGCGGCAAGACCTCCGTCAAGGGGGCTGTCGCAGGTGATAAAAAGAACGGCCGGAGCATTGAAAAAGAGTCCGTCGTCCCGGGGATTATCGCGCCGTCTGCGGTAAAGGAATTTAAAGAACATGGAGTACTGGGGAAAAGTTTTTTTCAGTTTTTCCGCCATCTCCGGTATCTGGCTCCACAGAAGCTCCTTTAATTCATCAAGCTGCTCCTGAACCAGGATAAAACGGCAGCCCTGCCGGTTCTTTGCGGTAGGGGTATATCTTCCTGCCTGAATTGATTTTTCCAGAAGATCCACGGGAACTTTCTTCTCTTTGAAATTCCGGATACTCCTTCTGAATTTTACTGCGCGGAGATACTGTTCCGGATCCAGATGAAAATCAGAGCCGCTGTACTCTTCTACATCCGCCATATCATATTCCGGAATGGAAACCGCCTCCTGGGGGCAGATAGCCACGCAGTGGCCGCACTGGATACAGTCAGGCGTATAAACAGCATGTCCTTCTTTTATTTTGATTTTGCCTGCGGGGCAGTCCTTCGCGCAGAGTCCGCAGCCGATACATTTTTCTTTATGAATGATAACCATGAGCGTTTCTTCCTTTCTGCTTTTATTCCCTTCCTGCATTATACCACGTTATGAAGAAAGTAATTGAAAAAAATTAAAAAAGAGCAGGACATTTTACTGTCCCGCCCTCCCTTTTTTTGATGAAGTTTTATAAAAAGAGGATTAAAATCTCTTGATCTTCCTTGTAGTGGTCTTTTCAAATTCCGTATCCCGGACGATCAGACTGTATATCTTTTTCTGAGGAGCCGCGCCGCGGTTATATTTATCAATGACCTCCTGAAGTTTTTCACGCACGTCTTTGATATGTTTTTTCTTAACATAATCCTGATCCGGATAAATTTCCGCTTCAATAACGCCGTTATTTTCACGGACAAGCACTTCCCCTACCAGCCGGTTGGCGCTAAGTGCGTTCTCCAGCTCTTCCGGTGAGACGTTCTCACCGTTTTTAGTGATGATAAGATTTTTCTTACGTCCGGTCAGATAAACAAAACCGTCCTCGTCCACATAGCCGAGATCGCCTGTTTTCAGCCAGCCGTCTTCCAGGGTTTCCGCAGTCTCCTCCGGCATTTTGTAATATCCCTGCATCACGCTGCTTCCCTTCACCCAAAGCTCCCCGTCTACAGTTTTTGCCTCACAGTTGGGTACAAGCTGGCCCACTGCATCCTTACGGATATTCCACTTCTGCGTAACGCTGATCACCGGAGAGCATTCTGTCATTCCATAGCCCTGTTGGATGGTGATATCATATTTCTGGAAAAGATCGATATAGGAGGGATCCAGATAAGCGCCGCCGCTGCATATCGTGTGGAACTGTTTTCCGAATACCTGGCTTTTTACCAGTTTGGCAGGAAGCAGCGAAGCTTCCTCAAGTTTTTTTGCCATCGTCTCGATCATAAGAGGAACCATAAGGATCATTTCCGGTTTAAAGAGCTTGATATTTTTCGCCACACGCATCAGAGAATCATTGATACAGATAATCGACGCCAGAGAAACGCCCTTCAAAATATCCATACTGAGACAGTAGGCATGATGGATTGGAAGCACCGTCATGATCACTGTGCGTTCCGGGATCTTCATGTCCAGACAGGTGGCATTTTCCGCTACATTTCTGTGGGTCAGCATAACGCCCTTGCTTTTTCCTGTTGTTCCGGAGGTAAACATGATAGTGCAAAGCTGATCCGGTTCCGGCATATAATCGAAGCTTCCACCGTGCTCTTCAAGAAGCTTCCAGAAGGAAAATGCATGATCGTCATGTTCAGCCTGCTGCATGGAGATCAGGAACTTCAACTGCGGACAGCGCTCCTTTGCCATTGCCGCCACATCTTTGCGCACTTCATCGTAAACAAGTATGGTAGAATCTGAGCGGTCGATCAGATCGCAGACATCCTCCGCAGGCAGATTGACGTCCAGCGGAACAATAACGCTTCCGCTGTTTACTGTTCCGAAGTAAGTGATCAGCCAGGGGTAGGAGGTCATTCCAATTACTGCAATGTGATTTCCCTGCTCCTTCAGATTTCTGAGAACACAGGAAAAGCTTTCGCTGTCTTCCCGAAGCTGTGTGTAAGTTTTTGATTCAATTTCATTTTTGCTTTTTTTATAGCGAATCGCGTCCTCCGGGCCATATTTTTTTTCTGTATTGACCAGAATATCGCGGACAGTACTGCAAAGCATAGTTTTTATTCCTTTCTTTTTTGTAGCGTCAGAGACAGCGCGGCGTTAATTTTCCGCGGTAAGCTTTTCCAGATAATCAACGGCTTCCTGTACGGTACGGATATTTGCCGCCTCGCTCTGTTCTACTTCAATATCAAATTCGTCCTCAATTTCCCCAAGCATGCTCATAAAATCGAAGGAGGTAAATCCAAGGTCTTCCATGAAACGTGATTCCGGATGGATATTTTCCGGTTCTACTTCCACATAGTTACAGATAATATTTACTAATTTTTCAAACATAATCGTTCTCCCTTTGTTCTTTTCTACACTTTTATACCAGTTTTATGATGTCTCCTATGGTCAGATCCGGATTTTCTGTTCCTTTGAACATGATCTTGCAGAGATAATAATACAGATATTCCAGATCGTCTCTTGAAACCGCTTTGATCTGATGTTCAAAATTGAAATCCAGTCCGTTGTCTTCCGGACGGTGCATAACAGTCAGATACATTCCCTGGGGACAGGTGCCGTTGGGATACCATTTTGTCTTATAACGGATATCGCCCAGATCGTTAAGTCCGTTTTCCTTCAGCGTCATAGGCTGATAGGTAAGCGAAATTGATTCATATGTCAGCCCTGCATGAGGCTGGGGATAGATTTTGGAGCGGTAAGCGAAATATGCGGTGGGATCATAGTTCGCATGGCGGAAAATCTCATTCTGCTTGTCACGGATCGCGTAGACGCCGTCAATAAACTTCATATCCTCTGAAAATACTGTCCGGATAGGGAAAGAATGGATTCTGGTGCCGCCGCATTTCTTTTCCTTCAGTGTCGCTCTTCTTGCAATGGCATTATTGATGGACACATCCTCAAATCCGTTCATCTTCTGCAGATATGTACGAAGCCCCATCAGAAGCAGACATGCCAGAGACACATGGTATTTTTCACAGAAGTCCATCAGACGCCTGGTAGGTTCCTCTTCCAGATGGAAGATATCCAGGGCGGATTTTGTATCGTCGGAGGCGTTGAATGCGGTTCTGAGATTGGGATTTTTAAACATTTCTCTTGCCGCCTCAAGTTTGCCTGTTCCGCGCAGGCCGCTGTAGATCGGCTCGCCTTTTTCAATTTCTTTCTGGAAAAATTCGATATCCCTCTGCTGCGCTTTGCTCCCTGCTTCATATGCAAGATCCTTTTCAAGCTGCTCCAGATAGGAAGTCATTTCCTTTGGATAGGGAACGCCTTCATATTTTTCGTTACAGTAAAGTTCAATAATGTCTCTTAAAAAGCAGATCAGAGACTGGGCGTCCACGATCATATGATGAGCAAGGAAATAAATGCCGTTGAAGCCGTCCGGCATTTTGATCATAACGATACGTGTCAGAGGGGAATCCTCCATCTTAAACGGAACGGTGGTCCACTGCTGCATCGTGGCCTCCGCCTCCTCCATGGTGCCGTTTGAAAAGTCCACAAACTCAATTTCTTTTTCTTCCGGCTCTACTACATACTGATAATAGGCGCCTTCCTTATCTTTCGCCAGACGGATACGCATTCCCTCGCTTCTGGCGTACGCCTTGTTGATGGATTTTGCCAGAAGATCCCAGTCGATATCAATTTCGATGGTAAGGCTGGTCCCGATATTAAGTACCGCCGCAGAGGGGCAGAACGGCAGGTAATAAAGATGAAATTTCTGTGCGACAGTCAGTGGGTAGACTTTGTAACCTTTTCTTTTTCTCATCATTTTGCGATTCCTCCAATAAATGAATCCAGTGCGTTTTCATAAGCTTCTGTATCTTTGTAATAGCTCTCTCCGTGCCCGGCGCCTTTGACGATCAGTTTTTTCTTGGGAGACGCGCAGTTTTTATATATTTCCTCACACATCCAGCATGGAACGAAAACGTCGTCCGAACCGTGGATAAACAGGATCGGCACAGTAGCCTTCCGGACTTCTCTGGCAGCATTGCCGTCGTCCAGACCGTATCCGGCGTTTCTCCTGTTCAGTCTGTCTGCGATCTGGATCATGGGGAAAGCCGGAAGATGGTACATGCTGTGCAGTACATGGGTAAATACATCTTTTGCAGAAGTAAAGGCGCAGTCGGAAATAATTCCCTTTACCTGCGGGGGAAGGTTCAGGCCGCTCATCATGCAGACTGTGGCTCCGCCCATGGAATTGCCGGTAAGAAAAATCTCTGCGTCCCCGCCGATTTCCTTTACCATCCATTTCACCCATTCCAGACCGTCGTAACGGTCCATGGTGCCGAATCCGATATAGGTTCCCTCGCTCTCTCCGTGGGCCCTCTCATCAATAAGGAGCATCCGGAAGCCATGGTTCAGATAATACCAGGACAGGCTGCCGTAATCATTAAGCCCTTTACTGGTATAGCCGTGGAAACAGATTACTGCCTTTGTACCGCCGTCACCCTTAAAGTAGGTTCCGTGGAGTTTCAGACCGTCCCGGGACGTGATCCACACATCCTCATGGGGCTGCTCCATCATCCATTCCCGTCTTTTCTGCATAAAAGACATATATTTCGGCCAGTCCACTCCGGACATCTTCATGGTACGTTCTGTCTTCGCGTTATAGCGCATCATTGTCCTTCTGTAAAAATATGCCGTCCCGCCGGCTTCTGCCAGCGCCGCCGCGCCCAGAAGAGCCGCGGCCCCTTTTGCTATAATTCCCATATACTGTCACCTGCTTTCCTGAAATATGAAATTCTGGCTTTTTTGTTTATTTGTTTTTCAGTCTGCTGTCGATCAGATCTTTCAGCTTCAGCGCCTTATCTATATTTCCCTCCACCTTCAGCTTGCCAAGGGTAAATGCAAGTACGGGATCGGTTTTTCCTTCCGCAAGCTTGAACAGTGTCTCGGCGGTACAGATAAACACAGCGTCCCGGTCAAAATATTCATAAGGTTCTACATAAAGCTTTCCATCTTTTACTTCCGCGTAAAAAATTCCCTCGGCCTCGCCGGTAATGTTGAACTGATAGGCAAGATGTTCCTGAATATCGCTTACATCAGCGTCCATCAGCATTCCTTTTACTTTGGCAAACATATCTGCGTAGGTCATAATATCCTCCCTTTCGACCGCTCCCTTTCGATAATTTTCGACCGGCGGTCATATCTTTTTCTCTGTAAGAGTACCATCTTTTCGACTGACGGTCAACTAGCGTTACTATCAAAATATACAGGAAAAAATCTGGCTTTTTTGTTGGTTTTTATTGCTGACACAGGAATTTCCTCTATGTTATACTATATCTTGAATCTCTTTCCCGGCTAAAAGAAGGGAAGCTAACTATCCGGATTTATATACGACAGAAAGGCGATGCATATGCCAAATCAGCAGAAATATGACAGGATTCTGGATGCTCTTCAGGAACTTCTGGAAAATCAGAAATTACAGACGATATCTGTAAGTGAGATTGCGGAGACAGCCGGAATCGGAAAAGGAAGCATTTACTATTATTTTCCCTCCAAGGACGCAATTTTGGAGGCGCTTGTAGAACGCAACTATGAGAAGCCTCTGCAGACGGCGAAGCTGCTTGCAGACCGGAGAGAAATTTCCCCGTTTATCAGAATGGCTATGATTTTTGAGGCCTGCAGGAGTTCCTCATCAGAATTTATCAAGTCGGAAAACACAGCCAGATCAGGAACACAGGAAAAATCATTCCTGCATCAGAAATATGTGAACCATATTATTACAGAACTGAAGCCGGCTCTTGCGGAGATCATCCGTCAGGGAATCCAGCAGGGGGACATTCATTTTTCTGATCCGGACGCTCTTGCGGAGATCGTTTTGATCGTTTTGACAGTGAAAATGGATAACACCCTGGTTCCCTCCTCAAAAGAGGAAATAGAGGCTACGATCAGGGCGCTTGTGTCTCTTCTGGAAAAAGGAACGGAAAACCCGCCCGGATCGCTGAATTTCCTTATAGGCGGATAAGTTTTTATATCAGAAAAGCATGGCCGCTGCGGCCATGCTTTTTTTCCTAAAATCCATTTTTCTCAAGTGCGTAGAGGGCGGCTCCTGTGGCTCCTACGATCTCCGGCTCCTTGCAGATATAAAGCTTTGCCCCGATCTTTTCTTCTACAGCCCGTACAACGCCGGGATTTTTGGCTACGCCTCCTGTCATCATAAATTCCGGCTCCATTCCGGCCCGCCGGAGAAGGCCGAAGGCCTTATTCGCAATGGCATGGCAGACGCCGTCCGCGATATCCGCCTTTTCTTTATTATTGGCGATCAGCGAAATCACCTCGGATTCCGCAAAGACAGAACACATGCTGGTAATTTCGATTTTTTCCTGTGAAGTAAGGGCTATGGCTCCAAGCTCGTCAAGAGAAACCTCCAGAGTACGGGCGATCATCTCGAGAAATCGTCCTGTTCCGGCAGCGCATTTATCGTTCATAACAAAATCCCTGACTTCGCCGTTTTCATTAAGCCGGATTCCCTTGCTGTCCTGTCCGCCGATATCCAGGATCGTTCTCACATCAGGATTAAAATAATGAGCGCCTTTTCCATGGCAGCTTATCTCTGTAACATTCTCATCGGCAAATTCAATACTTACCCGTCCGTATCCTGTAGATACGATCCAGCCGATATCTTCTCTTTGAAGCCCTGCTTTTTCCAGTACGTCCTTTAATACTCTGTCCGCGCTGACTCCCGATTTCGCCCCGGTACGCACAACAGAAAAGGCTTTGATCTGCCTGTCCTGATCCATGATAACCGCGTTGGTGGACGTGGAACCGCTGTCTATTCCCATTACATACATTTTTCCGTCTCCTTTTCTCTTTTTATTCGCAGCCGGAATCTCAGGCGACAGAGATTCCAGAAAGGCTTCGATCCGGGTCCTCACCTGTCCGCCGCTCTGACGGGTATAATCGGTTTCCAGAAGAAGCATGGGCCTGTCCAGCCAGTCTTTCAGCCACGCATATTCATAGGCGTAATTGTCGCAGAACTGAACGGTATGGTAAATGATCCCGTCCACGCTTCCGGCAAAACGCCTGATCAGCTCGTCTCTGTCGGAGGCCTGCTCCATCCGCATGCATGGAAACTGGCTCAGAAGTCCTCTGGCATAGCTTTCTATCGGGAATTCTTCTTCGATCAGTATTTTTCTGCCGAGGCCGGTGCAGGTCAGGTCAAAGGCTACATTGGCGTTTTTTTCCTTCAGTATCTGTTTTATGCTCTCATTGGCTCTTGCGCCGATGATACCGATGTTCAGGGCGCGGCTTTTTATTTGATACTGCTGCTCTTCCTGCTTTGTTTTCAGAAATTTCAGGAAAACAGCTTTATCAAAAGTCCTGCCCGAAAACCGTTCGTACTCTTCTGTCATTGCCAGGATGCGCTGGCTGTAAAGCTTTACGCCTGGTTCTCCTGTGATCCGGGGAGTATCCAGCATATAAATAAATTTCTCAGGAAACTCTTCTCTTAATACATCATAGAGACGGCGTATACTGTCGCAGCAGGTAGTAAGGACGACTCCATCGTAGCCCCCTTTCATGACTTCTTCCAGCACGCCTTTCGCAAAACTGCAGATATTTGGATGCATACGGATCTCTGCCTGGTTAAAATTTGTCACGTCAGGTTCGATCCGCTTCATCTGTGTACCCATGGATTCAAAGATTTCCACAGGAGCGTACTTGCATATATATCCTAACATATTTTCTTTTCTTCCTTTTCTGAAGTTTCTTCTTTTTCTCCGGAATCCAGCATTTCCAGAAAAGCTTCCAGCCGGGTTTTGATCTGCCCGTCGTGGCTGTTGCGTCTGTCGATGCCGTCTCCGTCCAGGATCAGCATGGGAATCTGCATTTCCTGCATCTTTTCCTTTAAGAGAATACTTCCCCCCGAGGACTGTTTACAGCCCCAGTGACAAAACTGGATAACCGCGTCGGGATGAAGTGTTTCTGCCAGGCGTCCCACCATTTCCGCTTTGTGGGAATAGGAACCGTTGTACAGATTGCGGATGATCTTTTTTGCCAGAGCGTGAAAAGGTTTTTCCGCATCCATTTCTTCCATAGAATCTATAATGATATCGCTTGCGATGATCTGATATTTCTGATTGGAATTCAGATATTTCTGAAGTGTTTCCTGGTAAAAGGGCAGCAGGTGGATCCAGAGGATTTTTTTGCCTTCAAATTTTGGATATTTTTTGATATCTTCGATCATAAACCGGATCAGGTCAAGGAATTTCCTGGATCCGATCAGCAGATGCATTCCCATCATCATATAGAGATGGCTGATCAGTTCTCCCGGATAATAACGTTCGCTCTGCAGTCTGAAGAAACGCATCAGTTCCCTTCTTGTTTCATTTTCGATTTTTATGGCGTCACGGAGCTTTTCTATGTCGAAAGGTCTGTGAAAACGTGTTTCTAGTTCTTTTGCAAAGGTCTTTAGCTGGTCCGCCAGATACTCCACGGAAGCCTCGTCGTCACGGTAAGGGACGTCGAGAAAAGTAAAGGGGACTCCCTTTCTTTTTTCCAGATACCGGAATGTATTCAGGTTTCCGTCGCAGGACAAAGAGGTTGTAACGGCATATTCCGGCACAGGCACCGAACCGCTGTCAATAGCGCCCACAAAGGTTTTATGATAGGAACAGAGCGTAGGCGTGATCCCGGTGTTCTGGGCGTAATCAATAAAATAGTCCTCCAGATGGTATCCGCTGAAATATCAGGAAAGGCATTCGATAGAAAGCGTACTCAGTCCGAAACATCCGATGATCTCGCAGGGCGAAAAAATATTTCCCCATACATAGCTCTCCGGATGGCTGAGCGCATCCGCAACAAAGGACATCATCATTGCCTCAAGCTTCTGATAGCCCTTTGAGATTCCTTTTTTGGGAAGCAGCTTCATGCGGTACTTGTTTGCCTGAAATCCCAGAAGCATTTTATTCCAGCTCTCTCCGGGATGCTTTACTGTCTGATCTTTTACATAGTCGATATACTTATCTGCGATCCACATAATCTTCCTCCAATATTTAAAATCCCTCAGAATAAAGGTATACCATATTTGAAAGAAAATATCCAGAAAAATTTATGGTCTGCGGTCCTGCTTTTGAAAAATTCCGGACATAAAAAAGGGACTCTGTCAGAAACAGAATCCCCAAAAACCTTCCCCGGTATTTTGCTTTTTAAGCTTTTAAATATGTAACAGGCAAAACAAAGCTTATCAAAGCTTATTTATAATGCTGTAACAATATTTTCCTGGAATTCAGCAGGAACTTCTTCTTTATCCAGAGACATGCTGATGATAAAGGTAACGCCGAATTTTTCTCCCACAGCCTTAAGCTGCTCCAGAGTACCGGTAACGTCCGCGCCTTCCAGTTTTGCAGTAGTCAAAAAGCTGTCAAGATATATTTGTTCAAGATCGTGATCCTGGGAAATAATACCGCAGACAAAACCGACAAATTCATCGGCATTCTTGATAGGATATACGGAAACATCAATAAGACGAACTTTGTTGTTCAGTTCATACATGTGCTTTGTGCTTTTGTCCAGGTAAACAATGCTGCCATTCACGTTCCTAATTGCGCCGTTCACTTTGTCTAACAGTACTTTTGTTTTGCCCTTGCCTTTCCTTCCTACAATCAGTTCAACCATCCTGTTTTCCTCCTTAGACACAATTTAATATTAATTTTGAACAAAAACTTCAATTAATATGTTTCAATTATAGTGCATTTTATCAAATAATTCAATGCTTATTTCTGAAAAAAATTGTATTTTTTTGAGTTACTTTATACAGCATTGACATTTTCAAGAAGGGAATTCATCTGCTGGTATAAAACCTCTTTTGTAGAAGCGCCCATAATAATCGAAATATAGGGTTCCCCATATGCGTCCTGACAGAGCAGGGCCAGACAGTTTCCGGCGTCGCTGGTAGTCCCCGTTTTTCCTCCAAGTACAGTAATTCCCTTGGGAGCGGTCGCCTCGCCGGTAAGGTAATGGTCTGTGGCCGTAAGGGAAACGCTCATGTCGGCTCCGTCGCTGTTTTTATAGGTGACATTATAAGAAGAAAGCTGTGTGATCTCTGTAAATTCCGGATAATTCAGCGCTTCCTTAAGCATCAGGTAAATGTCATAGGGCGTTGTATAATGGTTTTCATCCTGCAGGCCATGAGGATTCGTAAAATGGGTTCCCGTACAGCCAAGCTGCGCGGCGTAATCGTTCATCATATTTACGAATTCCGCTTCCGTACCGCCGATATGGGTGGCGATGGCAGAGGCCGCGTCGTTTCCGGAATATACAAGAAGGCCGTGGACAAGCTGATCCATAGTTACCTGGTCTCCCGGCTGGAAGCCGACTACCTGGGAACCTTCTTCCAGGGTAACATTGTCCTGTGTGATCGTGACAACATCGTCCATATTCCCATACTGAAAAGCAAGAAGAGCCGTCATGATTTTCGTGATACTTGCCGGATATACGCGTTCATAAGCGCCCTTTGAATAGAGGACCTCCTGTTTGTCTAAATTCAGAAGAAGCCCTTCCTGCCCCTCTTCAAGAGAGACGGAATCAAGGGGTATGTCGCCTGACACTACACAGAGATCTGCGGCAAAGGAATCCGCGCGTTTTTCAGAATCTTTAACCTGATAATCCGCAAATTCATTTTTGATGCTGTAGGACATAACGGGGCCTTTGAACACAGTTTCTTTTAAAAAATAAAAACCGCCTCCCCCGGCTCCTGCCACTACTGCGACAGCCAATACAGCCAGTAAAATACGTCTCCGGCGTTTCTTTTTCATTTGTCGGATACGCGCCGCGCGTCTCCGGCGTTCCCGCAGATCCTCATATTCCTCCGGAGATTTCGCTGAATGGGTTCTGGACGGATTCTTCGCCGAATGTACCCGTTTAGCCGTACGGGCCGGTGTTTTTTGTCTCTCTGGCCTGGAAATCCTTTTCGTGGAATCCGTCAATGAACCGGAAGGCCGGCGGCGCTGCTGTTCGTTTCTCATAAATACTCCTCTTTCTGGTTTATATGACTTTTCTGGATTTCTTTGTTATAGGCGCTGCTTTGCAGGCCGACGTTCAGTACCAGCCCCATTCCGATATACAGACTGATCAGAGAAGACAGTCCGTAACTGACAAATGGAAGTGGAGTTCCGGTATTAGGACCCATTCCTGTCGCCACACAGATATTCAGAAAGCTTTGCAGGGCGACGACACTTCCCATTCCGCAGCAGATGATCTTTCCCGACAGATCCTTTGCCCGGAGGCTCATACGGATACATTCTGCGGATATCAGCAAAAGAAGCAGGATGATCACAGAACAGCCGACAAAACCGTATTCCTCTCCCGCTACGGCAAAAATAAAGTCCGTCTGGTTTTCGGAAACGAAATTTCCATCGTTGACAGAAGTTACAGATTCGTCTCCGGAAAGACGCTTTCCGATCAGTTCTCCGGAGGCGATGGCTGTCCGGGAATTGTTCTGCTGTTCAATGTCGTCTGAGTATTCCTCATTTTCCGGATAGAGAAAGGCCATGATACGGTTGCGCTGATAATCCTGGATCAGCTTCTGGTCAGGCTGGACAACAATGATCAGGAAAATGATCATCAGAGGAATCGCGATCAGCAGAGTTCCTCCGATGATACGGTAACTGATTCCCGCAATATAGATCAGAATACAGAACAGAGCCAGGATCATAATTGTGTTTTTCATATCCGGCTGTTCATAGATCAGAAACAGGGGAACAGCCAGAAGGATCAGTGCCTTGGCGATTGTCCGGAATGTATTCAGGCTTTCCTCATGATCCATAAAAAAACGGGCAAAAAATAAAATTATTATGATTTTTGAAAGCTCTGTTGGCTGAAACTGTATAAAACCGAGATTAACCCATCTGGCAGCCCCGTTTACCGTATCGCCGAAAAGGCGTACCAGAAGAAGCAGAACGATATTCGCTCCGTACAGTATCCACTGGAAATTGGAGATCCAGGAATAATCGATCAGCGAAAGGATCACCATGATCGCAACGCCCAGGATCACACCTGCAAGCTGCTTGTATTTTAAATCCTCCCGGGCTGTAGATACCAGGACTACTCCAATGGCGCTGACAGCCAGAAGAAACAGCATCAGTCTGAAATTGTAAAATCGTAGCTTATACTGTTTTAACATTTTGTCCTTCGTTCCTTTTTCACTTTAAGAGGTATGTCCACATGAAGAACCGGGGGAGTCTGCGTTATGCGGATACATACCCGTGTATCGTCAATGGCAATATATTTCTTTGCCGTATGTATCAGATCGTTTTTCAGCATGATCATCATCTGCGGAGAACAGCCAATCCGTTCTGAGACAAGAAGAAGCTTCATTCTGTCTTTCGCATACCCTGCGGAACGGTTTTTTGCCTGCAAAAAAAAGCTCACAAGAACCCCTCCTTTGATATGGACACGCGTTTCTATTTGCGGAAAATTTCTCCCAGACGGCGGAACATTCCCTTTTTCTGACGGATTTCCATAAAAGGAACATCCTCTCCCAGAATGCGGCGGCAGATGTTCCGGTACTCTTCTTCCGCCTGGGATTTTTTGCCGGAAAGAGGTTCTCCCTGATTCGACGCGATCACGATCTGCTCGTCGTCAAGAATCGTTCCGATCAGATCCACCGCCAGGATTTCGATCACATCGTCTACTGACATCATATCGCCTCTGGCGATCATTTCAGGCCTTAAGCGGTTGATGATAAGCTGGATATTCCTCAGGCCTCCCGCTTCCAGAAGGCCAATGATCCTGTCGGCGTCCCTGATGGCCGAAACTTCAGGAGTCGTCACCACAAGAGCTCTTTCCGCCCCGGCGACAGCATTTTTGAAGCCCTGCTCGATTCCTGCCGGACAGTCAAGAAGAATAAAGTCGAATTCTTCTTTCAGCTCTTCTGTGAGCTTGATCATCTGCTCCGGAGACACGGCGGACTTGTCCTTGGTCTGGGCAGACGGAAGAAGGAAGAGCTCCGGATGCCGCCTGTCCCTGATCAGCGCCTGCCTCAGACGGCAGTTTCCGTTTATCACGTCCACCAGGTTATAAACAATTCTGTTTTCCAGTCCCAAAACCACATCCAGATTGCGCAGGCCGATATCTGTATCCACCACAACTGTCTTTTTCCCCGTCATGGCAAGGCCTGTGCCGATATTTGCGACAGTAGTTGTTTTTCCAACTCCGCCCTTTCCAGATGTAATAACGATGACTTCACCCATGTTTCTGATTCCTCCTAAAAGATATCTTCCATAATCCTGGTATCATCTCTTGTATATTAGTCTGTTGATGTATTGCTGACATCTGTAGAAGCATATCCTGTCAGTATGGTGTCTTCATCTGCGAGACTGAAAATGTATTTCACAATATCATTTGCAGTGGTACATGCGTTTCCGGATGAAAAGGCATTGGGGATCCGGACCGCGATAGCGTATTGCGGGTCGTCTGCCGGAGCATAGCCGATAAAAAGTCCGTGGTTCGGCTGATAATAATCAATCTCCGCGGTTCCCGTTTTGCCGGCCAGAGATACTCCCAGACCGCTGAACTCGCTGTGAGTCTGAATTACCCGGTACATGCCGTCCTGGATGTCGGCCCAGACATTGCCCGGAACATCCGTCATCTCGTTTTCCACAGATGGTTCGTAAACCTTCTGTGTCTGCCCTTCGGAGTCTGTTACTCTGTCCAGAAGAGACAGATTGTATACTGTTCCGGAGGTGGCCAGAGCCGTTGCATAGCGCGCGAGCTGGCTTGTACTGTACAGATGATTTCCCTGTCCGATATAGGAAGGAACGGCATTGACGTCAGAAACGTGAGGCGTTCCCTCTGAAAGTTCAATCCCTGTCTTTTTGTCCAGCCCGAACTCTGAAGCATAGCGCTGAAGCTTTGAAAGACTCAGATTCTCCGAAAACTCATCCTGATCGTTCATACCGGCCTGATAGCCGACCATATTAAAGAAGACATTGCAGGACTGTTCAATGGCGCCGCGGATCTCCAGAGATCCGTGTCCGCTTTTGTTCCAGCAGTTGATAGGCGGCGTTACCAGATCAAAACTTCCGTCGCATTCAATGTATGTTCCGTCGTCGATGACGTCCTCCATCATTCCGGTAACGGCGGAAACCAGCTTGAACGTAGATCCCGGCGCTGTAGTCTGCTGAGTGGCCTTATTGAAAAACGGACTGGACTGATCCAGCGCCAGTTTTGTGTAGTAATCCGTATCCATATTGTTGCTCAGACGGTTATTGTCATAGCCGGGATAGGACACACATGCCAGTACCTTTCCGGTCTTTACGTCTGTGATCACCGCTGAAGCGGAACATGGCGTCAGGGCAAGCTGCGCCGGCTCGATTTCCAGAGTGGATATTTTATTGATCATAAAATCATAAGCGCTCATTGCTCCGGACGCAAGGTTCTGATACGCCTCGTCCTCCTTTGACAGCACACCCTGCTCATACAGAACAAGACAGAGTTCCTGACCGGAAATCACGTCGTCCAAAAGCATATATTTATACAGCAGTTTGGAAAAGCCGGTATCCGTCCGCAGGTATTCGGTGATATATTCTGTAAGGGCCTGGTATATCTCTGCGGAATCCAGATACTCTCCGTCAGGAGAAATGACGGAAATATCGATCCAGTTCTGGCTGGCGGCATAATTCAGATATTCCTTGAGGCTGATGCTTTCATCAACCGCCCATGCCTGATAAGTGGGATCAGATGTATCGACAGCGCTGCTGGAAATCACTTCAAGGGTATCCCTGAGCACTGTATCGCAGATGTAGGAAAGATATTCCTGCACCTCGTCGCTCTCATCTTTATAAGCGGGAGGATTTTCCGCTGTCAGCCTGTTAGTAATTGTATCAAAAACTTCCTGCTGCTTTTGTTGAAATTTGGCATATAAATTTTTTTCTGTTTCAGAAGCATTTTCGTCGCTGAACCGTTCGATATCAATGACGCTGTTAGAGACAAGCGCGTTATAGACGTCGTAAATAGGAACGACGATCTGCGCGGCGTCCTGTACTCCCTCATAATCAAATTCTTTTACCGCCTCAATACGGTTCAGAAGGATGCCTGCCACTCTCTGCTTCAGGATCTCGTAGATCGCGGCCTGCCAGTCGGAATCTATCGTCAGATATACGTCGTTTCCTGTTTTCGGCTCCACGGTAGTGTCCTCGTCGATACTCAGGACTTTTCCAAGATTGTCTACCGTTACGGTTTCCTGGCCGTCCGTTCCCTGAAGATCCAGCTCCATATACTGCTCGATACCTGCTTTTCCTATGATAGCGTCGTTAGAATAATCCGGATTCTGTTCCCTCAGTTCCTCCAGTTCTTCTGCGGAGGCCCGGCCGGTATAGCCCAGGATCGGTCCCATGCTCTCATCATCTATATACTGACGGACGGAATCCTCAAGGACGTCTATTCCCTGCAGCTCATCCTGATTTTCCATTATGGCGGCAACTGTGCTTTCGCTGACGTTTGTGGCGATCGTAACCGCCATATATCGCTGAAAACGGTTTGTATTCAGCTCATATCTCATAATGGCGATATCCAGGATCTCCTGTTTGGTCAGTTCCTGAGGAAGTCCGTACTGCTCCAGCTCTTCCGGAGTGTAAGCGTCCTCTCCGTAGAGGACAATGGAAAATCCGTTGCCGCCGCCGCTGAGATAGTCAACGATCTCTTCCGCAGTGGCAGAGGCCTGTTCCTCTGTTAAATCATCAATCAGAGCCTCTCCGAAAATATCCGCCCGGAACCTGTCCAGAGTAAAGCCCTCGTCCACATCAAAAACATAGTTTCCGTTTTCATCCAGTTCAATATGAAAATCATGAGTAAGGCTGTCCCCGTTTTCCGCGAGAATCTTCAGGACTTTATAGGCTACTCCGTTTAAAGTAAGGTTTTTTTCACGAGTAGTCTCGTAGCTTCCGTTGTCCTCAAAGGTCAGGGAATAAGAAAGAACATTAGAGGCCATCAGTGTTCCGTTGCGGTCGTAAATATTTCCCCTGGTGCTTTTCAGCACGCGGGTTTTTGTGGTCCTGCTCTGGAACTCGCTGATATAATTTTCCCCCTGGATGATCTGAAGGTCAAAAATCTGACGGATAAGGATAAACGCCATCAGAATGAATACCAGAAGCAGTACGGTAGTTCTTTTCAGTTGTATTCTTTTTATCAGTTTTTTTATTTTAGTACCCAAATAGACTCACTTTCTTTCCTGGCAGGTGTCATAAAACGCCGGTTGATGAAGTAAAAAATTTTATATACGATCACCGTCAGAAATACAGTATATACGATTTCAGGGATGATAATCCTGTACAGGTAGGTAAAAAGTCCGATCCTTCCGCGGAGAAGGAACTGAAGTATATATACCGCCAGATTATAGAGAAGATCCATTACCGCTGTCAGCAGCATGGGAACCTTAATATCGTCGTCGTAGTAAATACGGAAAGCATAGCCGCTGAAAAAGCCCGCGTACATATAGATCAAAGCGTAAAATCCAAATAGAGATCCATAAAAAAGGTCAATGAGGAGCCCGCAGAAAAATCCGGTCCACATCCCGCTTTTGCGGCCGCGCATCAGACCCATGGATACACAGAGGATCAGAAGAAGATTCGGAGTGATCGAACCGACAGAAAACAGATGCAGCACAGTTGTCTGCAGAATAAAGCATATAATGATCATAAAAAACAATATTACTCTGCTCTTCATGATTCAGCTCCTTCCTGTGTTTCTTCCTCCTCCGTTTCCGTTCCGTCTTCGGCTGCGTTTCCCGTCTCTCCTTCTCCCTGAATGGAATCCTGTTTATTCACTGTGATTACAAACACGTCCTTGAGATGCTGAAAATCCACAGGCGTGACAATGGTTCCTGTTTTCGTCAGATTATTGGTATCCAGTTCGACCTCGCTTACATATCCGATAAAAAGTCCCTCTACATATTTTTCGCTGATATTGGAGGTAACGATGCGCTCTCCTACCGTAACCCGGTCCTCCTGATCGTAAAGCTGGGTAAAGCGCAGCTTTCCTTCATCGATCAGCTCCAGATCTCCTTCCACTACACAGTTATCGTCTGTGCTGACCGTCATGGCGCTGACGTTGCTGCTGTCGTCGATGATCGCCCTTACGGTAGCCCAGTTTGATCCTACCTCGGTGACGATACCCACAAGGCCTTTTCCCGCGATAACGTTATTATCCACCCGAATGCCGTCGCTGCTGCCGCGGTTGATGGTAAAAGTATCATACCAGTTTCCAGGATCCTTGGAGATAATCCTGGCGGCGACCTTCGGATAATCCGAGTATTCCTCGTCCAGATCGTAAAGCTGTTCAAGCCGGGTCAGTTCCGCCTGATCCTGTATCAGGATATTGTTCTGCTCTGTAAGCGCGTCTACAGTTGTCTGGAGTTCTTTGTTGGCGCCGATCAGATCCTGTTTATCCTGGAAAACGCTGTGAACATCCGTCAGCCACTGACCGATTGCCGCGATGGATTTTTCAAAAGGTACTATGATCATGCCTGCGGCTTCTTTTAAAGGAGCGGAAGTGACTCCTGAGGCCAGTGTGGCGACAATGGCGCTTATGCAGAAAAATGTCATGACCGCCAGAAGATGTTTGCTTTTTAAGTGAATTCGAAATCGGAATTTCTTTTTCAGGTTTTTCATGAACTATACCCCTAAAAAATTATAATCTTCGTTGCTTGACAGGCTGCGCCCACTTCATCAGCTCACGGTTCCGGATGATCCTCTCCAGTCCGTTTACAGCCGACGTTTCGTAAAGCTCGGACAGCCTGAAAGAGACTCCTGTATAGCTTGCCAGATAATTGTCTATGTAGGGAAGGCGTGTGCTTCCGCCGGTAAGATAAATCCCCTCTCTGGAGATGTGATAGGCAATCTGCGGCGGAGTCCTTTCCAGAAAAGTTTTCATTTCCGCGGCAATTTCATTGACGCAGTCCATGATGCCGGCATTCACCACATATCCGGAGATCACTTCCTCCCGGGGAAGTCCGGATATGCTGTCGATCCCCACAACCTTGCGGGCGTCCTTTTTCTGGTCGTTTAACCGTCCCATTGCAAGCTTCAGCCTTTTTCCCGTCCGTGTGCCGATCTGAAGATTGTATCTTTTCCTGATCTCACTGCAGATCGCTTCGTTCATCTGCCGTCCCCCAATGGGGATTTTTTTTGCGATGATGATCTTGCCGTCGGTAATAATGGAAAACTGGGTGCTCTGGGCGCCGATATTGACGATCATGCTGCCCGGATTTTCTTCCAGCTTCACACCCATAGCCAGAGCGTCCGCAATAGGCGCTTCCACCATAAATACACGGTTCTGGTGAAGCCAGTGGCCGTTCGCCACATGATAATAGGCTCTTTTTTCAATAGCAGTCATATCAAGCGGGACAGAAAAAAACATATCGGAGCCAATGCCGAGAAATCTGTCGATTTTTTTCATCATGCTGTAAAGAGCTATTTCCTGAAGCTCAAGATTCGCTATCATACCAAAAGCCATCGGCGAATTTACAACGATGTCGGCTGGCGCCTTTTCAAACATTTCGTATGCTTCATTGCCCACGGCGATAATTCTGCGTCCTCTGGACGCGATCATATTCTTTTCAAGATAAGTTTTGTTTCTGAGAAACGAATAAACTTTAATACTGCTGCTTCCCAGGTCTATCCCATAGGTCTTTTTTAACAGCATATAATTACCCCTTTATTCCAGATATCCACTGATCATCCCCTGCTCTTTAAAACTGACATACTGATGATCCCCGATAATAATATGATCCAGAAGATGAATTCCCAGTATCTCCCCCGCCTGGTAAATCTGATCTGTGATAAGGATATCATTTCTGCTTGGCGCGGGATTGCCTCCCGGATGGTTATGGATCAGTATCAGACTGACCGCATGACACCGGACGGCCTCCATATAGATCTCCCGCGGCGTGATCAGCGCCGCGTTTACAGTTCCTTTGGACAGGAGCCTTTCTGCAAGAAGATGATTCTGATTATCCAGCATCATACAGATCATAAGCTCCTGCTCCTGATGACGGAGCTGCTCCATATAGTAAGCCGCGATGGAGTCCGGATGATGAAAGCTGAGGGCCGGCTTCGCCGCTGCAGAGGAAATCCGTTTTGACAGTTCGCCTATGCATTTTAACTGAACGGCTTTTACTTTGCCGACTCCATGTATCTTCCTCAGATCTGAAAGGGAACTGTGAAGGATGCCCGCCAGTCCCGGATAGGAAGATTCTTTCATATAATTCATGATATCATTTGCCAGAGCCAGAGAGGAAACTCCTCTGGTCCCGCAGCGCAGTATCACGGCAAGCAGTTCGCTGTCGCTTAAAGCGCTTTCCCCTTCGCGGATACATTTCTCATAAGGCCGCTCCGACTCCGGCAGTTCTTTAATCGTATGTTTCATATCTTTCACCCTCCGCCCTCTGCAGGATATCAGGGAAAGAATTAAATTTTATTTTAGCATAAAAAAAGATACATGTATACTCTCTACAGGGAATTTTTAAATTTTTCACAAATCCACTCCGCCACACGGATACCATCCATGGCTGCGGAGGTAATGCCTCCCGCATAACCGGCCCCTTCCCCGCAGGGATAGACCCCTTCCACATTTGACTCTCCCCGGGGATTCCTGATGATGCGTACCGGAGAAGAGGTGCGGCTTTCCACTCCGCTTAAAAGAGCGTCCTCTCTGTCAAAGCCCTCTATTTTTTTCCCGAACGCAAGGATTCCTTCTTCAATAGAATTTCCCAGCGGTTCCGGGAGGACGGACCGGACGTCCGAAAGCACATAATCTCCTTTTGTACAGGGTTTTACCTCGCCGAATTCCGTGCTTGCCCTGTGCTTTTTATAGTCGCCGAAAAGCTGAACCGGGATTCTGCCCTGTCCCGCCTCCCAGGCTTTTTTTTCAAGCATACGCTGAAAAGCGATTCCCCCCAGAGGCCCTTCCTCCGGAAAATCCTGCGGCGTAACCGTCACGATCAGGGCGCTGTTTGCATTTCGGCTGTTTCTTGCCTGGTAACTCATACCGTTTACTGCCAGAAGTCCCTCCTCAGAGGAAGCGTTGACCACATATCCTCCCGGACACATACAGAAGGAGTAGACGCCTCTTCCGTTTTGGCAGCTATGGGTCAGCTTGTAGCTGGCAGGCCCCAGGTATGTGTTTTCTGCCTCTCCGTAAAGCGCCTGATTGATCATTTCCTGAGGATGTTCTATACGCAGTCCTACCGCAAAAGACTTTGGCTCCATATGGATCCCCCGGTTTTTCAGCATTTGAAAAGTATCTCTTGCGCTGTGGCCGGGAGCCAGGACGCAGATTTCGGCAGGAAGCTTCTCGCTTCCGTTGATCTCAACGGCGTTCAGCCGCCCGTCTTTGATAAAAAGATCTGTCAGTTTGGAGCGGAAACGGAACCTTCCTCCCATTTCCTCGATCTGGCGGCGCAGTGTCTGGACAATATGGATGAGAACGTCAGTGCCAAGATGCGGCTTCTGCTGATAAAGAATCTCCCGGGGAGCTCCGGCCTTTACAAAACGCCTCAGGACTTCCCGGTTCCGTCCGAAAGAATCTTTTACAAGAGTATTCAGTTTCCCGTCTGAAAAAGTACCGGCGCCTCCCTCTCCGAACTGTACGTTGGAATCCGGGTCAAGCATGCCGTTTTTCCAGAAATGCTCCACTGTTTTCTGCCGCTTTGCCGCTTCTTCTCCCCGTTCCAGTATCAGGGGACGGTATCCTGCATAAGCAAGATACCAGGCGCAGAACAGACCTGCAGGCCCGCTGCCTGCGATCACAGGGGACGGACAGCTTCTTTCCTTCCTTGTTTCCGGAAAATGATATTCCTGCTTCCGAGTATACATAATATTATTATTGTGAACTTTTTTCAGGATCTTTTTTTCACCGGAAACAGCTACATCTACTGTATATACAAATTTCTTGTCATCTTTATGCCTTGCGTCCAGAGACTGACGGATGATCTCGTAGGAAAGATCGTCCGGAAAACAACGGAGACTTCTGGCGATTTTTTTTCTGAGCTCCTCCTGACTGTGTGAAACAGGAAGCTTTAACTGTGTAATTCGTATCATATATGCTCCTTTGCACTGTGTATTCCGGCCACGGCTCCGCTGGACCATGCCCATTGAAGATTGTATCCGCCGCATGCGCCGTCGATGTCAAGAAGCTCTCCGGCAAAGAAAAGCCCTCTGTGGATTTTTGATTCCATGGTAGAAGGATCGATCTTTTCTGTGCCGACGCCGCCGGAGCATACCTGCGCCTGGGAAAATCCGGCGTCTCCTGTGATTTCCAGCCGGAAACCATGGATCGCCTGGATAAGATCCGGCTGCCTGCAGAGAATTTTGCACAGTCTGTCAGGAAAAAGACCGATGAGCAGTTCCCCGTGGGACTTGTACGGACAGGCTTCCTTACGCCTGCGCAGAAGCTTTTCTGTCTCAGCCGGAGTGGATTCCGGAAAAAAGTCAATCAGGATTTCCGTTTTGTGTCCCTCATGAACGGCACGGACGGCAAAACGGCTGATCTGAAAAACAGGGATGCCGGAAACGCCGTACTCGGTAAGCTGGATCTCTCCGTTTTCCGTCCGGATAAGCTTTCCGTCGATCAGAAGGCTGATCCGGGCTTCTGTGCGCACTCCGGCCCAGCCGGAAAAATTTTTTCCTTTGCATTTCAAAGACACAAGGGCGGGAAGAGGAGGAATAATTTCATGTCCAAGTTTCGCGGCGATCCTGTAGCCGCTTCCATCGGCGCCGGGAACGGAGGACGCCTTTGAGCCGTTGGCGAGGATCACAGCGTCTCCCTGATAAGTCCATCCTTCTGTCCTGACGTTCCAGATCCCGCCTTTTTTGAATACGTCGTTTACATGTTCGTTTGTCTTTATTTTTACCTTCAGGCTCCGGGCCTTTCCCTCTAAAAGCTCCGCCACGCTTCTGGCCTGTCCGCTTCTTGGATACAGCCATCCCTTACGGTCCGTAACGGCGATCCCTATGTTCTCAAAAAAATGAAGCGTATCTTCAAAAGAAAACTGCCGCAGAACCTTCCGGGCAAACTCCGGATGGTTTCCATGGTAGGCGTCTTCGCGCTGATCCCGGTTTGTCAGATTACACCGACCGTTTCCTGTGACACATATTTTCCGCCCTGTCCTGTCGTTGTGCTCAAGAACTGTGACAGAACAGCACCGTTCTGCCGCCATAACTGCGGCGATCAGTCCTGAAGCGCCTCCGCCTGCAATAATGATATGCCGTTTTTGATCCATACAAGGCTCCTTTTCTCTACGTGGAAAATTACAAAATTTTTGTTTACGGCAGGGTGATGAGATTTTTTTCCGCCAGTTTCTGTACCGACATGAGGATACCGAGCTTTGCGTGCTCCCATGTCAGGCCGCCCTGAAAATAAACTGCGTAGGGAGGCTTCATGGGGCCGTCGGCGGACAGCTCTATGGAAGATCCCTGTACGAAGGCGCCTGCGGCCATAATTACCTGACTGTCATATCCCGGCATATCCCAGGGCTCCGGTTCCACATAGCTGTCTACCGGAGCGGCCGCCTGGATTCCGCTGCAGAAAGCGCAGACTCTTTCCGGAGTGTTCAGAGTTACTGCCTGAATGATATCGTGCCTCGGCTCTTTTCCATCCGGGACTACAGGAAAACCGAGACGTTCGTAAATATTGGCGGCAAACACAGCCCCTTTTAAAGCGCCCTTTGTTACCATCGGGGCCAGGAAAAATCCCTGATAGAAAGATCGGTTTACTCCAAGGGAGGCTCCTACCTCCATCCCCAGTCCGGGACAGGTCATACGGTTTGCGGCGTTTTCCACACACTCCTTTGTTCCCGCGATATAGCCCCCGATGGGAGCCAGCCCTCCGCCGGGATTTTTGATCAGGGAACCGACCACCATATCCGCGCCTACGTCGCTGGGTTCCAGAGTCTCGACAAATTCTCCGTAGCAGTTATCCACCATACAGATCACATCCGGTTTGATGCCCTTAATAAAAGAAATCAGTTCGCCGATCTGCTTTACAGAAAAAGAAGGCCTTGTCTGATAACCTTTGGAGCGCTGGATCTCAACCAGCTTTGTCTTCTCATGAATGGCTTTTCTGATGGCGTCGTAATCAAAGGTCCCGTCCTCCTTCAGCTCCACCTGACGGTAGGTGATCCCGTATTCTGCCAGGGAACCTCTGGACGGGCGGATCCCGATAACTTCCTCCAGTGTATCATAAGGCTTTCCGGCCGGGGCAAGAAGTTCGTCGCCGGGTCGGAGATTGCCGAAAAGCGCAATGGCCAGAGCGTGGGTTCCGCAGGCAATCTGAGGGCGCACCAGACATGCCTCCGTGTGAAAGGTATCTGCGTAAACCTTTTCCAGAGTATCGCGGCCGAAATCATCGTACCCGTAACCGGAAGAGCTGTTGAAGCATTCCGCGCTGACTTTGTTCTTCTGCATGGCGAGGAGAACTTTCATCTGATTGTATTCTGCGGTTTTATCAAACTGTTCAAACCGGTCTTTCAGAAGATGTTCGATAGACGCCCCGAATTCATATACTTCCGGGGAGATTCCCAGTTGTTCATATATTTCTTTCATGACTGATGTTATTTTTCCTTTCTGTGTATTCGTCTGTATTGTCTCCGTCCCTACGGAAAATCCCTTTTTCCCGGCAGACGGACAGCATATAGTTCAGAATTTCGTCTTCCTTATAATGGAATTCATCCTTGTTTACCCATATGACGTCTCTTTCCCGGCGGAACCAAGTAAGCTGCCTTTTGGCAAAATGGCGGGTGTCACGCTTCAGTATCCTTACTGCCTCGTCCAGAGAACAGACCCCGTCCAGATAGTCGAGGATCTCCTTATATCCCAGCCCCTGCATGGAAACCATTCCCCGGCGGCAGCCGTCTTTTTTCAGCGCCTTTACTTCCTCTAAAAGTCCGTCCTCCATCATTTTGTCTACTCGCTGATCGATCCTTTGATAAAGAAGCTCTCTTGGAAGATTTAAAACAAAATACGCAAGATTATAGGGACTTTCCTGCTCCTTCTGCTTTTCGTTATGTTCCGAGATCGGCGTTCCGTTCTGATGATAAAATTCCAGGGCACGTATCACCCTTTTTACATTATGGGCGTGAATGAGCTCTGCGCTTTTCGGATCCTTTTCTTTTAACATATCGTGAAGATATTCACAGCCCTTTTCCCGGGCAAGTTCTTCCAGACTATGCCGATAGTCGTCCTCCTGACGTGCCTTCGTAAAATCAATATCCCTTGTCACCGCCTGGATATAGAAACCGGTTCCTCCTGTAAGCACAGGTATCTTCCCCATGGAATAGATAGTCTCCATGGCGGCCTTTGCCATTTCCTGGAATCTGACAATATGAAAGTCCTCCCGGGGATCAAGAACATCAATAAGGTAATGGGGAATTCCCTGCATTTCCTCCGGCCGGATTTTTGCAGAGCCGATATCCATTCCACGGTACACCTGCATGGAATCCGCCGAGATGATCTCGCCGTTTACCGCTTTGGCAAGAGAAATAGAAAGGCTTGTTTTTCCGGCGGCCGTAGGGCCGGTAAGAACGATTAATGGCTTCTTCATACTGCCTCCTATATAATTCGCTTAAACTTTTTTTCCAGCTCTGTCTTTGTCATGGAAATAATCGTAGGACGTCCATGAGGACAGTGATACGGGTTATCCAGCTTCAAAAGCTGGTCGATAAGCTTTTCCGCTTCCTGGGACGACATTGCGTGGTTCCCTTTTACCGCCGCTTTGCAGGCCATTGTAGCAAGTCTCTGGGCAAAAATCTCAAAAAGATCCTTTCCCCTGGCGTCAGTGAGATGATCCAGCATATCCAGGAAAAGCTGTTCCTCTGTAAGACCGTAAAGATTGGAAGGCACTGCGCTGATACAGTACTCTTTCCCTCCAAAATGCTCGATTTCAAACCCGAACTGCCGGAAATAAGCTTTATTGTCTTTCAGGACAGCTTCTTCCTGAAGATTAAGGGTTACGATCATGGGCGGATTCAGATATTGGGAAGTCACGGTATTCTCCCGGAATTCTTTTACAAATTTTTCATAATATATCTTTTCGTGAGCCGCATGTTGGTCAATGATATAAAAATATTCTCCAAACTGGACCAGCCAGTAGGTGTCGAAAACCTGCCCGATCAGGCGGATTTTGTTCCGCGATTCAGGAGCAAGCAGCTTCTCCTCAAAAAGCCCCATCTGTTTTGGAGAGCTCTTGGAAGCGCTGGTCCTTTCACCTGCTTTTTCAGTAGCTTTCTGACTGTCTTTTGGAACCGGCTCCGAAAAAGGAAGTTCCTGGCGTTGGATCTTTTCCGGTTCGAGACAGGTATCTTCGTTCTTCGAAGCCTGATGGAGCGTCCCATGGAACAGGGCTTCTTCCTCCCTGGAAAACACTACCTTGTTGTCCTGGATGGAGGAGCTTGCCCCGGCAGGCGCAGGAGGACTCTGCGAATCTGTATTTCTGGAAAATTCCGTATTGTTATATTTTGTGGGAGCTGTATCCTCAGAAATTTTCTCACCGTATGTTGCTGAGGGTTCCCTCAGTGGTCTGTTTCTTTCATATATTGTTTCCCGCCGTTTTGTCTCAAAGGGTTCCGGTATGTCCGCCGGTTTTGGAACCTCCTGTGGGGGCGCTTTCTCTTCTTTTCCTATTGTAAAAGAAGGAATCATTTCTTTTTTTGTCAGAGCCTTTCTTACCGTATCATAAACAGCCTCGTATACTTCCTGCTCTCTTGCAAACCGGACTTCTCTTTTGGCAGGATGGACGTTTACATCCAGATCATTTCCTTCCATTTCCATCTGCAGGGAAACAAAGGGAAATTTATGCTGCATCAGAAAGCCGCGGTACGCGTTCTCGATAGCTTTTGTAATGATGTTGTTTTTTACATAGCGTCCGTTGATATAATAATTTTCAAAGCCACGGTTCCCCCGGGCAATCTCCGGTTTTCCCACGAAGCCGGTAATTTTCATGAAATCATTTTCATAATCTGCTTCCAGGAGAGCCTTCGCAATATCCTTGCCGTATACGCTGTAAATCACATCCTTTACATTGTAATTTCCGGAGCTGTGAAGCTTTACCTGTTTATTCTGGATATATTTAAAAGAAATTTCCGGATGGGAAAGGGCAAGCTGTTCCATCAGCGTATGGATATAATTTGCCTCCGTCATATCGGATTTCAGAAACTTGCTTCTCGCAGGCGTATTATAAAAGAGGTTTCTTACCAGAAAGGTAGATCCATCGGGAGCGCCAAGCTCTTCCAGGGACCGTTCCGCCCCTCCCTCGATAATGTATCTGGATCCGGTAATGGCGGAAGGCGTTTTGGTGATCAGCTCTACCTGGGAGACGGCCGCGATACTGGAAAGCGCTTCGCCACGGAACCCAAGAGAAGTAATCTGCTCCAGATCTTCTACTTTTTCAATTTTGCTTGTAGCGTGCCGGCAGAAGGCAAGGGGGATCTGATCTGCCTCTATACCGGAGCCGTTGTCCGTAATACGGATCAGCTTTTTGCCGCCGTCTGTGACCTCTACCGTAACGGCGGTAGCGCCGGCGTCGATAGCGTTTTCCACAAGCTCTTTTACAACAGAAGAAGGGCGTTCCACCACTTCTCCTGCCGCAATCTTGTCTATAGTATTCTGATCTAAAACAGCGATTCTTTTCAAGAAGACTCCTCCTTTTGACTGAGTTTATAAACTTTTTACCACCTGTTTCTGATCTTGTTCTGCAGGTTATAAAGAATATTCATCGCCTCCATGGGCGTAAGATTTGTAAGATCCAGTTCCTTGATCTCTTCTACAATATCGTTGTCCTGTATCGTATCGAAGAGAGACATCTGCGCCATATCTACCTGGTCGTATACGATCTTCTGTTTCTTTTTGGGGGCGGTCAGATCTTTTACAGCGGCAGTAATATCCGCGTCGCTTAATTCTTCTACAAGTTCTTTTGCCCTGGCGATCACTGACTCCGGGACCCCGGCAAGCTTCGCCACCTGGATGCCGTAGCTTTTATCTGCCCCGCCCTTTACGATTTTTCTCAGGAAAACAATATCGTCGCCTTTTTCTTTGACGGCGATGCAGTAATTGTTGACCCCGGCGATTTTTCCTTCCAGCTCGGTAAGTTCATGGTAATGAGTGGCAAAAAGTGTTTTCGCCCCGCAGAGTTTTGTATTGCTGATATGCTCGATCACCGCCCAGGCAATGGCAAGACCGTCAAAGGTACTGGTCCCTCTTCCGATCTCGTCCAGGATCAGAAGGCTTTTGGAAGTGGCGTTCCGCAGGATATTTGCCACCTCTGTCATCTCCACCATAAAGGTACTCTGGCCGCTGGCAAGATCGTCGGAGGCGCCCACTCTGGTGAAAATCCTGTCCACAATACCGATATTCGCCTTTTCAGCGGGAACAAAGCTTCCAATCTGGGCCATTAATACGATCAGAGCCGTCTGGCGCATGTAAGTGGATTTTCCCGCCATGTTGGGGCCGGTGATAATGGAAACACGTTTTTTCTGATTATCCAGGTAGGTGTCGTTTGCGATGAACATATCGTTCTCGATCATCTGCTCGACTACAGGGTGCCGCCCGTTTTTTATATCGATCACGCCGTTTTCATTAATCCTGGGACGAACATAATTATTTCTCTGGGCAACCAGGGCAAGAGAAGCAAAAACGTCCAGCGCGGCTACTGCCTTTGCAGTGCGCTGGATGCGCGTCACTTCTGCCCCAACCTTGTCCCTTACCTGGCAGAACAGCTCGTATTCCAGATTATAAAGGCGGTCTTCCGCTCCAAGGATCAGATCTTCCAGTTCCTTGAGCTCCTGGGTAATATACCGCTCCGCATTGGTAAGTGTCTGCTTACGAACGTAATTATCAGGGACAAGATCCTTGAAAGAGTTTGTGACTTCCAGAGAATACCCGAATACGCGGTTATATTTTATCTTCAGATTTTTGATTCCGGTGCGCTCTTTTTCCCGCATTTCCAGCTCTGACAGCCATTTCTTTCCGTCTGTGCGGGAACGGCGGAATTTATCAACTTCTTCATTATAGCCTTCCCGTATGATCCCTCCGTCCCTCAATGCCATAGGCGGTTCGTCGGTAATGGCCTGTTTGATCAGCTCCGCAATATCCGTAAGGGGATCCATATCCTGATAAATTTGCTGAAGGATGGGGCAATGGTAATTCTGCAGGATCTGCCGGATAAAAGGCAGCATCTCCAGAGAAGAGGCAAATGCCACCATATCCCTTGGATTGGCCGACTGATAGCTGATACGGCTGATGAGACGCTCCAGATCATATACCGGGTTCAGATATTCCCGGATCTCATCCCGGTCCATAGGGCTTTTATTTAATTCTTCCAGCGCTTCCAGACGGCGGTTTATTTCCTGGGAATCGATCAGCGGCTGTTCTACATAAGATCTCAGAGTACGCGCCCCCATGGCGGTTTTTGTTTTATCCAGCACCCATAGGAGAGAGCCTCTTTTATTCTTTTCCCGCAGTGTTTCCACCAGCTCAAGATTTCTGCGGCTGGAGCTGTCGATCAACATAAATTTTTCCGCTGTATAGGGATGGATGGTGGCCATATGGGAAAGAGCCGTTTTCTGTGTTTCCTGAAGGTAAACAAATAACGCTCCCGCAGCGATCACGCCGCTGTCATAGTCTTCCAGGCCGAGACCCTCCAACTGATTTACATGGAAATGTTCTTTCAGAGTCCGCTGGCAGAGAGCGTCGTCAAAATACCATGGATCCAGAGAAAAAACACAGATACCCATACGCTCTCTGAGATCCTCTGTATCAATGCCGCTCATTAGAAAAGCATCGTTGCAGATGATTTCTGCCGGAACAAATTTATTGATCTCATCCAGAAGCTTTGCCGGCGTGCCGACTTCCGTCACGAAGCAGTCTCCTGTAGTGATATCGGCAATGGCGCAGCCGAACTGATCCTCCATGGAAACAACGGACATCAGGTAATTGTTTTTTGATTCATCCAGAGAGGCGGCGTCCAGGGTAGTTCCGGGAGTCACCACACGAATGACTTCTCTTTTTACAAGACCTTTTGCCTTTTTCGGATCCTCTACCTGTTCGCAAATGGCTACTTTATAGCCTTTTTCAATAAGCCGTTTAATATAAGTCTCGGCAGCATGAAAGGGGACCCCGCACATGGGGGCCCGTTCTTCCAGTCCACAGTCTTTGCCTGTCAGAGTCAACTCCAGTTCCTTTGTTACAGTCAGGGCATCGTCAAAGAACATCTCGTAAAAGTCGCCGAGACGGTAAAAAAGGATACAGTCCTTATACTGCTCTTTTGTTTTCAAATATTCACGCATCATTGGTGATAAAGTCATATTAAAATCTCAAACCCCTTTATTTTCAAGGCTTCGCGCCGTTTATTCAGGCTTAAAAAAGCCTGTTTTACACACTTGTTACACACCTTTTTTCCTGTGATTGAATGTGTTTTTCTTTTCCCGTTAAAATTACTTACCTTATCCGGGACGTAAGCATAATTCAGACCTATACTATCATTTTTACGTGGTGATTTCAATAAAAAGCATGAATTTTGTTTTGGCGCTTATATTATTTCATATAACAAAGGGGCAGCAGCGTCAGTGTCCAAAGGAAATACGGCTACTTTTTTAGTTTTTCTGAATTTACCCGTAATCCACCGCCTGATCCTACGGCTTTCTTTTCGGACTTGACAATTTCAACCGTAAACTACTGCTTGTTTCTACGGTTGTCTTTCTTAATTTGACAATCTCAACCGTAAAATACTACTTGTTTCTACGGTTGTCTTTCTTAATTTGGCGATTTCAACCGTAAAATACTGCTCATTCCTACGGATCTCTTTCATTATTTTTGTACTACAACCGTAAACCTGTTCCTTCCTCTACGGATTTCTTTCCAGATTTGACGATTTTAACCGTAACTGCTATCCAGAATAAACAATAGAGAGCTGATCGTCAGTGCTCACTCCATCATTGATAAAATACTTTTAGGTTTCATACGGATTACCATGACAGAGGATATTCCTGTAGACAGGATAACAATCAGCATTTCCGCACCTAATATCCCGAATATAGATTTTGGATCTATGCGGACGGTAAGTTCTATGTCCGCTTCCTCCGGGACGGCATCATAGGACTCCGTATTTATCAGTCCGCTAAATACATTCCCATTGTCTGTGTCCTTATCTTTTTCTGTTACCTGTATATTTTCATTTACAATGCGCCCTATTCCTCCTGTCGCTGCGCCGACCACAGCCAGGGCAATACAAAACGCCCAGCCAATCGACTGAGCGCTTTGCATTAAAGATCCGAAAATATATCAGAAAAGAGTTTTTCTCCATATTTTTTATACAATTTTCCCGCCAATTCATAGCAGAAATCATCGGATCGCCTGGAAATGACCACAATATTCATAACGCGCTGTTCCAAAACAAGAGTATATACTACTCGGATACCAATTTTTTTATATTTTATCTTAAAAAAACCTGTAAGATTATTTCCGTTTTTGTTACCTAGTGGATGTCCATAACCTTCAGGTCTTGGCAAAGGCGCTTGTGATACCTTTCTTATTCCTGCCAAAATTTGCGGCTTGATATCGTTGTGGAATTCTGAGAACTCTTTTTTTGCCTCATCTTTTATCCGTATTTCCCATGCCATTATTCGATTTCCACACTTTCTGCCAATTTATCAATATCTTCCATGGAATAACCTTGTTCGGCAACAAATTCTGCAAAAGATGATGTATTTGAATTTTCTCTTTCTTCTGCCCGTTTAAGCAAACGCATATCCTCGATTTTTTCTAAAAATTTTTCCAGTTGCTGCAATTTTTTTTGCGTCTCTTTATACTCTTTTACAGAAATAAGGACTGCTGTAGGCTGGTTATTTTTTAATATGATATATTCATGATCATTTTCACATACATCAGAAACAATCTTCCCAGTTTTTCCCTGGCTGAAATCAGAAATAGGTACAAGCCTTTCCGTTAGATCAATTAATGAAGTTCCCATAATATCAGCTCCTTTTTTATATAATATACTATATCGCAGAATTTTATGCAATATTTTCATTAAAATATTAATTATAAATATAGGCTGATATCTACTTACAAAAAATATGATATCCGCACATAAGGCATAAACCGGAAACAATTACAATGACTACGTTTTCCGCGATCAACATTCCTATTACCATGCCAATCCCAATACAAAAAAGCACTAATCCCAAAAGTCTCCCCATATCCTCAGTCCTCTTCTCTTTTGTCTGTATTATTCTATGCCGGATTTCTTTTATGCAATACCGGATTTAAAAAAATGTCTTTTTATAAAAAAAGAAGCAGAAATTCTATTGAGATAATGGAGCTATTGAACTATAATTTATAAAAACACGAACACGAAAGAATCTGAGCATACAGGAGGGGTATTATGAAATGGAAAGATAAATGTTTTCGTGCGCTGGATGATGAAAAAATGTTTGAAAATTCCGGCCACAGAACCCGTTTTAAAGAATTAACCGACTGCTACTGCAGCTATCCTTTTTTCACCAAAGGTCTTTGTAAATGTATGTATCTGTCAGCCTGGGACGAGGAGCATTTCTGCATTATGCTGGAAACGCTGTCGGAAATGAGTGTCGGAAAAGAAAAAAACACGAAAGAAATGAGAAATAAGGGCGAGATCATTGCGGAAGAACAGAAAAACGATGAATATTACGTCTATGAATTGTCAAATTCTTTTCTGGATAATAAGCCCTTCTCCATAGATGACCCGTCAAAAATCAGCCCGGAGATCCGTTATATTATTGAAAGAGCGCAAAAAGCCGCTGAGATTATCGATCAGATATGACTTATAAGACGATACGCATATAAAGAGACCGGCAGGAAGAATATGGAGCCTGCCGGTCTCTAAAGATTTACAGTTCTGTGCCGGTTGTCTCGGAAGAATCTTTGGGAGTATGAAAAATTTTCTGTAAATATATAAGTGAAAGGTTCTTCTATGATAAAATCTAATTCATAGGAGGGCCTTTTATTATGGCAAAACAAAAGAAACCCGTACATCGGGTACAAATGACAGAGGGCA
>DXGV01000030.1 GCA_019113745.1 Candidatus Blautia intestinavium
TGTGAACTTGGAAAAATAAAACAGCTTATTTTCTGAGATTCAAAAACTAAGTCCTTTATTTTCAGGGGATACTTTGGGCTCTTACAGGTTTTCAATAAAATTTGATTGTATTAGCACAACAGGTTAATTTACCAGAGTGTACTCTCTCGCATTCATCCGCATCAAAATCATAGCGTAATATTTATCCCTTGAAGGATGAAAAAGATTTGTATTCGTAACGGAACCTATAGCTGTGAGAAAAAGCAGAATATGCATGTAAACGCCGCTTTCTGAATCTGCCTCATACAGAGCGGCCGCTCCGGCCACCATAAATATAAAATAAAGCAGCTTCCCAAGAAATACCGAGACCACTTCCCATATGCAGGAAAGAATATTGGCAAAAATTTTCAGCTCCCGTACGCCATACAGGGAGTCCGGCAGAAGGCGCTTTACCAGCGGAATCTGTTTCAGCGAATACAAAATCCCATTTACACGGTATGTATTTTTCAGAGAAAAAGAAATCCTCAGGGTTTTATTCATGCTCTTCCTCCCGCAGTGCCGCAATAATCTTTTCTTTAAACTCATGGCTGTCCAGGTTTTCCTTATCTACATGTTCCAGTACTCCGTGACTGAGCAGTACGATCTCATCGCATAAATCCAGAGCCAGATCCATGATATGAGTAGAAAAAACAGTGACACGATCCTGCTTTAAAGATCTCAAAAGCTGCTTCATCTCCTCGGCTACCACTACATCCAGCGAGGTAAGCGGCTCGTCCAGGAGCAGAATATTGGGCTGGGCAATTATGTTGACAAGCATCTGCATTTTATTCTTCATACCATGAGAATAATCTTTCAAAAGCTTATCCCTGTCCTCCGGTCCAATACTCATATAATCAAAGTATTCGTCTACCGTTCTGGGTTCCTTAATGCTTTTTTCATTGATATCCATAAAAAACTTTAAGAACTCCCGTCCTGTAAGAAATTCCGGTACAACGGGCGTGGACAGTACATACCCGATATCTTCGGCCTTTACTTCCCGTCTCCCCCCGTTATCTTCCAGCCAGAAGTTTCCTCCGTCTGTGCGGATATCCCGGTTCAGGCAGTTGAACAGCGTTGTCTTGCCCGCGCCGTTTCTCCCCAGAAGCCCGTATATTTTCCCGCTTTCAAAAGTAAAGCTGATATCTCTCAAAACCTCCTTTTTCTCAAAATGCTTGGACAAATGTTCAATTACAAATTTCATACTTACCTTTCTCCTGATACTCCGCCATCCGTGCGGGAATTGAAAATTTCACTCTGCATATACCTTTACTATATACATTCAGATAAGGAAATACAAGAAAGAAATTGTAAACAATCTTTCCGCCGGAATCTTGAAAACACGGATAAGATATTATATACTAATGGCTGATCATCAAGTAAAGAAAAGGGATATTTCATGTCACAGTACATTGATCTTATGATAAACGGAAGGGAAACGCCTTCCCGGACCACCTTGTTTTATATTATCTGTCTTCTGGCTGTCTCTTTTCTCCTGCACCTGCTCCTTCGGCCGCTACGCGCCAGAAAAAGGATCCTTCATCTCAGCAGGGCGGCGGACAAAATGGATCCCCGGGAATTTTTCCAGCTCAGAATGGCCCGGAGATATCAGCATCAGCCTGATTTTCCAGGTATTTATATTCTTTATAACAAAAGCCAGCGCATGTATTACGTTGGTCAGGGAAAACGGGTATTCCAGAGAGTAAACAGTCATTTTACAGGGCATGGAAACGGAGACGTATATGCGGACTATAAATATGGAGATGTTTTTACAATACAGATCATACCGTTAAAGGACAGCGGTTTCCGGTCGCTGAACTCTTTTGAAAGATATGCTATCCGAACCTTCAAAGCTTTTAAGCGGGGCTATAACAAAACCCGGGGGAACAGGCACTGACACAGGCTCTGTTCCCCCTTTTCCTTTCTTTTATTTCTTTTCATTCCTCATCTTCGTCTTTGCTTTTCTCCCGCTCCTGTAGGATACGTTCAGGATGCCGGCTCCTGTCAGGGAGCTTGCCATAGATGAATACCGTCTCTTTACAATTCACTGATCGTCTCTGTAACCGACGTTTTCCTTATCCGTCTGGCAGGAATATAAACGGCGGCCGCAGCGGAGAAAAGATCAAACGCTGCAGAGATAATAATTATATTTACCGGCAGTTCCCAGTTGTTCCCAAAATATCTGGTGATCAGCCTTATATAAAGGAACCGGCTCACCAAAATCCCGGCCGTATATCCGACTATCAGGCCGGAAACCGAGTAGGTAAGGGCCTCCGCCAAAATCATGCGGGTAAGCTGTCCGCCGTCCATACCCACGGCCCGCATGGCTCCATATTGCTTCATTCTTGCCGACGCGCTCATGGAGATACTGTTGACAATATGGAAAAAGGTGATCATGGCGATGATAGCCAGAAAACTACAGGCAACAAACCGGGTCGCCGGATAGGTAGCCGCGTCCTGCCTGTTTCTTTCCCGCATATCGGTAAAGATCACATCACTTCCAGCCATACTGCTGATCTTTTCTATTGTTTCTTCCGGTACGTTTTTCTCTGTCTGTATCCCCACCAGACTGTATTCCGTGATTCCGGTGAGCTGCTCAAAGGTTTCCCGGGAACAGATAAGGCTTCTTTCACCTGGAAACAGGCCGTCCGATACAGCGCAGGTAATCTTTACCTCCTGTCCTGCGATCTGAACTGTATCTCCAGCCTTCAGAGGATTATCCTGGTCAAAAACTGTCGCGGCCAGTCCGCCTGCTCCATAAATTCCTGATATATCTCCCTTAACGACACTTTCCCTGGCGCTGTCCAAAAGTTCGCTGCTGTAGGAGACAAGATTCACCTGAATGCTCTTTTTACCGGAGAGGACTGCCGGAACATTCTCCTCGTATGAGGCTCCAAAAACCATTTTCACCCCCGGAAGAGTCCGTATTTCCTCCGCTGTCTCCGGTTTTATGACGGCCGCGTTGGCGTATCCGTTCAGTGTAATATCCGGCTGCCAGTCCCGAAGAGACGGCACCAGCGCGCACGCAAAGTCCAGTCCCACTGAAAAGCAGAAAAAGAGAATGATGCTGAGCGCAAAACTTGCAGTCATCAAGATCCAGTTCTTTTTCGACGCAGTTGCGTGGCGGATTCCTAAATTTAATTCGATTCTTCCTGGAAAAATTCCCAAAGTGCGCCGTAGGGAAGTTTCCGGTTTTCCGCCGACGGATACCGCCGCTGCCGGAGATACTGCCGCCGCCCGTTTTGCCGGAGCCTGGGCGGCCAGAAGTACTGTCATAACGCCTGCCGCCGCGCCGCTTGTCAGACCTATGGGACTTAGAGCCAGTACCGGCGTGCCTGCGAATTCCCCACCGATACCGTAGTGGAGCAAAGCGCAGACAGCGCTGCTGATCGCCGTTCCAAGGATCAGCCCTGCCGGAACCGCCGTCCTGCACCAGTTCAGGGCTTCCAGCCGGACAAAACTTATGATCTGGCGGCGGCTGGCGCCAACACAGCGCATCATACCGAAAAATTTCGTTCTCTGAACAACATTGCTGTTCATGCTTCCGGAAATCATCAGTACCCCGGCAAGAAGTACCAGCACAAACAGAAACGCCGCGATTCCATAAAAATTTTTTATAGCTTCACTGCTGCTCTGTCCCGCCAGTCCCATAACCGCCGTATTTTCCTCAACACAGTCTTCCGGAATATCATACTGCCTCTGTATTTCTTTTTCCCCTTTCGCCGCCTCTGCCGCATTTTCAAACTGTACATAAAGAGCAGGCGCAGCCTGTAACCCGTTTTCCTCCATAATTTTAACAAAGGCATTTGGAGTCATATATACCGCGACGAGATATGTCTGTCCCTGATAATATTCCTTTTCATCAGAGCCAAAACCGGAAATAACAAAATCTCTGTCCCCGGCAGGAGTCTGCAGCGTCACTTTGTCTCCTGTGTTCACATTCAGGGCAAGCTTTGCGTTGGAGCTGAGCAGGATTTCCTCATCATTCTCCGGAAAGTTCCCTTCTTCAATACTGTGGGTAAGCTGCGTCATATAAGTAAGATCCGCGCCATACAGTGCGGCTTTTCTCTCCCCGATATAATACGGCTGATCCGCGTTCTCATTAAACTTTCCCGACCATCCCGCCGCTGAAATATCCTGCCGCTTTTGTATCTGATCTCCTGTTTCCTGAGAAATTTGATTCAGGCAGATATGCCAGCTTCCGTGTTTTGCCTCCATGGACAGGCGCTCTCCCTGTAAAGTCATATCCACTGTGCTGAAGATCACGGTTACAAGAAGCACGGAAATCGTAATACAGAGAATCGTCATACGGTTCTGGCGTTTCCGCACCCGGGCCGAAATCGGGATCAGACTTAAATAGCTTTTCATCTCTCTTAACACCTCTTTCTTTTTTATCTGTGAAAAGAGTAACACGCCAATCCTACTGCAAGATGACGCGCATCCTACAATTTTGTAGGAATCACCACGCATCCTGCCCCATTTTTTCTAAAATATCTTCCCTCCTCACCGTCTGCCGGAATCTTTTCCTTCATTCTCATTATAATTATCCCTTGACTCTATAATTGTTGCAGAGTTTATAATGCAATACAGTTAGCGTTAATATACAAATGGATAATCCACGGAAAACATATCTGTAAATAATTCAGAAAAAGAGGATACATATTATGGAAAAAAATCTTACTACCGGCAGCGTATTTAAAAATATTCTGTTTTTCTCACTGCCCTATCTGCTCTCCTATTTTCTGCAGACTTTGTATGGAATGGCGGATCTTTTCATTATCGGCCAGTTTGAGGGAGTCGCAAGTACAACTGCCGTTTCCATCGGCTCGCAGGTCATGCATATGCTGACGGTAATGATCGTCGGGCTTGCCATGGGTTCTACTGTCTCCATCGGACAGGCGGTGGGCGGAAAGGACAAAAAAGGAGCCGCTTCCAGTATCGGCAATACGGTAACGCTCTTCATGTGCCTGTCCGTAGTCCTTACCATTGTGCTCCTGATCTTTGTGCGCCCCATTGTAAATATAATGTCTACCCCGGAAGCTGCGATTTCCGGTACAGTGGATTATCTGACCATCTGTTTTATCGGTATCCCGTTTATTACCGCATATAATATCATCAGCTCTGTTTTCCGTGGAATGGGCGACAGCAAAAGCCCTATGTATTTCGTGGCTGCCGCCTGCGCAGCCAATATCGCGCTGGATTATCTTTTTATGGGAGCGCTGCATATGGGTCCTTCGGGAGCGGCTCTTGGCACAACGCTTTCCCAGGCGGTCAGCGTTGTCATCGCCCTCATCGTGATCCGCAGACACAGCGGCAGTCTTGCTGTAAAGAAGAAAGACTTCCGGCCAGTCCGGCCGGTTATGAGTAAAATACTGAAGATCGGTATCCCCATAGCCACTCAGGACGGGCTGATCCAGGTTGCGTTTATCATTATTACTGTTATTGCCAACCGCCGGGGGCTTACTGATGCAGCGGCAGTTGGGATCGTGGAAAAGATCATCAGCTTTCTGTTCCTGGTTCCCTCTTCCATGCTGTCTACTGTTTCTGCCCTGGGCGCCCAGAACATCGGCGCGGGCAAACCGGAACGTGCAAGGCTTACGCTTCGGTACGCGGCTTTTATGGCGATCTGCTTCGGCGCCATTGTTGTTTTGCTCATGCAGTTTGCCGCCGGCCCCGTAGTCTCCCTGTTTACAGACAGCACCAGAGCTGACGGCGCGGAAGTCGTACGGCTGGGCGGCCAGTATATGCGGGGGTATGTCTGGGACTGTATTTTCGCCGGGATCCATTTCAGTTTCAGCGGTTACTTCTGTGCCTGCGGAAAATCCGGCCTTTCCTTCCTGCACAACATTACCGCTATTCTTCTGGTACGTGTCCCAGGCGTTTATCTTACCTCTGTCTGGTTTCCGGACACGTTGTTCCCTATGGGGCTGGCAACCTCTATGGGTTCTCTTCTCTCCGTGATCATCTGTATCATTGCGTTTACGATCATCACACGGAGAGAAAGAAAACTTTCAGTCTTATAACCATCGCAGGGTTCCCTGTCAGACAGCCGGAAACCTTTTAAAGCAGAAATTTCTTTCCCGGGAAAGGAATACACCGGTTTACTCTCCGGCAGTATTCCACATATATCTGTCCGTAAAGATCACGAAGCCACTTTTCTTCCGTCATCCGGAGCAGAACTGTCATATATATCCAGTATATAAACGGAAGCGTCAGAAGAAACAGATTGCAGGAAAAAAGAAGAAGGCCCGTGTTCGCCAGCAGATGGCCGCTGAGGATGGGATTTCTCACATATCCATAGATTCCTGTTGTCACCAGGACGTTTTTCTGAATATTCTCGCTGATCCTGCACTGGAAGTTTGCCATGGCCCACAAAAAGATACCCGAAGCCATAAACACGCCTCCCGTAAAATAAAAAAAGGCGCAAAGATCCGGAGCATTTCCCGGTTTTATCATATTTTGATGGTCCAGGATCAGCGCTACGGCCGTTGCCAGAGCAATCGTTCCGGCATAAGCTGGACCGGCTCCCAGAAGGGGCAGATGATTTTTCATAACATTTGTTCCTTTCTCTGGTTATCTCCGGAGTTCTTCTTTCATCTTTTTTCAGTATAAACATACATATCTGCCGGGTCAAGGTAATTTATGACGGGAGGCTTTCTCTTTTCAGGGACATTTTTCCCTCTTTCTGCACTGCTGCCGTTCAGCCATATCTGCCCAAAAAGGAAAAAACAGTACCAATTTGTCGAATTTTCTGTTATTCTATATCCTGAACCATTTAATACAGCACGACATTTAAAGCAAAATATAGGGAAATGGAATATGAATTACACAATTACGGAACTGATCTGGCTGTTTCTTGTCTACGCTTTTCTGGGATGGATCATCGAAACTGTAGTGGGATCTGTCAAAACCAGAAAATTTACAAACAGAGGCTTTTCCACCGGGCCTTTCTGCCTTGTCTATGGAGTCTCCGCCGCTATCATGGCTGTAACTCTTGACGATCTGATAAACAATACTTTCTTTCTTTTCCTGGGCTGCGGCATTCTTTCCACTGTGATCGAATGGATCACCGGAAAACTCCTGGAACGTCTGAACAGTCACAAATTATGGGATTATTCAAAAAAGAAATGGAATTATGACGGCTATATCTGCCTTCAATACAGCATCTTATGGGCGATCCTTGGCGTAATCTCCCTGCGGTACGGAAACCGGCTTTTCCTTGCCTTCTTCCATCTTATGCCCGAGCCTCTTTTTGAGATCCTTCTGTGGGGTGTCGCCGTCCTGATTCTTCTGGACGTCTCTCTGTCTGTGACTGCCGCTCTGCGCATCAGAAAAGATATGCCGTCTATTATCCGGGTACAGCAAAAAGTCGCTGTTCTGACTTACCGGTTCGGACTGGCTATCGTAGGGTATGTAGAACGCCGGATGAAAAAAGCCTATCCCATTATCATGGAAAAGGCGGAGCCTATCTACCGGGAAGGCAAATTCGCGGAGGGCTGCGGTTTTTATAAGCTGTTCTGGCTCTTTATGATCACCTGCGTGCTGGGAGATCTTGTGGAAACTGTTTTCTGCCGTTTTTCCATGGGATACTGGATGAGCAGAAGCAGCCTGGTATGGGGGCCTTTCAGCGTTATATGGGGCTTTGCTATTGTGCTCGCCACCGTTCTTCTGTATAAAGATAAGGACAAGCCCTGGTATCATCTTTTCCTTTTCGGAACCTTTCTGGGAGGGGCTTACGAATATGTGTGCAGCGTTCTTTCAGAACTTGTCTTCGGCAAAGTGTTCTGGGACTACAGCAAACTTCCCTTCAATCTTAACGGAAGAGTCAATCTGCTTTTCTGTTTTTTCTGGGGGATCGCCGCAGTGATATGGATCAAGTTTCTCTATCCAAAGTTATCGGCTCTTATTGAAAAAATCCCCAAAATATGGGGATATCTTCTCACCTGGATCATGCTCTTATTTATGGCCGCCAATATTCTCGTATCCGCCGCGGCCCTGATCCGTTACGATCAGAGAGCCGGAGGCCCCGCAGCTTCAGGCGGATGGGAAAGGATCATTGACACGCACTTTGACGATGAACGGATGGGCAAAATCTATCCCAATGCCAAACCCCGGTAAAATTTTTCCTTCTCCGACAGAAAGGGGGCTGCCTTTAGGCAGCCCCGCTTTTTATATAGGTTTATACAGGCAGGATCATCAGTCGTCCCACTCGGATTCGCTTTCCCAGCTTATGATTTTTCCGTTCTCCGCGTTGATCTCAAATTCATATTCCATTCCGTCATAGCGGATATCTCCTTCATAAATCAGGCGTCCATCGTCGCGCTCCAGTTTCATGCGGAGATCGTCTGAGGCAGCTCCGGGCACTTTTTCAAGGGCGATCTCTTCCGCCTCTTTCTCGGAAATGCCTGTGTCAGTTGTGTCAGAATCCAGAAAATCGTCCTCAATCTCATAGTCCACATCCAGGATTTTTCCTGTCACAGCGTCGATTTCGTAGTCATACTCTTCGTTTCCGATATAGAATTCCACGCTGTATGTCAGAAAACCGTCGTCCCGCTCCAGATTAACTCTTGACTTTTCAACGTCTTTTTCATCAAGGTTTGCGTCCTCAAGGGCTGTTTTCAGAGCTTCATCCTCTGTAACTTCCGCTTCCATGCCGGGATCTGTGTTGTTGAAGTCCTTCTCAATTTCCCGGTCAACGGAAAGGATCTTTCCTGATTTTGCGTCGATCTCGTAATCGTACTCCTCGTTATCCGTATAGAACTCTACGTCATAGGTAAGGGCGCCGTCGTCATAATCAAGCTCCACTCTGGATCTTTTCACGTCCTTTTCATCAAGCTCTGCGTCTTCCAGAGCTAAAGCCAACGCTTCCTCCTTGGTATACTCCGCTTCTTCTTCCAGTTTCTGAAGATACTGGGAGAAACGTCCCTCCGCCGCCACAGCTATGGCTCCCTGCGCGATTGTAAGTGCGGTAACTGCCGCCAGTGCTCCTGCAAAAATCTTCTTATTTCTCATATACTTTTACCTCCGTCAAATATTTTTTTACTCTGTCATGTTTGTTTTGATGAGGTCAGTATATGGACTGAAGATTAAAGTAAGATTAAAACAGTCAAATTTTTTTAAAGTTTTTTTACAAAAAGCGCCCGGACGGCATTCAGCACCGCGATGATCATAACGCCTACATCCGCAAAGATCGCCAGCCACATGTTTGCGATACCTAAGGCACCCAGCATAAGACAGATCAGTTTAACGCCGATGGCAAATACAATATTCTGATAAACAATGCCAAGACATTTCCTAGAGATCCTGATTGCTTTGGATATCTTCAGAGGATCATCATCCATCAGGACTATGTCTGCCGCCTCGATCGCCGCATCAGATCCCATTGCTCCCATAGCGATTCCGATATCCGCTCTGCCCAGCACAGGAGCGTCGTTGATGCCGTCTCCCACAAAAGCCAGCTTCGCTCCCTCCGGTCTGGACTTTAATAATTCTTCCACTTTTTCTACCTTGTCTCCGGGGAGGAGTTCACTGTATACCTGATCAAGTCCTAATTTGGAGGCGACCTCCTGTGCCGTCTTTTCCCTGTCTCCGGTAAGCATGACTGTTTTTCGGACACCCGCCTTTTTCAGTGCCTCTACAGCCTCTTTCGCATGAGGCTTTATAATATCGGAGATCACGATATGTCCTGCGTATTTTCTGTCAACAGCCATGTGGATGATCGTACCTGCACTGTGACAGTTGATATAAGGAACACCCAGACTCTCCATAAGCTTATCGTTTCCTGCCGCCACCTCTTTTCCATCCACCGTGGCAATAACGCCGTTTCCGCTGATCTCCCTGATCTCTTTCACACGGGAACGGTCAATTTCTCCGCCGTAAGCCCTCTGGATACTTTTGCTGATCGGATGCGAAGAAGCGCTTTCCGCCAGCGCGGCGTACTCAAGAAGCTTTTCATTTTCCAATTCGTTATGATGAATTCCATCTACTTCAAACACTCCCTGCGTCAGTGTTCCGGTCTTATCAAAAACAACGATCCGGGTTTTGGAAAGCGTTTCCAGATAATTGGAGCCTTTTACAAGCACTCCTGCGTTGCTTGCCCCGCCGATCCCCGCAAAAAAGCTCAGTGGGATACTGATAACCAAAGCGCAGGGACAACTGATGACAAGGAACGTCAGCGCCCTGTAGATCCATGCTCCCCAGTCCGCACTGAGCCCCATGCCCAACATTCTGACAAGCGGCGGCAGAAAGGCAAGAGCCAGAGCAGACCAGCAGACAGCAGGCGTATAGACGCGGGCAAATTTTGAGATAAAGTCCTCGGATCTTGATTTTCTGGAACTGGCATTTTCCACCAGATCCAGGATCTTTGATACCGTAGACTCACCGAATTCTTTCGTTGTCTTTACCTTCAGCACTCCCGTCATATTGATGCAGCCGCTGATGATCTCATCTCCCGGTTTTATATCTCTTGGGAGACTTTCACCCGTAAGTGCGCTGGTATTCAAGGAAGAAATCCCCTCGGCAACAATGCCGTCAATAGGAACCTTTTCCCCAGGCTGTACTACAATGACAGTTCCGATCTCCACTTCATCCGGATCTGTTTTTTCTATCTTTCCGTTTACTTCCACATTCGCGTAGTCAGGGCGGATATCCATAAGCTCTGTGATATTGCGGCGGCTTTTTCCCACCGCGTAGCTTTGGAACCACTCGCCTACCTGATAAAACAGCATAACGGCAACGGCTTCCGTATAATCTCCGCTCCTGTCATACAAAGCCAAGGCGATGGCTCCCACCGTAGCTACCGCCATCAGAAAACATTCGTCAAATACCTGGTGATTTCTGATGCCTTTCAGCGCCTTTTGTAAAATATCATATCCGATCACAAAATAAGGAACCAGATAAAGGACAAACCTCAGCCATCCTTTTGCCGGAATGAATTGTAATGCGATCAGCATAGCCGCCGCCGTCAGAATCCGGACCAGCATTTTTTTCTGTTTTTTATTCATGTTCCCTCTCCCTGTTAGAATTGTACCGTTACGCAGCTTTTCCGGCACCGACCAAAGTTAAATAAAAATCTCGCAGTCGTCTTCCACCTTTTTACAGTTTTTCAGAACTTCCTGCATGACCTCTTTAGGATTTCGTCCATCCTCGAATTCCACATGCATTTTCAGCATCATAAAGTTCACAGTGGCGTCCTTGACTCCATCTGTACGTTTCGCCGCATCCTCCATCTTATTCGCGCAGTTTGCACAGTCCACATCAATCTTATACGTTTTCTTCATTTTTCAGATATCCTTTCCTCGAAAATATTTTCACAATTAATTAAACATATGTTTAATTCTTGTTTTTAATATACACCCATTATGCTTCCGCGTCAATAGCTTTCACAAAAAAATTGACATGATTTTTCGATAATGATAGCATGGATATATATGTCAGACTAATCAGAAAAGAGGGATTTTATGGAAAAATGTTCTTTGCCCCACGATCATGGCCAGCAGATAGAAGGCTTTCCGGAGCAGATACCCGCGCCGGAAGATTTTCAGACGGCGGCGGAAATATTTAAGCAGCTTGGAGACGGAAACCGTATCCGTATCTTCTGGCTTCTGTGCCACTGTGAAGAATGTGTGATAAATATTTCCGCGCTGATGGATATGAGCAGTCCTGCTGTCTCCCACCATCTTCGTCAGTTAAAGGCCAGCGGCCTCATCGTCAGCCAGAGAAGCGGAAAAGAAGTTTATTATAAAGCGGCGGACACAGAAACCGCTCAACTTCTGCATCACATCATTGAGCAGCTTGTAAAAATCATCTGTCCGGGTTTTTCTCCCTGAAAATCATACCAAACGCACAGAAAAAACCGACAGCCTATATGACTATATGACTGTCGGTAAGGGTGTGGTTTCATGTTTGTTTTTCGTAAAAATCCTGTATCCTTATAAGTCAAGGTTTCCGGTCCTTTTTCTTTCTCTTTTATCTGCGGATGCTCTCATAGTAAGCGAAAAGGCCTTCCGCCAGCACCGGATCAATAACGGGAAGACCAGTGGCCTCTTCCAGTTCTTTTGCCACGCCGATGGTGGCAAGACCTGTGCATGCAAGAGCGATCACTTCCGCCCCTTTTTCTTTCAGATTCTTTCCGGAATTGATCACCTGCTTTCTTCCTTCCGGCGTCATCAGATCCAAAGTGCTGTCCACACCTTCCGGCTTTTCCAGGATCATTTTCCCCTCAAGAAGTCTTGCATAAGCGTTGGGAGCATAATCCGTGATCCCAAGTACTCCGATTTTTGATCCGTACCGAAGAGCCAGAGCCACTGTTGTCTCTCCACCGCCGGTTACCGGCATCCCCGGAAGCGCCTCCCTTATCTGGCGTACGCCCGGATCATCCGCGCAGCTTACAATGATCATATCCACATCCTGAAATGATTTCGCCGTTTCCACAATCTTCGGAACCGCGATCTCGCAAAGCTGGGGACTGTGGATTCCCTCCGGCTGATCCGGGATACACTTTGTCTCCACGTCAAGAGACGGAAACTTCTCCATGATCTGCCTTTGATGGGAATATAATACTTCCGGATCCTCACATGTCAGAACACGGATCAATCCTACTTTAAACTTTTTTTCATGATGACTCATTTTTTCTTCCTCCTTTTTTCCTAAAAAACCCCGCAGCATTTCCTTTGCTGCAGGGTTCATCTTTTCTATACCTGGAACACTCCCTCTTTGATAACAAGCGTATCATCAAGATAGAGCGTCGGCTTCAGTATAATTCCGTCCATGTGGCATTCCGCCTTGTTTACCCCGCCGAAGGATGTATTTGTTCCAAACGCAATGTGTACGGTTCCATACACTTTTTCATCTTCCAGAATAATGCCGTTCAAAATCGCCGCTTCGTTTGTTCCGATCCCCAGCTCACATAATGTACCGTTCACTTCGTTCTTCAGCAGGATATCCAGATTTTCACTTTTTTCTCCTGTCACCTGGCGAAGCTTGCCGCCGCTGATCTTCATATGAAGCGGGCTCTCCAGCTTTCCGATTCCTACCATAGAACCATCTATGATCATCTCGCCGTCGGATCCGTCTTCCAAAGGAGCAATGTATGCCTCACCGGAAGGAAGATTGCCGCATTTTCCGGGCTCTTTGTATACTCCCGGACTGGGTACGCCGCTTCTTCCTTTCAGACTGATGTTCAATACCATTCCGCCTTTTTCAATTCTTGCACTGTCTGCCTTTGTCAGCATATCGGTAATCTTGTCCGTCAGTTTCTCCACTTCGCCGTAATCTGCCGTCATAGCGCCTTTACTGAACATTTCTTTCGTAATTCCCGGCATAGTTGCCACCCTGGTTCCTGTTGCCGCAGCCTCGATCCTTGCGCTTGTATGAGTCAGAGATTTTGCTGTGGGCGCAATGACAACGTCCGCCGCTTTCATGGCTTCTGCCACTGCTTTTGGAGGCTCCTGCCCGCTCACTTCCCTTTCCTTCATCACGAGCAGCATCCCTTCACAGCCAAGATTGCAGGACGCTTCATAAAGAGCCTCGCCGATCTCTTTTCTTGTGTCGTCAGTGATCACAAGTACAGATTCTTCTTTTTTTACCCCCAGACAGGAAGTAAGTACCTGTTCTGCAATTTTTACCAAGTCTTTCATGGTCTGTCTATCCTCTCTTTTTCAAATCTGTCAGCTCTGATACAACGCGGGCAAGAAGCGTTCTTGGAAGGACGACCATTTTCCCTGTCTTCTCTTCAAACATGCGCTTCATTTCCTGAGTATAGCCGATACAGTCCAAAACGATCAGGTCGGCGTCCATGCTTTTTACCTGCTCTGCCGCCTTCTCCAGATCATCCCATTCTCCATAAGGGGATGCCGCAATGGAAGTCACTTTGTTCACATACTGACTCCATTTTCCTTCTGTCTGCGCAAGCTGCAGGGGCGACGGAGTCATACAGATAATGTTTGACTTTTTTGTCATCAAAGGCACAATCCGATCCAGAATATCACAGGGATAGATCAGAGGAATGTTTTTGGATGTCAGTGTTTCCGGAAACTTTCCTGTACAGAAAAACATGATCAGTCTGCATCCGGCCGTTTCCATCTCATCAATGGCCTGCTGGAGCCTGGGAAGGATATAACGTTCTGCAAAAGTAACAGAAGTGCCGTCCGTCAGGCGGGAGACCAGTACATAGTCTCCTTCCTCCGGTTTAAACTTTGCAATCTCTTCTCTTGTCAGTCCGTCCAGGCCTCCTGCCTGCATCAGTTCAGCCTGCCCTTCAAAAATATCCATGATATCTGCTGTCACATCAACTCTCGGCGCCTGTCCGATGGTGATCGCACCAATTTTCATCTGTATTCACCTCTTATTCTTGTCCCAATGTCTGTAAATGATCCATCTTTCCATACAGTTTTACAAGACGTGCATACTCTGCTTCATCATAAAACCTGCACTGTCCTCTTCCGAAAGTTTTTGCAACTTCCAGCATAAAGCGTGCTGCTTCCTCCACATCCGCCGCATGAGTTGCTCCTGTCGCGCATCCCGGCACCATAACTTCTGTTGTGATGGCAATTCCTACAACCGGAGCTTTTGTTGCAGTACATGGCTGCAGAACACTGTTGATATGATACACATCATTTCCATAAGGAGTAATATCCTGTGTTGTCAGCGGGAACACATAGGGAAGCTTTCCTGTAGTGATCTGCATCAGATCCAGCAGGTCTTCGGATGTTCTTAAAATATATCCTTCTTTTACCGTCGGAGAGATGGCGAATCCTCTTGTGTTTATCACGCGGTTGCCCTTTGTTGTATCAACAGAGAGAATGGCATCCAGATCATCCGATACTTCTTCCCTGTTCACCTGTGACATCTCTACCGGTGATCCCATAAACGGAACCGGATCATGGGGCTGTGTAGGCGCGTTCGGGCAAATGTGGGTGGAGATCAGCACATCACCCTCCAGCACATCCCCTTTGTTCTGCATATCCAGAATTTTAGCGGCAAGAGCAACTGCTGCCAGCGCTCCGTCTCCGTCAGATACGAATCCGATCCTCTCCGGACGCGCTCCAATACCTCCCAGTCTTCCAAGAAGTCCGATCGTCGGAGCGTTTCCGCCGTTTGTCTTCCCCTTTGATCCGGGAATGCGCACTTTCAGCATGTCTGTGGAACCTTTTGGCCCCTTCAGCTCATATACTTCAATATTTGCATCCGGCTGGATTGTTCTTAAATATTCTTCTACCTTTTTTCCTGTCACATTTCCATCATCCAGGATATCATACGCTTCAAGAATCTGTTTCATTAACATGGCTTTTGTCTCCTTTTTCTGCTTTTTTGTTTTGTTTTTTGCCCATGCCGCCCACGGAACATGTGTGCCTGGGGTTTTCATCTCTTACAGGTAGCTCACCATCTCTTTTCCGACTACCTCTTCTGTCTGTTTCAAAAGTTCCGGATCATACATGGCAGCAGACAGCTTCAGATTTTTCTTATCTGTTCCGATCACATAGACTTCCAGTCCTTCCTCCATCATTGCTGTTGTGACAGGCTCTCCGGTATTTGCATTAATGGTCATAATAAGATCAGGGAAGGTTGCAAGCCGTTTTCCGTCCTTTTCCGCTGTGGCATACTCATTCCAGAACGTCAGCTGACAGCCGTCTACTTCCGCATATCCCACATCGAATCCTCCTGTTGTTTCAATAGAGAAGTTTTTCACCTCTCCTTTTGCCAGGATAGAACCACCGAGAAATTCACACACATTTCTTACCGCTTCCTCTACGGAAGTTTCCAGCCCTTTACGGAAAGCTTTGCCTGTCTCTATTGCAAAGCTGACACCGCCGACAGCGCAGTTTTCTTTTGCGTAGGCAGCTGTCACCGGATTTCTGGCAACCGCTACCAGTCCTCCCGCCTCAATGGACGCCATACGCACAAGTTTTGAGGTGTGCTCAATGCTTCCCTCAAAGAAACACTCCACATGATTTCCTGTCTCCGGATTTCCTCCCACGCATGCCTGAACCGTCCTGTAGTCCTTCTGCTTATGCAGATTCATGCTTCCCATAACCCCGGTTGGATGGGCACGTCCATTACACGGTGCGTCCACAAGTGGAAGACCGGAAATCGCAGCCTGAAGCCATCCGTTCACAGACGCCTCTCCTCCCTGCTCATTTGTGATAATACCGCCCAGCTTCAGATCTGTATTCTTTTTGATCATCTCAATCGTATAAGCAAGATCCTTAGCTGTCATAAACTGGTCTCTTGCATTTGGCGCTCCCACAAGGGAAGCTGTCAGAAGAACCGCGTCATCATCAATCTCTTCAATCGGAACAAGTCGAAGATCTGTATAATCTACCGCGATCTTTGCATATTTTCTTCCTTTTACCGGATCTCCTCCGCCTCCTCCGCCAAGGATCGTACCTCCTGTGAGGACATCATCCAGTACTTCTTCTGTCAGTTTAAGTCCTTCTTTTTTCTCCACTTGAAAATCCCCTTCTTTCCTTAAAATGATCTGCTTTATACTGCAAATGCCGACATAAAGGAAAATCCCTTACGCCGACACTTGAATAGATCCGCTATTCTTTCTTGCTTCCAAGGGCAAGCGTCGCCGTAAAGAAGCTGTACAGAGCCGCGCCTGCCAGTGCGCCGGCGCCCAGAATATTGAGTGTATGCTCGTTTTCTTTGTTTCTCTTTACCAGGATCGCACGGATGATCAATGCGACAATAATAGTAAGACCATTGATAGTGCTTCCTACCAGAAGACCGGTTGCAAAGAGGATTCCCACCTGTCTGGAGCCTCCAAGAAGCTGGATGACTGCTCCCGGAATTGCCCAGATCAGAAGCCATTTTGCAACTGCTCCGCCTGCGCCTGCTTCGATGGTAGCCGCAAAGGTTGCGTCTACAGGAGCATACAGTCCCTGCGCAAAGTAGGTACGCGCAAGAAAGGCTACCATAACAAATGCAACGATAAATCCTACGATCTCAGAGATAAACTGCTGTTTTCTTCCTACTTTTTCCAGCTCCGGATCTTTTCCGTATCCTCTTAAAATATAACCGCATTTCAGGTCATATGCCATATCAGAGAAGGCCGGTCCTGTCGCCGCTGTATAGGCAACAAGAACAGCCAGAGGCATACTCGGGAAGCCGATCAGCATACCTACCAAAAGGAAGATAAGCGCTGTGGCAAATCCCGGGAACCATCCGGAATACATTGCGGAAATTCCAACGATCAATTCTGAGGCAATTGCCGCAAATGCTGCATAAATGATCCATATCACCAGTTTAAACGGCGTCATTTCTGACCAGATGCCTGTGGCGACCGCCAGGGCAATTGCCACAACAAAATATGCCACATATCCCCAGCCAAGAGCGCTCTTCATATTACTCATGCTCCGGCTGAATTTTCCTGCCGCGCTTGCATCGTTTCCTTTCCTGGAGAACAGCATTTTACATACCTGCAAAAGCGCGATGAGTCCTGCTCCGATCATAATGCCGTGAGGCATGTACTGAAACATCGGATCTGACGTAAGGTCCGCTCCTTTTCCGAAGATGTCCGTCACAATCGGAAAACTTTTTCCAAAAATGTCAATGATAAAGCCATTTGTATTGATAACGCCGATCACAATGCTTCCGACTCCGAGAGCCGCCATAGCCACGAAATCACCGAACCAGGACACACCGAGAAGGTCTGTCGGGACACCGATTACTTTACCGCCGATACCGATTACCATACCTACAAGGAGAAGCATTGCTTTCCGGCCTTTTTCTACAACCGCAAGGATAGACTGTGCAGACGCAACGCCCGGAGGCCATGCTCCTTCCGCCGGGAACATTTCTGAGTCAAATGTCTTATAAAGGATTGTCGCGTCAATGATCGTTGCGATAAACACACCGATCAGCATCGGGAGCATCAGATCTTCTCTTCCCATAATAACTGGAATACCAATGGGAAGCAGCAGACTGTTAGCCGCTGAAAATGTTGCTCCTGATATAGAAGTCTGAATCAGGTTCTGACTGTGAATGCTCCTGTATTTCTGCAGAAATGCCAGAGGTATCCTGGAGAGTATGATCGCAAACAGGGCTCCAACGATAGATGTGTTGGGAGCCACACCAGTACGTACGATCAATTCCAGTCCGATAATTGCTCCAAGCACGCTCATAATAATATTCAGTATGAGAACATGCGGAGCCAGTGCTTTAGGGTGTTCAGCCGCTGTAATATGCAGCTGCTCAAACGATTTTTTCTCTCGTTCATCCATATTTTCTCCTCCTTTTCTCTCAACCCGCCACTTTGCCTTTTTCAAGTCAAAACAGCTTTCAGGTACAAAGAAAGCCAATGTGACGATCACCCACATTGGCTTAACACCTCTTCATTTTAGCACTTTATCAAATTGAAATCTTTATTCTCTGAATCCAATTTTTCGTCAGAATCTTTGTGCCCGGCGCACAGTTTTTGTCAATTATTTTTCGTTTCCTTCCGATTTTCTGTCAGATATCTTCTTACTAAACAGACAAATGCCAGTTCCTGCAAAGTTGTAAAATCTCCTATATTACACTTTAGTATTTCTTCAATCTTTTTTACTCTGTACATCATGGTATTTCTATGGAGATACAGCTTTTCCGCCGTCTGCTTTTTTGATCCTCCGTTTTGCATCATCACTTCCAACGTCTCCACAAGGTCAGTTCCATGCTTCCTGTCATACTCTTCCAGACTGTACAACCGTTCCTCTACATAAGACTTCACTTGCGGAAGACTGGAAATTTCCAGCAGCAGTTCTTCGTATTTCATTTCTTCCCACCAGAAAATCTTCCGTTCTTCCAGATCTTTTGCGGCAATCTGTGAAAGTTTCGATATCTGATGAGCGGCTTTTGGCATATCAAAATAGCCGTCTATTTTATCGGAAACAAGTATATGGAAATCTGCTTTGCATAATTTCTTCAAACTCTCCTCAAACTTTTTCAACTCTTCTTTAAAGGTCAGGATCCGCCCCGGCTCACAGAACAGGACCTCTATCTTTTCCGGAAGAGAAATCGCTGTATATCCGAGATTTTGTTTCATAAAAAATATTTCCGCCATCTGCTCTGCCTTTTCCTTTTTCCGGACAGACCACTGCTCTTTCGGATACTTTGTACAGATCTCCATCATCCTTACCGGCATCATAGGCCAGTACAGAGAATTGGCCCTGATCTGTGCCTCATCCTCCCGGGCAAACCTCTCCTGCACCAGATCAAAATACAATTTCCGATCCAGTTCTTTTTTCTCAATCTTTCCGATCTGATAGCGTGTCCGCATCTCTACTCCGTTTTTGGCTTCCACAATGGCGACCATTACCGGATACACCGCCTCGATAAATCCCAGGGCATTGTTGAGAAAGAAGAGTGGAAAATGAAGCTGCTCCGCCAACTCCAGGGCCTCTTCCGGAAAATGGTCAAAAAATCGTGTCTTGATTGCCAGAGCTGCAGCCCCTGCCTCATTTAAGTCCCGGATCAGATTGAGAACGGCCTCTTTGTCATTACGAATGGCATACCCGGTAGTAATAAGCAGCATGTCCGCCCTAAGCCATGGTTTGATATCCGGCTGTTCCATCATGTCATATGCTACCACGGTACGATCCAGTCCTTTTTCGCCAGCTACCAGCTCTGCCTGTCCGTTGTCCCACAATTTTTTTATATCTTTTACTGTCAGCCTCATGCTATCGCTTCCCTTTTGTTTTGATTTTTTAACGATAACATTTCAGAACATATTTTTCAATACCTGCAAATGGGCGATTGATTGTTCACCGCCCCGATCTCATCATAGCTATATAGACAACCGCCAGAAGGATATCCGCACCCAGCCAGGCCAGAGGACTGGCAAGACAGACTCCGGTATATCCGATCAGCGCCGACAGACCGAAAGTAGCCGCGATTCTCATCACCAGCTCTGTAATGCAGGCGGCAAAGGGCGCTTTTCCGTTTCCCATACTCTGGATGGAAGAACGGATCACCGCCAGAAATCCCAGAAGCAGATAGAAGGGCGCTACTGCCAGAAGATATCCGTTTGCGTAATGGATGATACTGTCCGTAGGCGCGTCTATGAACATAGGCACTACCAGATTCCGGCCTCCAATGATCAAAACTCCCAGGAGGATATTCACAGCCTCTGTCTGCAGCAGAGAAGCTTTCACACCGCTTTTGATCCTGTCCCATTTTCCCGCGCCGTAATTCTGGGCCACATAGCTTGCAATGGCAACGCCGAAGGCATTATTGATCAGTACGGATAACTGATCAACCTTTGTAGCCGCCGTGTATCCGGCAATAGCGTCCGGCCCTATGGCGTTGACCGCCGCCTGCATGGCAAGCTGCCCGATGCACATGACGGACATCTGAAACCCCATAGGAAATCCAATCCTTAAATGAGCCGCGGATTCTCTTTTCATATAGGAAAAATCTTTTCTTTTCAGACGAAGGACGTCAAATTTCCGTGCTCCGCATATCGCGCACAGTACGGCGGAAAGAAGCTGGGAAAGCACTGTAGCCCAGGCGGCTCCGCCGACTCCCATATGGAAAGTCAGGATAAAGATAAGATCCAGTACGATATTTAAGAGAGAGGAAAATATAAGAAAATACAACGGCGTCCTGCTGTCTCCCAACGCCCTCAGGATGTTGGAGATCATATTGTAAAAGATCGTCGCCCCGGTTCCCGCAAGGATAGCAAACATATATTCATAGGCCATGTCATAAATCTGCCCCGGCGTTTGCATCCAGTGCAGGATCGGATGCGCCAGCCCGCAGCATATCCCTGTAAGAACTATGGTAAAAAGAATACTCCAGACAAGGGACGCAGCGATACTTCTTCGCATACCTGTTTCGTCCCTTGCGCCGCATCTCTGTCCCAGGCAGATGCCGAATCCTCCCGTGATACCCTGTATAAAGCACAGCACCAGATAAATAATAATGCTTGTCGCTCCCACTGCCGCAAGAGCGTCGGCTCCCAGGGTTTTTCCCACGATCACTGAATCTGCCAGCGTATAAAACAACTGAAACAGATTGCCGCCGATCACCGGCAGGGAAAAACGCAGCAGTACCTGAAAAGGCTTTCCTTTTGTAAGATCCTGTGTCATAATGTAGTGGAAACTGCGGGATCTTCTCATTCCCGGCAGCACCAAAACCTCCTTTACTGCTTTTTCTGATTCCGCCCTTCATGTGCCAGGGCACATGAAATGTACAATATATTTGAAAGGATTTCTGCTATGAAACAGACGATTCAGACAGACGACAGCCTTCGGGAATTATGCGCCCATGGCACTCCGGATTTCCCCCTTCAGATCAATCATGACAATATCGGCGACTTTCAGGATAATTATATCCGCTGCCACTGGCACGGTGAGCTGGAAATCTCCCTGGTCACCGATGGGACGGTTCTTTATCTTGTAGGCGGAAAATCCTTTCGCCTGGGCGCCGGGCAGGGTCTTATCATCAATGCGAACACGCCCCATATGATGACTCCCGCCAAAGGCAGCGCCCGCTTTATCTCCATGATCGTACATCCGTCTTTCCTTTACGGCACTCCCGGAAGCTTCCTGGAGATGGAAATCATCCGTCCATATCTGGATTCTCCAGAGCTTTCTGCTGTTCCTCTTGACCCGGAAAAAGGCGATTCCGGTCTGCTTGCCATGTTCCGTGAGGTGGACCGGCTCTGCCTGAGCAAGCCCTTCGCCTACCAGCTCCAGGTTCACGGTCTTCTCTGCACAGCCTTCGGCAGCGTCATCCGCAGACATCAGGAAAAGCTTCTGCACACCCGGACTGCGGCTTCTGGAAATCTTAAAAGGCTTCAGGTTCTTCTGGATTATATCCACGGGCACTACAGTTCTCCCCTGTCTCTCACAGAACTTTCCGCGCAGATTCCCATGAGCAGGGAAAACTGCTGCCGCTTCTTCCGTCAGATGACAGGATGCACCATCTCCCAATACCTGAACGACTACCGGATTTCCAGAAGCATCTATCTGATGAAAAACACAGATCTGTCTGTTTCTTCCATCGCCTCTCTGTCCGGCTTCAGCAGCGCCAGCCGTTTTGCCGCCGCTTTCCGCAAAAAAACAGGGCTTTCTCCGTCAGAATACCGCAGAAATCATTTCATCACCACGGTATCATAATACAAAAGAAGCCCTGTTTCTATACGCATATTGAGAGGATTGATACAGATATTGACGATTCTTTATTTCAGCTTTTCTACAAAATCTGCCATAACCTCTGAAATCTTGATCTGCTGAGGACAGACTGCCTCACAGCTTCTGCAGCCGATACATGCGTCCGGATGTTTGTCTTTTGGAACTGCCGACAGCGCCATAGGCGCGATAAATCCGCCGCCTGTAAGCACATGCTCATTATAGAGTTCCAGAAGTCTGGGAATATCAAGCCCCTGGGTACAGTGATCCACACAGTAATGACAGGCAGTACACGGCACAACTGTCTTTTTCACCATCTCATCTACGATTCCCATAAGGGTATCCATCTCTTTTTCATTAAGAGGTTTTTCCTCTTCATATGTACGGATATTTTCCTTAAGCTGCTCCATATTGGACATACCGGAGAGAACCACTTTCACTTCCGGAACAGACTGGAGGAAACGGAACGCCCACGCCGCAATGCTCTCATTTGGGCGGAGTTCTTTTAATTTACTCTCCTGCTCCACAGAAAGAGAGGCAAGCTTGCCGCCGCGTACAGGTTCCATTACCCATACCGGAATATTATGCTCTCTCATCAGCGCAACTTTTTCCTTGGCATTCTGGAATGTCCAGTCCAGATAATTAAGCTGAAGCTGGCAGAATTCCATATGTTCGCCGTAAGCGTCAAGGAAACGCTTCAGCACATCCATGCCTCCGTGAGCGGAAAAGCCCAGATGACGGATGCGTCCGTTCTCTTTCTGTTTTATAAGATAATCGAAAATACCATATTGGGGATCCAGGTAAGAATCGATATTCATCTCGCATACATTGTGGAAAAGGTAAAAATCAAAGTATTCCACCTGACACTTCTCCAACTGCTTTTCAAAGATCTCTTCCACCTTGTCCATGTTGGAAAGATCATAGCCCGGAAATTTTGACGCAAGATAAAAACTGTCTCTGGGATAATTCTTCAGTGCCTTTCCCATCACCAGCTCTGAATTGCCGCCGTGGTATCCCCACGCGGTGTCGTAGTAATTCACCCCGTTCTCCATGGCGAAAGCAACCATCTCCTCCGCCTTTTTCTCATCGATCCTGGAATCGTCCCCATCCACTACCGGAAGCCGCATGGAACCCATGCCGAGAGCGGAAAGCTTTATATCCTGAAAATCTCTGTAAATCATTGTACTTCCTCCATTTCTGCTTATTTGCCGCCGCAATCCTCCTGCGTGGCCTATACAGATATTATATAACCTGAAGTCAGGTTCAGGTCAAGAATTTTTTCGAGGCGGACGCAAATGTTTTTATATGTTCATACTCCTTCCCCGTTAAATTCCGGAATAAAGCTTTCCTTCGCCGTCTCTCCCTCCTGGATAAAGCCCTGCTCAACGCCCAGGGAAAGGGCGTACTCTACCAGGCGGTCATACTCTCTTTTTGTAACCCTCCGGGAGAGCAGAGGGTCGCCCGACATGGCGGGCATGGGAGTATACTGGTTCATTATGCTTATATAAATCTGATTTCCGTAAGTTTTATAAAGATACTCCACCACCCGTTTCGACTCCTCCACATGGCCGGGAAGAAGCAGATGGCGCACGATCACTCCTCTTTCGATCATTCCCCTTTCATCAAAACAGGGGCTGCCCGTCTGACGGAGCATTTCCTTTAATGCCTCTTTCGCTCTGGCTCCATAATCCTCCGCACGGGAATACTTTCCGGAAAGCTCCGGACTTAAATACTTAAAATCCGGCAGGAATACGTCCACCAGTCCGGAAAGGAGCCGCAGCGTCTCCGGCTTTTCATAGCCGCTGCTGTTGTACACTACCGGAATCCGAAGGCCCTTCTCTTTCGCCAGATAAAGAGCCTCCGCAGTCTGGGGCGCGTAATGACCTGCCGTCACCAGATTGATATTGTTGGCGTTCTGCTCCTGCAGACTTATCATAATCTCCGCCAGCTTCTCCACGGTGACTGCTTTTCCCCGCTCTCCTCTTGAAATACTTCTGTTCTGACAGTAATCGCAGCCCAGAGAACAGCCGGAAAAGAAAATAGCTCCGGAGCCTTCTTTACCGGAAATACATGGTTCCTCCCACATGTGGAGGGCGGCTCTGGCAATCTTCACCTCTGCCCCAACACCGCAGTATCCTTTTCCTTTCCATCGGTCCGCCCCGCAGTTTCTGGGACAGAGCCTGCAGTCTGTGAGAAGTTTCTTTGTTATGTCCATCACTGTACCTTTACTTCCCCGGACAGCACTTTTTTATAATCCTCATAATTCTTTTTCAGAAGTTCCGGAGTGTTCAGTTCGTAGGGACATTTTTCCACACACTGCCTGCATTCCAGACATCCCTCTATTTTTTTCATCTCTGCCTGCATTTCCGGCGTCAGCCATGCGCCGGACGGCGCTCTTCTCAGCATCAGGGACATTCTGGCGCACTGATTGATCATAATTCCCGCAGGACAGGGCATACAGTAGCCGCAGCCCCGGCAGAAATCTCCGGTAAGCTCCTGTTTTTCTTTTTCAATAAACGCGGCGATCTCTTCCGTCAAAGACGGCGTATCCTTCATAAAGCCAAGCCATTCTTCCAGCTCGCTTTCTCTCTGGATCCCCCAGATAGGCAGCGCCCCCTCAAACCGGGACATAAAAGCCATAGCCGCGTCCGAGCGGTTGATCAGCCCTCCGGCCAGTCCTTTCATAGCGATAAAGCCCATACCCGCCTTCCTGCAGTTTTCCACCAGTTCTTCCTCTCTTTTGGAGGACAGATAGCCGAAGGGATACTGAAGAGTTTCATACAGGCCGGACTGGACGATCTCCTCGGCAATATAAAGTTTATGCGCGGTAATGCCGATGTGGCGGATCTTTCCCTGCCGCTTTGCCTCCTCCATACATTCATACATTCCCGTCCCGTCTCCCGGACGGTAGCACTGATCCGCGCAGTGGAACTGATACAGATCCACATAATCTGTCCTCAGATTTTTCAGAGAGGTTTCCAGATGCTCCCAGAACTCTTCCGGGGTCTTTGCCCCCGTCTTGGTGGCGATATAAACCTTGTTTCTCATTCCCTCAAACGCCTCGCCTACCTTTTCCTCGCTATCACTGTAGGCTCTGGCTGTGTCAAAGAAGCGCATACCGCCCTCATAGGCGCGGCGCAGAAGCTTCACCGCCATATCCCGGCTGACCCTCTGGATCGGAAGCGCGCCGAAAGCGTTCTGCGGTACTGTGATCCCTGTTTTTCCAAGTGTGATCTGTCTCATAGATTTTCCTCTTTTCTGTACTGATTTTTTCTGCTTTCTGTCACTGTAGCTGAAAAAGCAGTTTCTAAATAAACTCTACTACAATCCCGCCATAAAATCATCCTAAAAATAAAATTATGAGTGTAAAAAAGTCTCCGGCCTTTCCTCCAGAATCTTTCTGGCGATCTCCGCCGCCCGGCTTCCACTGGCGCCTTCATGGGATTGGATATTCACGGCAAAATAATAAACATTCCCGGACGTTTCCAGGCAGCCTGTAAACCAGCCGTTTACATTTTTATGATCCACCTGTCCTGTTCCCGTCTTTCCGTACAAAGTTCCCGTATCTGACTTTCCCAGATACAGAGAGTCTATAACCGCGTCCATGTTTTCATCTGAAAACGGAAGCATATGCTCATAAAGCTTCCGGAAAAGTTCCACCTGCTCGACAGGCGAAATTTTTAAAGTCTGATCAGTCCAGTAAAGAGCCAGATCCCTTCCAACTGCCCCGTTCCCATAATGGATTTTTTTCAAAAATCTTCTCACTGACCCGGCTCCCAGACCTGCGTCTATTCTCTGGAAATACCAGTTTACGGAATTCTTCATGGCGGACGCAAGATTCTGATCCTGCTCCCATTCCTCAAAAGGACAGCTTCTGCCGTCCCACTCCATTTCAGATTTTCCCGGAGAAATCACTCCTTCTTCCAGACCGTGAAGGGCGGCATATATCTTATATGTAGAATCAGGCGCCACACGCTTCTGCGCCCTGGCCAGATCATATATCTTCCAGGTTTTTCCGACGCTGTCATAGAGGACAAAACTTCCCTCATAATCCTGAAACTCTTCTGAAAGATCCAGACTGACTACCTTTTTATCCCCTGCGTCAAAGGCATAAACATCTTCCGAGTCCCAAATGGTCAGCAACGGAGCACAGCTCAGAAAAAGCGCGGTCGACAGCAGGCAGGCCAGAATCCCCCACCGCTTTCTTCTTCTGTTTTCCCTGCAGTAGCCTGCAATATTCAGGATGCGCAGACGTATCTGGCTTTTGTTTCCTCCGATTCCAGATGAGAAAGGAAAAGAAGAAAAAGAAATTTTTTCCATCAGATCAAGAAGCGTATATCCATAGCCGGAGTATTCCTGATCTTTCAGTATTTCCAGAACAGCGGAATCACAGGCGATCTCCCTGTCCAGCCGCATTTTTTTCATTCCATACCATATGGCCGGGTTAAACCAGTAAAGGATCCGGGCAAGTTCCGCCAGAAGATTTGCCACACTGTCGTGCTGTCTGAAGTGCTGCAGTTCATGAAGAAAGATATACCTCAGGGAATCCTGCCGGAAATCTGCAAGCAAAGAGGAAGGCAGGTACACGGAGGGGCTGAGAATTCCTGCCGCCGCCGGAGATTTCAGTTCTCCCGTACTGTACAGTCCCACATTCCTGTGAAGGTTCATCTCTCTTTTACAGGAATCGAAAATTCTTCTGACCGGAGTTTTCTCTATTGGAAGAGCGGACCGCCGGATACGCCGGATTCTGATCCAGGAAAAGACCAGAAATCCGCAGGACGAGGCAGCTCCGGCCGTCCACGCCAGGAGCAGGATTTTGTTTAAGCTTCCAAAGGATCCCGAGGAAACAGAAACCGCGAAATCACCGGAGATGGAAAAAGCGCCGGACGCCTTTTCCGTCAGTGCCGCCGTCCTTTCTCCAACCTGGCTTACACTGTCACAGATCAGCTCCCGAAAAGAAAATCCCGACAGATCCACCGGAAGAAAAGGCACAAAAAGAAACGCCAGCCAAAGAAACCAGAGGCGGTACTGTATCTGCGGGGAAACACGGCCGCGCAGGAGCCTCCTTACCGCCAGTATAAAACATGTCAGCCCGGCAAGAATAAAATTGCTGAGCAAAAAGTGGATACCAAAATTCTGCACCTTATTTCTCCTTTTCCTCTTTCTGAAAACGTTTGTCAAGGATATCTCTCAGGGAATCTATCTCTTTTTCCGAAATCTCTTCGCTTTCCAGGAAGGAGGAAAACATGGCGGGCAGATTCCCGTTATAATAACGTCTCAGAAAGCTTGTATTCTTCTGCCTGAGATATGCTTCCTCCGGAAAAACAGGACTGTAGACAAACATCCTGCCTTTCTTTTCATATGTAAGCACTCCTTTTGTCACAAGTCTCTTCAAAAGTGTCTGAACCGTTTTCGGACTCCAGTCCGTGATCTGCAACATTCTGTCTGTAACTTCATTTGTCGTGACCGGCGCATATCTCCATACGGCCTTCATTACCTCATATTCCGCTTCTGATATCTGCGGCAGTTTTTTCAACCTGATCTCCTCCTTATCTTATTCAACAGTGAAATACTCGTCCAGCACCTGGGCGTCTTTCTCAACCACATAACCGCTTCCGCCCAGATTTTTCACATCCTCCACCATACTTACCAGAAGAATGGGGCTGGCGGCGTTCCTGTCTGTTGTGAAAACGGAAAACCATCCGATCTCCGTTCCGGAAGTATCCTCCTGGGACGCTTTCAGCTCCGCAGTTCCTGTTTTTCCGGCCAGAGTCATGTCCTCCCGGCGCGCTCCGTATCCGGTGCCTTCGGAATTGTTCACAACGCCGTACAGCCCTTCCATAACCTGATCTACAATCTCTTCGGAAAACGCCTGGGGAATCCAGACTTCTGACGCGGCGTCCGCTTCATAGCGCATCCTCGGCTTCAGCATGTCTCCACCGTTAAGAAAGGCCGTATACATACTGGCAAGATGAAGAGGATTCACAAGGATCTGCCCCTGACCGTATCCGCTGTCCGCAAGCTGTATTTCTGTTTCGATCTTATCCGTATTGGAATACTGCGATTTCGTCATAGTGATCTCAAAAGGCAGTTCCTGACCGAAACCAAGCGATTCCAGGGAGCTGGCAAAAGCATCCGCCCCGATCTTCAGAGCGGCTTTCGCAAAATAAATATTATCGGAATATATCAGCGCATTTGTCAGATTCACCGGGGAGTAATCGTGAAGAGTAGTAACATAATAGGAACCCCAGGATGAATCCTTCTGCCAGGACAGTCCCTCGCTGCCGTAATCCTCATCCGGATCAATGGCTCCTGTTTTCAGGCCTATCCCCGCCACAACAGGCTTCAGAGAGGAACCCGGGCACCAGATCTGACGGAACCGGTTATAAAGGGGCATCTTTTCGTCCTCATTTAAAGAAGTCCACTGCTCATCAGACATTCCCATAATGAAATCATTATTGTCATAAGACGGGGTGCTTACCAGAGCCAGTACCTCCCCTGTATAAGGCTGCACAGCAACGGAGCATCCCGGATCCTCCGCAAATTTTCTGTACAGAGAGGTCTGCAGCTCACTGTCAATGGTAAGCTGGATATTCTGTCCGTCCTGTTTCCGGACACTGGCAAGGACGGCCCGTTTATTACCATTCTGATCCACGATACTGATCTCACAGCCGTTCCTGCCTTTCAGTTCCTTTTCGTACAAAGCTTCCATTCCGCTTCTGCCAATCACACTGGAGGAATCGTAGCCTTCTCCCTCATGTTCTTCCAGATCCTCTGCCGTCACATTCTGCACATAGCCGATCAGGTGGGAAGCCGCCTCTCCCAGCGGATAGGAACGTACCTCCACGTCTGTGAGCATCACTCCAGGAATCGCCAGAAGCTGTTCCTGCCTCTCCTGCTCCTTTTGCATTTCTTCCGAGAGTCCTCCCAGAAGGACCTGCATATCCAGGACCTCCGGTATTGTGGTCAATGGTACGAAGCTGTCCTCCCGTACCCAGGAAGCAGCAAGCTTGTCCCGTATGGTTTCTTCATCCATCTCCAGAAGTTGCGCGATCCGCTTCAGTGATCCCGGATTTTCTTCTTCCCGCAGCTTTCCCGGAACGATCCCCACCGAAACCGCCGTTCCCGGTCCTGCCAGAGTCTTTCCGTTCCGGTCGAGGATTTTCCCTCTGGCTGCTTTCTGAGTAGTGACGCTGACTTTCTCAGTCGCCGTCAGTTCCGGAAAAATTAGAGCGTCTTTCCACAACAGAAGATATCCTTCTTTTGTATTTTCAAAAACCACTTCGTTGGAAAAAGAAATTTCCCCGGCAACAGTATCCATGGATGTGTCATAAGCCACTGTCACTGTCTTTCCGTTCCGGTCTGTTTCCTGGATATCTGAAATCTTTAAATCATGAGCCTCAATCCCCTCATAGATTCTGGAATTTCTCTCTATGAATCCCTCCCTGTCCAGACCTGTCAGTGTATCCCCATCCACCATCTCGTACATTTTTTCGTATTCTCCTGTCTCGATATAGCCCATATATCTGACAAGCAGCTCTTCCGGTTTTTCCTTTCCAAGTTCTCCGGCCAGACGGATTCCCAGAAACAGAACCGCCGCCCCTGCAACGGCGAAAAACAGGATCGGTACGAGATTCTTTCGTTTCCTTTTTCTCATATACACCTCCGGAAAATATATTTCTTAAATCTTACAACTGTAGGATTTAAAAGTCAAGGGATTTTTCTGTTCCGGTTTTCTGAAAAAATACAGACAGAGAGCGATACTCCCTGTCTGCAAAATCATTTTTCCTATTCTGTTCTTTCTGCCCTGCCTGACTGAGCGGCGATATGTCTCGCCACATAGATTCCGCTGGCCGACGCGTGGGAAAGAGAATGTGTCACGCCGCTGCCGTCTCCGATAATGTAAAGACCCTTGCAGCAGCTTTCCAGGTTCTCGTCAATCTCCACCTCCATGTTGTAAAACTTCACTTCCACGCCGTACAGAAGGGTATCGTCATTAGCTGTACCGGGAGCAACCTTGTCCAGGGCATAGATCATCTCCATAATACCGTCCAGGATTCTCTTAGGAAGAACCAGACTGAGATCACCGGGCGTCGCCATAAGAGTAGGGCGTACCAGTCCTTCCTCAATCCTCTTCACCGTACTTCTCCGACCTCTTACCAGATCGCCGAACCTCTGCACGATCACACCGCCGCCCAGCATATTGGACAGTCTTGCAATACTCTCGCCGTATCCGTTGCTGTCCTTGAATGGCTCGGAAAAATGCTTGGATACCAGAAGGGCAAAATTGGTATTCTCCGTCTTTCGCTCGTCTCCCTCATAACTGTGTCCGTTTACAGTAATAATTCCATTGGTATTTTCATTTACCACAATGCCGTTCGGGTTCATACAGAAGGTCCGGACGTTATCTTCAAATTTTTCCGTGCGGTACACAATTTTACTCTCATACAGTTCGTCTGTGAGATGAGAAAAGATTACTGCCGGAAGCTCCACGCGGACGCCGATATCCACGCGGTTTGATTTTGTAGGTATTTCCATCTCCTTACATACCTTTTCCATCCATTTACTTCCGCTTCTTCCCACAGAAACAATACATTTATCACATTCCCAGGACGCCAGATCGCATACCACACGATATCCCGTCTCTGTCTTTTCCAGTTTTCTCACCGGTGTATCGAAATAAAAATCCACATGGTCGCACATATGGGCGTAAAGATTCTTCAGCACCACATAGTTGATATCCGTACCCAGATGGCGCACAGAAGCGTTGAGCAGATTCAGCTTGTTCTGGAGACAGAGCTTCTTGAATTTTGTCCCCGCCGTGGAATACAGCTTCGTACCTGCGCCGCCGTATTTCATATTGATCTCATCCACGTATTCCATCAGTTCAATGGCCTTTTTTTTGCCGATATGTTCATACAGCGTACCGCCGAAATCATTGGTGATATTGTATTTTCCGTCGGAAAAAGCCCCTGCGCCGCCGAAACCGCACATGATGGAGCAGCGCCTGCAGTTGATACATGTCTTTACTTTGTCTCCGTCAATCGGGCATTTCCTTTTTTCCAGCGGATAGCCTTCCTCAAATACCGCCACTTTATACTCCGGCTTCTCCTTCATCAGTTCATATGCAGCAAAAATACCTCCCGGGCCCGCGCCGATGATGATTACATCATACTTCATAAAAAACCTCCCTTTTGATTCTTACATACAGAAACTCGTCTTAATTTTCCATATAAAAACTGCCGCAGCAGTACATACGATCGCGGGATCATAGTCAACTGTTACGGCAGTTGGTAGAAACGCTCAACCTATCTTGAGCTTATATAATTCCAAAGAGTATTTTATAGAATATCCGGCAGTTCGTCAAGGGGTTATGTGGATTTTTCAGTTTTGCTCCGCCGCCTTTTGTATGGCAAAAATCTGCCAAATATCCGCCGGTGCCGGTTTCTTCTTCCTGCACTCTATGTCAGTATTCTGCCTGTTATTCCTCCAGAAATTCCTTTACACGTTCAAGGCTTATTTTTAGTGCCTCTGCTATCTCGTTCTGTTTGTAGCCTTTCTTATACAGACGGAATATACTCCTGTCTGTTTCTATTCCTTGCGCCTCGCCCAGACGTATTCCACGCGCCTCACCGCGTTCCTCGCCTAATTTTATTCCCTTTTCCCGGCTTTCTGCTACCATCATATCTATCGCTTTGCACATATTGTAATCCTCCTGCCCTACGTCTTTTTTCAGTTCCTTCAATTCCCCGGTCTTTGACATGGATGCGATCATATCATAGGCGTCCTCTGTCAGACTGGAAAACTCTTTTGTATTTTCTTCGATAAATTCTGTAAGTTCTTCGGGTTCCGACGCGCGCTGCAGGAATCCGAATACCAGCTTGAGGTCCGTACGGAAACGTTCCGCGTGGGGATATCTTCTCACATCAATCAGATGAATGGGATAATCCGCAATCTTCTCTCTCACTTCTTCCGGAAGGGTATTGAGCTTCATCATCTCTTTCAGGCAAAGGGGCCCGTCCCACTCCTTCTCGCCGAAGTACAATACCACGCTGAATACCGGAACCAGACAGTCTTCTCTTCCAAAGCCGGAGATGTATTCTGCGCCGCTCAGGTCTTTCTTCTTCTGGTGTTCCCGGCGGATCCCGTTCCACTGCTTATCATAAAGCGCCGCGTCCCCGTTCAGCATCTTCAGCGGCATGGCATAATGGATATCGCTCTGCTCTTCGATGGCAAAAAGCATCACCTGTATACCGAACCGGACTTTCCTTACCAGATCTTTGGCAACGACCCGTACATTGACTATATTGTCTTCATCTTTCAGTATGCTGGTTGCAGCGCTGTCCAACTCCATAATATCTGACGCCGCCACAGCACTGCCGCCTTCAAAAAGCTCATTGTTCAGGAGATCGGCGATCCTGTCCGCCGCTCCCAGGTAGATTTTGGATATTACATCCTTCTTACCCATCGTTCCTCCTTTCTTCCGGGAGGAACACTTCTCTTCTGCGACCCTCCCTGCTTTGTTGAAATGTCTCATTGATAGTGGATTTAAAAAGCATAGAAGTTTCACAGATTTGAAATAAAAGAGTAAGATAAGCTCTTAAGATATGTCAGAAATTCAATTATGCTTTTATAAGATGGTAGCACGTTCTGTTCTTTGTGTCAAATGAAAGTTATTGACAATGAAAATCTCGTCAGGGATTCATGATCGAAATAAAGAAATTCAGATATCCCGCAAAGGTAACCCACGCAAGATACGGTATCAGGAGATAGCCCGCATTTTTATTTACTGCGTAAAAGAAGCGGATAGTTACCAGTACCAGGAACCACAGAAGAACCAGCCATACGAAGGAGAAAAAATACCATTGACCCAGAAAGAAAAACATCGGCCAGAAAAAATTCACCGCAAGCTGGGCTGCGTAAACAATGAGCCCGTCTCTTCTGCATTCCGACTGTTTTGCCGTGCAGACAAGATAAGAAGCGATCCCCATCAGTACATACAGGATTGTCCATGCCACCGGAAACACCCAGCCGGACGGAGCGAGAGACGGTTTATCCAGAAGCTTAAAGGTATCCATACTGTTTCTGGTAAGCCATCCGGAAACAGCTCCCACAGCGAGAGGAATCGCCAGGCATATAAGCAACGTTTTTGTTTTCTTTTTCATGGGAAAACCTCCTTCTGAGAAATAAGGCAATACTGTCTGTAAAAGTATATGTGGAAATTGATTTTTACATTCAGAAATGGCATAATGTTCTGAGAACATAAGTTTAAAAACAGTGATTGATTTCAGGTAATAACAATATGATTACAGATCTTACGAAAGAACATCCGGACAAAACGCTGTGGCGGTTTGCCCTTCCCTTATTTATCAGTGTGATTTTTCAGCAGCTCTACAACATAGCCGACAGCATGATCGCCGGACGGTTTGCCGGCGAGCACGCCCTTGCCGCCGTGGGAGCTTCCTACCCCATCACCGTAATCTTTATGGCGTTTGCCGTAGGCAGTAACCTGGGGACTTCCGTGGTTGTGTCCCGATGCTTCGGGGCCAAAAACTTCGGAGAGATGAAAACAGCCATCAGCACGGCCTTCCTTTCCTGCGCCGGACTGAGCGCCGTCCTTTCCATTTTCGGAGCGCTTTTCTGCCCGCTTATGATGCGGCTTATCCATACGCCGGAAAATATTTTTGACGACGGAGTCCTGTATCTGAATATCTATATTTACGGACTGACATTCCTGCTGTTTTACAATGTATGCACCGGCATATACACGGCCCTTGGCGATTCCCGCACTCCTCTGTATTTCCTTCTCGGCTCTTCCGCGGGAAATATCGTTTTGGACTATATTTTTGTGGCGCATTTTCACTGGGATGTAGCCGGCGTGGCATGGGCCACTTTCCTCGCGCAGGGTGTTTCCGCGGTTCTTGCCCTTGTCACTCTGTGGCGCAGGCTGAAGAAGCTCCCCGGGAAATATTCCTCTCTGTTTGACAGGGATCTATTCGGCCAGATCGCGGCGATCGCGGTACCCAGTATCATGCAGCAAAGCGTTCTTTCCGTGGGGAATCTTTTTGTCCAGGATATTGTGAACCGCTTCGGTTCCTCTGTGATCGCCGGTTATTCCGCCGGCGTGAAGCTTAACACCTTTGCAATTAATTCCTTCATGTCGCTGGGAAGCTGTCTTTCCAGCTATACCGCCCAGAATATAGGAGCCGGCCGGCGTGACCGTATTCCTCTGGGATTCCGTACCGGCGTGCGTCTTGCGCTTATCGCCGCCGTGCCTTTTGTTCTTCTGTATTTCGGTTTCAGCCGCCAGATGATGGCACTCTTCCTGGAAAGTGAAAGCCGGGAGGCGATCCGGGCGGGAATGGGATTTCTCCGCTTCGTCAGTCCCTGCTACTTTATGATCGCCATTAAACTGACTACCGACGGTATCATCCGCGGCGCGGGCGCCATGAAGTATTTTGTTATCGCAACGGTCCCGGATCTGATCCTGCGTATCATTCTGGCGAATATCCTTTCACAGTTTTTCGCAAGTACGGGAATCTGGATGGCATGGCCATTCGGCTGGATCGCCACCACCGTGCTCACCATTATTTTTTACAGGAAGATCACCGCGGTGGAAGAAACTCCTTGACAGGCTGCGAAAACAGTGATAATTTTACTGTGATAATAAAACTACATAATATAAGAAAACAATAATTCAATGGCGAGGTATGAACATGGAAATTTTAAAACCCATCAAAGAAGGTAAAGTACGTGAGATTTACGACAACGGCGACAGCCTGATCATGGTTGCCACAGACCGCATCAGCTGCTTCGACGTGATCCTGAACAATGAGGTTACCAAAAAAGGAACTGTATTGACTCAGATGTCAAAATTCTGGTTCGATATGACGGAAGACATCGTTCCCAACCATATGATTTCTGTAGATGTGAAAGATATGCCGGAATTCTTCCAGCAGGAGAAGTTCGACGGCAAATCCATGATGTGCCGCAAGCTGGACATGCTTCCCATTGAATGTATCGTGCGCGGATATATTACAGGAAGCGGCTGGGCAAGTTATCAGAAGAACGGCACGGTCTGCGGCATCAGCCTTCCGGAAGGACTGAAAGAGTCCGACAAGCTGCCGGAGCCCATCTACACACCTTCCACCAAGGCGGAGATCGGCGATCATGACGAAAACATTTCCTTCGAGCAGAGTATCAATCATCTGGAGAAACACTTCCCCGGCAAAGGCCGCGAATATGCGGAGAAGCTCCGCGATTACACCATCGCCCTGTACAAAAAATGCGCGGAATACGCTCTGAGCAAAGGCATTATCATCGCAGACACCAAATTTGAATTCGGTCTTGACGAGAACGGCAATATCGTTCTGGGAGACGAGATGCTTACTCCGGACAGCTCCAGATTCTGGCCGGCAGAGGGATATGAAGCCGGACACGGCCAGCCCTCCTTCGACAAGCAGTTTGCCCGCGACTGGCTGAAGGCAAATCCGGATAACAACTGGACCCTTCCCCAGGAGATCGTGGATAAGACTATCGAGAAATACCTGCAGGCTTATGAAATGCTGACAGGAAAGAAACTGGCGTAAAACAGCCGTATATATTTCAGTTTATAAAAGCGCTCCGCACGGGTAACGTGCAGAGCGCTTTTTTCCGCCAGAGACACATTTAATGTGTCAGATCAGATATTCTTTCAGACGCCATATGAGATATAGCGGCAGGCTGTAAGTTTTCGTATTTTCCACATCATTACAACCTACATTTTTCATAGAGAAACGAAATCCTTTTTTCGGACTGTATTTCTTGCAGAACTGCCGGTAACTTTTAGCCCTTGTGCGAACCTCTGCTTTGGCTTCCACTGGAATAATCTCATTTTCATTTTCAAACAGGAAATCCAGTTCCGCTGTATTTCCTGAACGCCAGAAATATGGATGTATTTTTAAGGCTTTCAGTTCTGTCATTACATAATTTTCTGTAAATGCTCCCTTGAAATTCTTGTACAACTCAGAATCCTCCAGAATTGTTTTACCGGAAATCCCCGACTTTCTCCGCAACAGACCCACATCCGACATATATACTTTAAAATAGCTCCCAATCGCGTTAAAAGATAAAGGCAGCTCCGGATTAGGCACCAGTTCAAGGCGATACAGCAGTCCCGCATCTGTCAGCCATTGCAAAGCGTCTTTCAGTTCATGCGAACGTTTACCTTCGCGGACATGGGAAAATATGAATTTATTGTTTTCCCTGGCCAGCTGTTGGGGGACTGAATCCCAGATCCATCCCAGCTTAGGGATATCTGTCAAAGGCGCATACTTTGCAAAATCACTGCCATATCCGGCCAGGATTTCATCCTGAATTTTCTCTACATCCTGAATATTGTGCGTACGGGTCCATTTCAGAACCGCTTCCGGCATTCCGCCTACAATATAATAATATTTTAATTCTCTTTCCAGAGTACCGGTATATAATTCCGGCAGTTCTTTATCCAGATCGTATTTTTTTACACCGTCTATCAGACTCTGCTTTCCATCCGCCCGCAGAAATTCCGAAAAAGTAAGAGGATACATTTGAAGACGTTCAATTTTTCCCACCGGAAATGATATGTGATCCCGCTTCAGAGAAACTCCAAGAAGAGAACCGGCACATATAATATGCAGATTTTTTTTATTTTCGCAGAAGTATTTCAATGCTGTCACAGCAGCCGGGCATGCCTGTATCTCGTCAAATATCACCAGCGTTTTTCCCGGGATGATTTCTTTTCCCCGAATAATATTTCCAAGTTCATCAAGAATCCTGTCCGTGTCATAATCATAATCAAAAACTGAAGCAAGCCCTTTATTGCCTTCAAAGTAAAAATAAGCTGTATCTTCAAAATATTTTTCTCCGAATTCTCTGCACACATATGTTTTTCCGCACTGCCTTACACCAGTAATCAACAATGGTTTTCTGTCCGGATTTTCTTTCCATTCCAGCAGTTGATTCATAATATCCCTTTCCATACTTTTTCCCCCGTTCCTGTCTTTTTCTTTATTATATCATTTATTATACGTTTTTCATAGGAACTTTTTCATTGTTCTTGCGTTTTTCATATGAATTTTTGTGTTTAAATTACTTTTTTCATATCAAAAAAGAATAGCGGGAATCTTTATGATTCCCGCCATATACAATCTACTTATATGTCATCTTCCCAGTTCCCAGAAAGCAACGGCGCTGGCGGCCGCCACGTTAAGGGAATCCACCCCGTGGGACATGGGGATCCGCACGGTATAATCGCAGTCCGCGATGGTTTCTCCGGCAAGTCCGTCCCCCTCCGTTCCCAGAATCACCGCCAGCTTCTCCTCAGCTTTCAGTCCGGGATCGTCTATGCTGACAGAGTCATCACGAAGAGCCATCGCCGCTGTACGAAATCCCAGTTTCCGAAGAAGCTCCATACCGCCCTCCGGCCAGGGAGTCCTGCCGTCGAAAAATGTCCAAGGAACCTGAAAAACCGTCCCCATACTGACTCTCGCCGCGCGGCGGTACAGAGGATCGCTGCATCCGGCAGTGAGCAGAACGGCGTCCATATTCAGGGCGGCCGCAGACCGGAAGATCGCGCCCACGTTCACAGGATTCACCACATTCTCAAGTACGGCGATCCGGCGGGCGTTCCCGCAGATCTCCTCAACAGAAGGCAGTTCTCTGCGGCGCATGGCGCTGAGCATTCCTCTGGTAAGAGTATATCCCTTAAGCTGAAGCAGCGTTTCCCGGTTCGCCATATATACCGGTGCTTCCCCGCAGCTTTGAAAAATGCTTTCGGTCTCTTCATTCTCCCGCCCTTCCTCGATGAGAAAAGACATCGGTTCATATCCGGCGTCCATGGCCCGCCGGATCACCTTCGGGCTTTCCGCGATAAAGATTCCCGGTTCCGGCTCATAATATCTCAGAAGCTGAACCTCCGAATCCTGAGTGTAAACCTTCAGATCCTCCGATGAAAAATCTTCCGTCCTGATGTAATCTGTCACTGGTCATTCTCCTTTTTGTCCGTTGACATCAGAGTCCTCCGTTCCCCTTGCCGTTCTTTCTCACTTTCAGCGTTCGCAGATACTCCTTCTGCTGCGGGGTGATCCTCCTGCTCTCACAGGCTTTCTGGATCGCCTTATTGTGGGTCCAGTCGTCCAGCCGCTGTTTCTCAAAATACGGTATGACAGCTTCATACTGTTTTGCAAGAGCTGTAGCAAAATACCAGGCAGTCATCATATTGACATAGTACTCTTCTGAACGGATTCCGGAAACCATCTCCGGATATTCCGGACGGAAATCCTCATCCAGAAAAAAACGCATCAGCATACCGATCCCATACCGGATCGTATAGGTCTTTCTTGAGGCGATCCATTTCCGGATCTCGTCCAGCAGTTCTTCTTTGTGACGGGCGAATATCTTCGGGGCAAACACGTCGCAGGTAGCCCAGTTATCTACAAAAGGAAGGAATCTCTTTACTTCCGTTATACAATTCCCGTAATCTCTGATCCTTTCGATGAGAAACGCATGGAGATTATTTTCTTCGTAATAATGGTGGGGAAGATTCTCGAGAAATTCTCCGATATCCGGGCTCCCGGCTATTTCTTTCGCATATTTACGAAGATCGGGCGTCCGTACGCCGATCACTTTCTCCTTATCCATATCAGGGATCAGTTTCGCCTGAAAATCCCTGAAAGGAAGATCCTGCATGGAAAAAAGATCCTCCCGTATTTTTTCTAAAATCGTCTTCATTCAGAATTCTCCCTGTTCTTTGTTCTGTGCGGCTGCGTTATCCCCTTGTACGATGGCGCTGCCAGCGCCGGACGTCAGTCAATATGATATACCCAGTTGTCCTTCCGCTCTGGTGCCTGGGGATAATCGCCGTCCACATAGCCGAGGATACAATGTCCAATTCCCTCGTAATCTCCCTCGATTCCCAGGGATTTCAGAATCTCTTTGCCTTCCGGGCTCTCGAATTCCTGTTTCGCCCTGTGGATCCAGCAGCTTCCTACTCCAAGGGCGTGGGCTGCCAGCATCAGGTTGCCCATCACAAGGCTTCCGTCATAAAGATAGTTGGCGCTGCTTCTGTCCGCCAGCACGATCAGAACTACCGGAGCACCGTAAAAAGGATCGCTGTCTACTCCCATAATCGCCGCGTTCATCCTGGAAAGACGGTCGCGCATTTCTTTATTCGTCACAGCAATGATTATAGGAGACTGGCGGTTCATTCCTGTGGCCGCATAAGTTCCGGCCTCAACGATCTGGTCGATGATCTCCTTCGGAACCATGTCCGGTTTGTATTTCCGGATACTCCTTCTCGTCTTAATGGATTCCAGTACTTTGTTTTCACTGCTCATAACTGTTACCTCCGTTCATTTTTTGTCCGCGTCATCTGTTTTGCTTTTATTTTATACCTGCGCGTCCTCTCTATCAACTGTTTCTTTTTATCCGGACCTACGGCTTTTCATCTGAGCCCCTGATGCTCTGCCATGAAAAACTCTGTTTCCTGTGAAACAAAAACACCCGAAGAGGAAAGCTCTTCCCCTTCAGGCGTCTGTGGAATTACTTCGGTCTTTTAAACTGTTGCCGGTCCTGTCCGGCATACCCTTTACACTGTCTGCTCTTTATGTCCGTGGATCACCAGCAGATGGCTTTTGATCAATACCGGACGGACCGCATTGTATACTACCGCAACCAGGATCGTGGAAACTACCGCGTTAAACAGAGTAGTCATAGTGCTGAGTTTTGCAAGGGCCTCCGCCAGTTCCTGAGGCTGTCCCAGAATAAACTGCTTGTAAAAATATCCAACTACAGGATCGGCTACAACATTAAAGGCAAGTCCTGCTACAGAAGCGATCACGCTCCACTTAAACACATATTTTTTATCTGTACTTTCGTTAATATGAGCGATCCGGTGAGCTACCAGTCCGGTAATCAGACCGATACAGAGCTTCAGCACAAAAGTCTTCGGCGCAACTGTTATATATACGGGATCCATCAGATCCGCAATCCCCATTCCCACAGCTCCTGCGATTCCGCCGTACCATCCGCCCAGAAGGAGCGCCGCCAGCACACAGAAAGCATTTCCCAGATGAATCGATGTGGCGTCTCCTCCCGGCACCGGTATCTTAATCTGCAGGAATGTAAATACTACATAACAGAGAGCAGCCATAAGAGCTGTCTGTGCAAGTTTCACGATCATGTTGTTCTGACTGTTCATAAATTCTGTCCCTTCTTTCTTTTAAGCTACTGCTATCATACGCAAAAACTGTGCATTTGAAAATACACAATTTTAACAATTTTAGAAGGGACAGTTATATTCCTGCCAGATTTTCAGGCTGGCTTAAACGCCTTTTTTATACAGGATAAAGGAATAAATCCCCGGTGCGATTACCATAAAGATCGCTGCCCCGATCATCCATTCTGTCTGTAAGACAACGCCGTTAATAATGAAGAGGATACCGCAGAGGACAAACAGCCAAGAAGACATCCTGTGTGTCCTGTTCCAGTTTTCTTCGCTGTTCAGAGTCCATGGAAGCTTGATCCCTACCGTATAATTCTGTTTAACTCTGTGCATGTAATTTCCCATAATGATAAATACGACCCCGACACAGACATTCGTCACCATTCCAATATCCACCTTTTTTCCCAGGGCAATGGCGTAGATGGAAAGATTCGTTATCAAAGATATCACCGGGATGATCCAGAGAAGCAGCCGCATCAGTTTTTCGTCAATATTTCTCCTTTTTGGATCATAGGCTGTCGCAAAAAACAGTACAAGCTCCACCGCCACCATGATTCCCGGGATTCCAAAAACCGTAAACGGCTTGCTGCTCCATCCGTTGGCGACATTGCCGCTTCCAAAATGAGTAGCGATCTCATCCGGAAGCCGATTCCACAGAAGCAGCCCCACAAGTATCGGCAAAGCTGTGACAATACATCCGATGATCAGTGTCCATTTATACTTTTTACAGTTCGCTTTCATTGTCATTTCCTCCCTTCAGATCCGTAAGCCATAAAAGTATTTCGTCCACTACGGTAGTGTTCAGTTCATAATAAACATAATTCTTCACCTTTGATTCCCATACCAGACCTGCCTTTTTCAGAATGCCCAGATGATAGGATATGGTCGCCCCGGTCATGTCAAAGTGGCTGCCGATTTCTCCGGCAGACAGCTTCCCGTTCTTGAGAAGCTGAAGGATTTCCCGCCGTACCGGATCCGACAGGGCTTTAAATGTATCTGCAAAAGACATTTCTCCATCTCCTTTCTTTCATTATTTAGAAATATTTCTAAATAGAATATACTCCCGGAGAAAGGAAATGTCAATAACTATTTAGATTTTTTTCTAAATACTTATTTGATCCGTTTTCGTCCACATTCTGCTCTTTTCTTCCTGTTTCTCCGTCTCTCTTCCCTGATTTCTGTATTCCCTGGGCGTCATTCCATATCGGGTCTTAAACTGCCTGTTAAAATTCGACAGATTTTCAAATCCGGCATTTGCGGCAATCGTTACAATCTTCTCGTCGCTGCGGCGGAGATTTTCGGCGGCGGCGGACAGGCGTCTGTCGTTTACATAGGATATAAGGCTTCCTCCTGTCATCTGTTTGAACCATCTCATAAAATGGCTGCTGCTCCATCCGCAGAAATCTGCCATATCCGCTACGGTCAGAGACTCTCTGTCCCTTCTCTCGATTTCCTGCAGAACAACCTTCAGGCGTTCCATATCCGGCGAAACATTATGGGGGCTTCCTGGAAATTTCCGCACAAGAAGAAAGATCAGTTCAAGGGCCGCAGCCTTTACGCCAAGTTCAAATCCCGTCTCTCTTGATCCGCACAGACGCTCCATCTTATGAAGGCAGGACACTGTCTTTTCATATTCTTTTTCCCCGCCGGAAAGCCGGACCGGAGGAAGAAGCCTTCCGGCTGCAAGAGGATTCAGATATTCCCCTGCGCAGACGTCCGCCGCACCGGCCCCCAGAAATTCCACTTCAAATATGATATTCTCATATTCCATGGAGTATCCCGGCTCCCTCCGAATGGAATGAAGAGTTCCCGGGGGTATCACAAAAACATCACCTTCTTTTCCCGGATATGTTTTCATGCCAAGCTGGATTTTTCCTCTCCCCTTTTTCACATAGATCAGTTCCATCTCCTTATGCCAGTGAAGAACTACAGAAGGAAAATCCAGGGGAATGGTACAGGGATAAATGTTAAAGGGGAAAAGTCTGCTGCCATGCTTTTTTGTCTCTTCATACCGTTTTTTTATTTTTTCTTCTCTTTCTGATACCATTCAGAACCTTCTCCTTTTCATTTTGTCAGGATTTTAAGAAAAACAGGTTTCTCCCTTTTCCGGGTATCATCCTGCCCTCACCCAAGTATGATAGGATTGTATCATTATTTGCAACCATTTTACAAGATAAAACCTCTGATCCATGGTAAAACATAATCATACAAAAGACGTCTGCAGATTCTGAAATCTGCAGTGTATGAAGCGGCAGTACAGAAAATAGAAATCCAGTCGCACGAAAGGAGTTTATTATGAGTACATCCATGAATCTTACTCTCACCCGCCTCCTGGGAAAAAGTCCGGCGGAGGCTTCTAATGAAGAAATTTACACCGCTCTTCTCAGACTGATCCAGGAAAAGAGCGCCCGCCGCACGGCGGATGCCGCCGGACGGAAACTTTACTATATTTCCGCCGAGTTTCTCATCGGAAAGCTTCTTTCCAACAATCTGATCAATCTCGGCCTTTATGACGAGGTCCGTTCCGTCCTTGCGGAAGCTGGAAAAAATCTTTCTGACATTGAAGAACTGGAGCCGGAACCCAGTCTGGGAAACGGAGGTCTGGGACGACTGGCCGCCTGTTTTCTGGACAGTCTCGCAACCTTAAACCTTCCGGGAGACGGCGTGGGGCTCCGCTATCACTGCGGACTTTTCCATCAGGATTTCAAAAACGGCGTGCAGAATGAATCTCCCGATTACTGGCTGACTCCCCAGAGCGCGGCAGAGCCTACGGATATCCTTTTCCCGGTATCTCTTGCGGGAAAAGAGTATTCCGCCCGCCTTTACAGACTCCCTGTCACCGGCTACGAGGGACGGACAAACAGCCTGAATCTTTTCGATCTGGATTCTGTAGATGAATCCATTATCGGAAACGGCATCTCCTTTGACAAAAAGGACATTGCAAAAAACCTGACACTGTTTTTGTATCCGGACGATTCTGACGACGACGGCCAGCTTCTGCGTATCTACCAGCAGTATTTCATGGTTTCCGCAGGCGCCCAACTGATCCTTCAGGAATGTGCATCCCGGGGCTGCAATTACCACGATCTGGCTGACTATGCCGCCATTCAGATCAACGATACCCATCCCAGTATGGTGATCCCGGAGCTGATCCGCCTTCTGGAGCTTCACGGCATCGAGTTTGAAGAAGCTGTACAGATCGTTACAGATACCTGCGCCTATACTAATCATACGATTCTTGCGGAGGCTCTGGAAAAATGGCCCAGAAACTTCCTGGAGCAGGTAGTTCCCCAGCTTATGCCTGTGATTGAAAAGCTGGACGCTCTCGCGCGCACCAGAACAGACAACGAAGCCGTAGCTGTTATTGACAAAAACGACGTGATCCATATGGCTCACATGGATATCCATTTCACCCACTCCACCAACGGCGTGGCGGCCCTCCATACGGAAATTTTGAAAAACAGCGAGCTGGCTGATTTTTATCAGCTTTATCCTGAAAAATTCAATAACAAGACAAACGGCATCACTTTCCGCCGCTGGCTTCTGAAATGCAATCCCGCCCTGGCAGATGAGATCGAGTCTCTCATCGGCAGCGGGTTCAAAAAAGACGCTTCCTGCCTGGAAAAGCTTCTTGCATTTACAGAAGATAAAGAAGTACTGAAAAAAATTGCGGAGATCAAGAAAGAAAACAAAAAGGAACTTGCCCGCTGGCTGAAAGCAAAGCAGGGCGTGGAGCTGAATACAGAGGCCATGTTCTCCATCCAGTCCAAGCGTCTTCATGAATACAAGCGCCAACAGCTTAATCTTCTGTTTCTGATCCATCAGTATTTTGAGATCAAAGCGGGACATAAGCCCTCCGTACCGCTGGTAAGTATTTTCGGCGCAAAGGCGGCTCCGGCATATATTATTGCCAAAGATATCATCCACGCTCTTCTCACTCTGTCAAAAGTGATAGAAAACGATCCGGAAGTATCTCCCTGGATGCAGCTTGTTTTCGTAGAGAATTACAATGTCACCGCCGCCGAGAAAATGATCCCGGCCTGCGACCTTTCCGAACAGATCAGCCTTGCGTCAAAGGAAGCCTCCGGAACAGGAAACATGAAATTCATGCTGAACGGCGCCCTGACCCTTGGAACAATGGACGGCGCCAACGTGGAGATCTGCGAGGCGGTTGGACAGGAAAATATCTACATCTTCGGACAGAGCAGCAAGCAGGTTATCCACCGCTACGCAGAGGGCGATTACTGTGCGGCCGACTGGTACGAAGGGGATCCCAACCTGCGTCGCGCCATTGATTTCCTTATCGGAGAAGAAATGATGACGTATGGCCTTAAAGAGCATCTGGAACGTCTTCACCATGAACTGATCAGCAAAGACTGGTTCCAGACTCTTCCGGATTTCAACGCATACGTTGTCCGCAAGCAGCAGGCTATGGCGGATTATGCGGCAGATTCTTCGGACTGGACACGAAGAGCTCTGATCAATATTGCGAAGGCAGGTTTCTTCTCCTCAGACAGAACAATTGAAGAGTACAACAGGGATATCTGGAAACTGAAAAGTTGAAATTTCCTGTGAAGAAAACAACAGCGCCTTCCGGCTGACAGGAACAGAAACTTTCCTGCCTGTCCGGGAGGCGCTGCTGTTTTCTTTTCATTCCGCGGGATTCAGCTTTCGTATCTGCTCTGTCAGTTCTTTGCCGCCCTGCCGGTACCATTCCTCTGTAAAAGTGTCAAAATAGCCCACAGGCTTTTCTCCCATGATGATCTGAATAAATGTATTCTTCTCATAATCCTGGAGAGATTTCGGCAACTCGCCGTCTGTATCGTCCAGATAATTTCGCCGGGCCGGCCGGTAGCCGCCGTCGATCAGAAGGCCCACCGCGGATATCCGGGACTTATAAGCAGCCCAGTCCTCCGGTGAAGGGGAAGGCTCGCTGAGATACCGGCTGCAGGCTTCAAAATAAGACCGGGCGATAGCGCTCATGTCCTCTGTTCCTCTTTCTCCGGCCATAGCCTCCCTGATCTCCTCCGTCACCTGGTATGTGGCCTCATTATAATCCACATTAATCACCAGCGGACGGGCCGTAGGATCCACATTCAGGGCAAAATATTCATTGACCTCCTGGGCGTCCTTTGCCTCGTATCTTGTGTAATCGAACAGGACACTGATGATCTTCATGACAATTTCCGGATGCTCATATCCTTTCCGCACCACTACATATTTGTTGTCCCGAAAGGAAGCGTACACATTTTCATTTGACGGTTCCTGAAGATAATAGGGCTCCCAGTCGGCTTCGCCGCCGCTTTCATACATATCCATCAGCGGATTGTTCGGCGTCCACCACAGACCGAAAAAGGCTCCGCATTTCCCTTCCAGCACAAGATCGCGGAGATTGTTGCTGGCTCTCAGGGCAAAATTCTGATCCAGGATCCCTTTTTCGTAAAGTTCATGGAGATATTCCAGAGCCTTTTTCGTTTCTTCTGTAAGAGATCCGTATGTGATCTCTCCGTCTTTTTTTACCCAGCGCTGGGGATGGGCCCCAAAGCTGTCAAACACCGGATCCATGGAGTAACTGGTACTGGTGCTTCCCACCAGATCTGTATCACAGACAAGTCCTACAGGCTCCTCTCCATCTTCCGTTCCCATACGGTTTTTCACAAAAGCTTCAACAATACGGAATCCGTCTTCCAATGTTTTGGGCTCCTCAAGCCCCAGCTCTTCCATCCAGTCTTTTCTCAGCCACATCAGACAGGGACCGTGGTCGATCACCGTCTCAGGAATCGCCATCAGTTTTCCGTCGAATCTCCCCGCATCCAGAAGATCTCCTCCATAGCTTTCATACATCTCCTTGATCCTTGGAGAGGTACAGTTTTCAAAGACCTCCGTCAGATCCTCCACAAGATCGTTTTCCACCAGTTCTTTCAGAGTCTCCCTGTCAGAAACCACCAGAACGTCCGGCAGCGTCCGGTCTTTGGCGATAATGTTCACTACCTCGTCGTACCGGTCTTCGCTTTCCATGTAAATTGTGTCGTTCTGGATATTCAGCATCTTCCTGAGATATCTTGTGTAAGCGTTGTCCTCATAAGTATTTCCCTCCGGAAGATTGGAATCGTTGGCGCCGCTCATCTGACCCAGAGTATAAGTCACCAGTTCCGGATATGCTCCATAGGGAGTAGTCTTTGCTTTTTCCCAGGCTTTCCTGTTCTCCTCGGACACCTCCTGCCCTGTCCGGTAGGCGGTCTTTTCTGTTCTCTGGCATCCGCACATCAGGCAGAGGATCATCAATACGGCCAGACCTTTCCATCTTTTCTGCATATTATCTTCCTTCTTTCGGGAATCTCATTTCCACCTTGGTACCTTCTCCCGGACTGCTGAAGATACGGATCCTGTACTTGTCCCCATATAAAAGACAGATCCTGTCGTTTACATTCTTCAGGCCGTAGCCTTCCGCCTGGTAAGTGACAAGAGTCTCCGCTTTCTTCTGCTCCATTCCAAGTCCGTTATCCTGTACGACGATCATTACCTCTTTGTCCATATCCAGGAAGGAAAGCTTCAGTATCTTCTCTCCCTCCTCTTTTTCATCCAGACCGTGTTCCAGCGCGTTTTCCACCACAGGCTGCAAAAGAAGCTTCGGCATCTTTTCATTTTTTACAGACTCGTCCACATCCCACTCCACGGTAAAATCATGATCGTGCATTACAAGCTGGATCTCCAGATATGCCTCCATATTCCGGATACAGCTTTCCACCGTCACCATATCCTCTCCTTTGCTGAGCGCTGTCCGGTAAAAAGTGGAAAGCGCCAGGGTTACTTTGCTGATCTCTTTCTGTCCTCCCCGGATCGCCATCCAGTTGATCACAGAAAGGGTATTGTAGAGAAAATGAGGATTGATCTGGGCCTGAAGCGCTTTCAGTTCAAATTCCTTCAGGGCGATTTTATTTACATACACCTCGTCGATCAGACGGTTGATCTCATCCATCATTCTGCGGAAGCTCCGGATCAGGATTCCCACCTCGTCCTCAGAGCTGCTGGATACTGTGACCTCCCGGCTTCCATGATTTACCCGGTCAATGTTTCTGGTAAGCTCTTCTATCTTTCTGGTAAAAAGCTTGGAGAAGATCAGACCAAGGAAAAAAATGATCAGCACGCAGAAAATGATCAGCGGAATCTCTTCCAGAGAAAGCCTCAGAACCGATCCTGAAATAGAATCCCTGGATTTGCACAGGTAAAAAGTCCATCCTGTATGTTCGTCGGCGCTTTTTACATACTCACAGGTCTCCTTGATCCGTCCCAGGACCTTTTTTGCGGAGGCCTTCCGGATCTCTGTTTCCTGAAGAGAGTGATTCAGGTATAAAACCTTCCCTTCCTTATCCGCGATCATCCCGCCGGTGTTTTCTTCTATAATGTTGGTAAGAGGCTCAAAAATCTTGTCGTAATCCAGGGTGATACAAAGAACAGCCTCCAGTGTTTTGCCGTCATATATCCTGCGTACCGCCGTAACCTCTTTTTCTTCTTCATTTACCGCCCACTGGATCCTCACATCGTCTTTCGTTTCCGCGTTCCACCACTCTCTGTCCAGGTTTTTCAGAGGAACCAGCGTGTATTCATGCTCTACCTGGATACTGTCCGCAAAAAGCTGGATCTGAAGAATAGCGTCGTGATAGGATTTCGGCACAGAAAGCAGAGGATCCGCCACCTGAGTGTACTGTTCATAGGCGGCATAATTATCAAGATCCTTCTCCTCTATGATTTCCTCAATATCAGGAGAATAAGTAAGATAGTTGATCAGACTGGCGTACACCTCGATCTGACTGTCAATATTCTCTCTTGCCTGCTCCAGAATAGACTGCATGTCCTCGATCTCCTTCTGCCGGATCAGGCTGCTCATGCGGTTATGGCTGTACAGCGCAAGCACCGTCATAGGAACTAAGCTGGCAACCACCAGAAGGATTGTCAGCTTATGACGGTATTTCATATTCTTAACTGCCTGAAGAAGTTTCATCTTCCTCTGTTCCTTTCCGGTAGGATTCCGGACTGCTTCCGTAATATTCCCGGAAGCTTCTGCAAAAATAAGACACGTTGGCGAATCCCACCTTTTCACTTACCTGTGCTACTTTCATATTTGTGCCGCAAAGGAGTTCTTTTGCTTTCTCCATGCGGAACACCTTGATAAAACGGTTCAGATTCATTCCTGTTTCTTTTTTGAAGATAAAGCTCAGATAACCGGAAGAAAGATAGACTTTCTCCGCCAGCATTTCCAGATTCAGATCTTCCCCGTAATGCTGATAAATATAGTTTTTTACAGCAGAGACTTCATTTCTTGACTCCTGCATGGAACGTTCCAGAAACTTCTCATACTCTCTGATATTTTCCTCCGTCACCCCAAGGATCTCCACAATATTGCCGCAGCTATAGAGGCGGTCGATCTCTTTTTCCAGACGGTGCTCGTCTGCAAACCGGTTTTCCTGAAAAAGTTCCTGGATCACATTGGAAAACACAAACTTGATATACATGGCGGAGAACTGTGTATTACGGCTGTATTTCTCCTTCAGACAGTCAAAATGTTTCCAGAGCTGATCCATGTCCTTTCTGCTGATATCCTCCGATATCATCTGCATGAGCTGGGAATCCTGCACCTCTCCCGCCGTCATTTTCAGATGCTCTTCCTCACAGGAGAAAATATGTTTGTCCGGATTATAAAATTTTTCCTCCATCTGCTGCTCAAGCTGGCTCAGGATTTCCGGAAGGCATTCATATCCATCAAACTTTCTGCTTACCGCCAGATAAAAGCGGACCATATAGTTTCTCTTCAGGAATGTATACAGGTGATTTGCCACCAGAACATAATCACAGTAAACATCCTGAAAGAATAAAAGAGACTGGCGTTCGTTCAAATTCAGATAAAAGAACATCCTCCGAAGTTCCTTCTGAAGTTCTTCCGGAAAATCCTCCTCGGAGGTATCAAAAAAGGCAACGTTCGTTTCAATAAGCACCGCGCAGTGCCAGCCGTTCCATTTTTCCAGGTCTATAAGCTCCTGAGCCTTTTCCAGAATCTCCTTCTTACCGGAGTAAAGATAATTCTGGAGAAAGTACTGCTGAAGAAAATTCTGCTTCCGCCGCTCCTGGCTTTCCTGCTCTCTTCTGTCATAAATACTTTTTTCCGCCCTCTGTATCGTCTCATGAAAATTATCCGGATCCACAGGCTTGAGGATATAATCTGTAACTCCGTAGCGGATCGCCTCCTGGGCGAAAGTAAAATCATTATAACCGCTGAAGATCACAATCTGAATATCAGGGAAAAGCTCCTTTGCCCGTCTGGACAGCTCAAGTCCGTCCATATGGGGCATTTTTATATCTGTAAGAAGCAGATCTATACTCTCTGTCCGAAGGATCTGAAGGGCCTGTTTGCCGTTGGCGGCCTCATATAAGCTTCGTTTTCCTTTTTCCATGGAAAGCAGGTATTTGATCCCTTCTCTCTCAATTTTTTCATCATCTACAATCAAAACATTCATCATATTTTCCATACCTTTCGGGTACCTAATTTATGTTGCCGCTTTATTGTAGCATTGCCATGTTTTGTATACAAGGATACATATAACTAAAAAAAGCTCGGATTTTTCTACTATTCGTACAGATAAAAGTCCCCGGGAAAAGTTTTCTCAGGGACTTTGGAAAATCTGTTCTCTTATCCTTTTACCGCGCCGGCCACAACGCCTTCGATAATGTATTTCTGGCAGACGAGATATACGATAATGATAGGAATGATATCGATCATGATACTTGCCATCATAGGGCCCATCTGCACATGGCCGAAGCTTCCCCTGAAGTACTGCACCGCCATGGGGATCGTCCGGTACTCTTTAATGTCGAGAACCAGCGTAGGCAGAAGGTAATCGTTCCACACCCACATCAGTTCCAGGATCGCTGTCGAAATGATCGTAGGTTTCAGAATAGGGATCAGCACACGGGTATATACCTGCCACGGACTGCATCCGTCAATAAGAGCAGCCTCTTCGATCTCCATCGGAATTCCTTTTACAAAGCCGGTAAACATAAAGACCGCAAGCCCTGCGCCAAATCCAAGATAAATGATACAGATGTTGTATGGATTGTTCAGTTTCAGCGTGTCCGCTGTTTTCGCCAGAGTGAACATTACCATCTGGAAGGGCACTACCATACTGAACACGCAGAGATAATAAAACGCTTTGGAAAGTTTTCCATTAACCCTTACGATATACCAGGCGCTCATGGAGCAGCAGAACAGGATCAGTATTACGGACATCACGGAGATCACCAGGCTGTACCAGAAGGACTTCAGAAAATCCATCTGGGTAACGCTGGCAATAAAGTTGGCGATGCCGTTAAAGGTCTCCGACGTGGGAAGGCTGAATACTCCTGATGTTGTGATCGCTGATTCTACTTTCAGAGAGTTTATCAGGATCAGAAGTATGGGATACATCCATAAAACAGAAATCACCGTCAGTATAATCGTTGGAATAATACTTTTTTTCCTATTTGCCATTACTGCTGCACCTCCTTCGATGATGTAGCTTTCAACTGGATCAGCGCGATCGCCACCACCAGGATAAAGAATACCACGGCCTTCGCCTGGCCGATGCCCTTCCACTGCGGTCCGCTGCGGGCGTAGAACGTATCATAAATGTTCAGCGCCAGAAGCTGTGACTGCTTGCCCGGGTCTCCTCCTGTAAGGGACAGGTTCTGATCGAACATCTTGAATCCGTTTGTCAGAGTCAGGAAGGTACATATGGTTACGGACGGCATGATCATGGGGATCTTGATCCTGAAAAGGATCTGCCTGGACGTGGCCCCATCGATCTTCGCCGCCTCGATAAGATCCGGCGAAACATTATTCAGTCCTGCCACATAAATGATCATCATATATCCGATCTGCTGCCACATCAGAAGAAGCAGCATTCCTATAAATCCGTTTTTTGCTGAAAGAGCCAGAAGGGGCTGTCTCCACATGGAAAGCAGGCCGTTAAGGAGCGTCTGCCATATGTAACCCAGCACGATACCGCCGATCAGGTTCGGCATAAAAAATACGGTGCGGAAAGCGTTTGTTCCTTTGAAGCCTTTTGTCAGAGCCAGTGCAATGGCAAAAGCGCAGATATTGATCAGAATACTTGTTGTGGTCAAGCTTTTTTGTAACACTTGTGGCTAAAAAATATCGCTTGGCAACTATGCTGCCATTCGTGCCTCGTATGGTGTGCGATAGCCGTTGAAGCTGTGAGGGCGTACATGATTATAGTCAA
>DXGV01000031.1 GCA_019113745.1 Candidatus Blautia intestinavium
GGAACCTTCCTTCTGAACTGCCCGTGGGATATGGAAGGCCTTGAGAAACACTTACCGGGACAGGTAAAAGCATTCATCGCTAACCACAATATCAAATTCTACACCATCGACGGTGTGAAGATCGGTATTGAAACCGGTATGGGACCAACACGTATCAACACAATCCTTCAGTCTGCATTCTTCAAACTGACAGGAATCATTCCGGAGGATCAGGCAATCGAGCTTATGAAAGCCGCTGCAAAAGCTACTTACGGACGTAAGGGCGACGACGTTGTTCAGAAGAACTGGGCGGCTATCGACGCCGGAGCAAAACAGGTTCATGAAGTAGAAGTTCCGGAAAGCTGGAAAGACGCAGAAGATGAAGGCCTGTTCATGGCTCATGCAGAAGGCGGAAGACAGGATGTTGTAGATTTCGTAAACAACATTCAGTCTAAAGTAAACGCACAGGAAGGAAACAGCCTGCCTGTATCCGCATTTACAGCTTATGTAGACGGTACGACTCCGTCCGGTTCCTCCGCATATGAGAAACGTGGAATCGCTGTAAATATCCCGGTATGGCAGCCGGAAAACTGTATCCAGTGTAACCGCTGCGCATATGTCTGCCCGCACGCTGTTATCCGTCCGGTAGCTCTTACAGAAGAAGAAGCGGCAAACGCACCGGAAGGTATGGCTACTCTGCCGATGACCGGTATGAAAGAATATAAATTCTCCATGACTGTATCCGCTTATGACTGTACAGGATGCGGTTCCTGCGCAAATGTCTGCCCGGGCAAGAAAGGTGCGAAAGCGCTTGTTATGGAGAACATGGAAGCAAACGCAGAAGTACAGAAGTACTTCGACTACGGCGTAACACTTCCTGTAAAAGAAGACGTTATCGCAAAATTCAAAGAAACAACTGTAAAGGGAAGCCAGTTCAAGCAGCCGCTGCTTGAGTTCTCCGGCGCCTGCGCAGGCTGCGGTGAAACTCCGTACGCAAAACTGATCACTCAGCTTTTCGGCGACAGAATGTACATTGCAAACGCAACAGGATGCTCCTCTATCTGGGGTAACTCTTCACCGTCTACACCTTATACTGTAAACGCCAAAGGACAGGGTCCGGCATGGTCCAACTCTCTGTTCGAAGATAACGCAGAGTTCGGTTATGGTATGCTTCTTGCTCAGAAAGCAATCCGTGACGGTCTGAAGACCAAGGTGGAAGCTCTTGTAGAATCCACAGAAAACGAAGATGTGAAGGCAGCAGGTCAGGAATGGCTGGATACCTTCGGCGTAGGCGCTCTGAACGGAACTGCTACAGATAAACTGGTTGCAGCTCTGGAAGCATGCGGATGCGAAGCTGGAAAAGAAATCCTTGCACAGAAAGACTTCCTTGCAAAGAAATCCCAGTGGGTATTCGGCGGCGACGGATGGGCTTATGATATCGGATTCGGCGGCGTTGACCATGTTCTCGCAAGCGGACAGGATATCAATGTTATGGTATTCGATACAGAAGTTTACTCCAATACCGGCGGACAGTCCTCCAAGGCTACACCGACAGGCGCGATCGCTCAGTTCGCGGCAGGCGGTAAAGAAGTGAAGAAGAAAGATATGGCTTCTATCGCTATGAGCTACGGCTATGTATATGTTGCACAGATCTCCATGGGCGCAGACTTCAATCAGACTGTAAAAGCTCTGGCAGAGGCTGAGGCATATCCGGGACCGTCTCTGATCATCGCATATGCTCCATGTATCAACCATGGTATCAAGAAGGGTATGGCGAAAGCACAGACAGAGGAAGAGCTGGCTGTTAAGTGCGGATACTGGCACAACTTCCGCTTTAACCCGGCGGCAGAGAACAAGTTCACTCTGGACTCCAAAGCTCCGGATATGGACAACTATCAGGATTTCCTTGACGGCGAGGTTCGTTATAACTCTCTGAAACGTCAGAATCCGGAAAAGGCTGCAAGACTCTTCGCTAAGAACGAGGCTGAGGCAAAAGAAAGATATGAATACCTGAGCAAGCTTACTGCTCTTTATGGAAAAGAAGACTAAGTTTTGACCGGGAGCCGCGGTACAGATGTACCGCGGCTTTTTTAAAAATCTATCCAGAATTTTATTATGAAGAAATTGTTTTCAAGTAAGAAAAAAACAGATTATTATCTGATCTATACATTGATATTCGGGATTTTCGCCCTGATCCTTTATCTGCATTTTTATTTAAACGGGAAATCCCTGATCTGGAGTCACGACGGCGTGCCCCAGCATTTGAATTCCCTGGCCTATTACGGAGAGTATCTGCGGAAAATCCTTCATACGGTTTTTGTAGAACACAAACTTTCCATTCCGATGTGGGATATGCACATCGGCTACGGCTCAGATATTCTGACTACACTGCACTATTATGTGATAGGAGATCCTCTGACGCTGCTGTCTGTGTTTGTGCCGGCGGAAAATACGGAGCTTCTCTATGAATTTCTGATTTTCCTCAGGATTTATCTGGCGGGGATCGCTTTCAGCAAATACTGCTTTTATCACAACAATTCCAAAGAAGCGACGTTGTTCGGCGTGTTTATTTATATTTTTGCAGGCTGGACGATCTATGCGGCTATGAAGCATCCTTACTTTGCCAATCCTATGATCTACCTTCCTCTGATATTGATGGGAATCGATAAGATCTACCGGAAAGAAAAGCCTTATGTCTTTATCTGGTCGGTAACGCTGGCAGGACTGTCCAATTTCTATTTTTTCTATATGCTGGGCATCTTTATGGTGCTTTACGCTGCTTTCCAGTATTTTCATCTTTTTTCAGAGAGGTCTGTGAAGGATGTGCTGAAATGGCTGGCGGTTTTTGCGGGATACTCCCTTGTTGCGGTAATGCTGGCGGCTGTAGTGCTTCTTCCGGTGATTATGCCGCTTTTTGGTACGGAAAGATTTCAGGCGGAGAATTATGTGCCGCTTCTTTATGATAGAGTTTATTATGAAAAATATCTGGGCTGTCTGATCGGCGAAAATATGATCCAGTGGGGCGTCGCAGGCTATTCGGCAGTGTCCATGGCCGGCGTGTTCGTGCTGTTCTCAAAGAAAAAGAAGAATACCAGCCTGAAGGCGGGCTTTCTTTTGATGAACCTGTTCCTTCTGTTTCCTTTTGCAGGCCATGTGCTGAACGGTTTTTCCTATGTGTCAAACAGGTGGATCTGGGCATATGGGATGCTGATCGCCTATATCTGTGTGAAAATTTATCCGGAGCTGTTCGCCCTCACTATCTCCGAAAAAAGACGGATCTTTGTGATGACAGTCATTTACAGTGTGGTCGCTCTGTTCTGGCAGGTATCCCGGACAGAACGGAATATGATGGCGGTTCTGATCCTGGTCTCCAGCGCGGCGGTGATCCTGTTTTACGGAAGCGTTTATGTCAGAAAGAGAAATTTCTGTATGCTTCTGGGCGCTCTGACGGCAGCGGGGATCGTTTTAAATATCAGCTACCAGTATTCTCTGGAAAAAGATTATCTTTCGGAATTTTCCGATCAGGGGGAGGCCCTGGAAAAACTGGAATCCGGCACAGACCTTGCGGTACTGGACACAGGAGACGACTCTCTTTACCGCTACGATCAGCTTGACGCGCTGTCCTATGACAATTCCGCCATGCAGATGGGAACTAACGGGACCGCCTATTATTTCAGTATGGCAGGAGGAGATATCGGGACATTTTTTGATGAAATGTATCTGAATACTCCATGGGAACAGCATTATGAAAACCTGGACGGAAGGACGATCCTTGACAGGCTGGCTTCCGTTAAATATTTTGTGATCAAAAACCAGAACAGTCAGTATCTTCCTTACGGGTATCAGAAGCTTGCCGGAAGCTCAAAAAAAGATGGGAAAGTCTATGAGGCCTATGAATGTCAGGACGCTCTTCCTGTCGGGTATACCTATGATACCTATATTTCCAGAGAGGACTATGAAAAAATGACAGTTACGGAGAAGCAGCAGGCCATTCTTCAGGGCGTGGTGCTTAAAGACAGCTCCCTTCCGGAAACAGAAACAGAATTTAACGATCAGGAGCTTTCCTATACTGTAACAGAGGGCAGGGGATGCCGTCTGGAGGATGGAAAGATTACGGTAACGGAAGAGGGGGCAAAGCTGAAACTGTCATTTGAAGGATTGGAAGAAAGCGAAACCTATCTGATCACAGAAGGGCTCGACTACGAAGCGCTTTCTCCCAGAGAGCTTGTCAGCGATAAGAAGTGGGAGAAAATGACACAGTACGAGAAAAATCAGGTTCTTGAGGAGGACAGCCGGTGGCGTTACTGGAAAGAAAGCCAGGAGGCGTCCATTAAGGTCAGCGGGGCTTTTTCAGAAAAGAAGATCAAAATTTTTACAGACAAGTATAATGCATACAGCGGAAAGCACAATTTCCTCTGTAATGCAGGCTACAGTCAGAAACCGATCCATACCATAACTCTTACTTTTGAAAATACAGGCGTGTATTCATACGACAGTCTGAAAGTAGTCTGCCAGCCGGTAGAAAATATAGGCCGGCAGACTAGAAATCTGGCAAAAAATGTTCTTTCGGATATCGAGACGGAAGCAAATGTCCTGAGGGGAACCATTACTCTTTCCAAACCGAAGGCCCTGGTAATCTCCCTGCCTTACAGCGAAGGCTTTACCGCATATGTAGACGGGGAGGAGGCAGAGTTGAAACAGGCCAATACCATGTATATGGCGCTGGAGCTTCCGGAAGGAGAGCATGAGATTGAACTGATATACCGCACGCCCTGGCTGAAGGAAGGGGGATTCTTGACTTTCCTGGGGGCGTTATGTTACATTGGTGTGGTGCGAAAGAATAAAAAGAGGATACGAAAAATATGAGTGTTTTATCGGTAGTGCTTCCTGCATACAACGAAGAACTGATGATCGCGAAAACCTGCCGTGTACTTCGGGAAGTGCTGAAAGATGCGGGTATATCCTATGAACTGGTACTGGTGGACGACGGTTCCGCAGACCATACCTGGAAAGAAATACAAAAGGCGGGAAAGAACGATACGCATATCCTGGGAATACATTTTTCCAGAAATTTTGGAAAAGAAGCGGCTGTTTTTGCCGGACTGGCCCATGCCCGGGGCGACGTGATTGCAGTAATGGACTGCGATCTTCAGCATCCTCCCCAGGTACTCCCGGAAATGTACCGGCTGTGGGAAGAAGGCTACCAGGTTATCGAGGGAGTAAAGAAAAGCCGGGGAAAGGAAAGCTTTTTCCATAAGGAATGCGTGGGATTTTTTTATGGGATCATGTCCAGGGCCACCGGCGTGGATATGCAGAACGCGTCGGATTTTAAAATGATGGACCGCCAGGTAGTGGAGAGCATTCTTTCCATGCCGGAGAGAAATATGTTTTTCCGCGCAACATCTTCCTGGGTAGGATATAAAACCACCTCGGTAAAGTTTGAGGTTCAGGAAAGAGAGGCAGGAGAATCCAAGTGGTCTTCCTGGTCTTTAATAAAATATGCTTTTACAAATATCGTTGCGTTTACAACAGCGCCTCTGCAGTTTGTGACGGTGGGAGGAGCAGTCTGTTTCGTTCTCTCGCTGGTTCTGATCATATATTCGCTGATCCAGTATTTTACCGGACATGCGGTAGAGGGATATACCACCATCGTTATAGTGATGCTTCTGATCGGAAGCGCAATGATGCTGAGTCTTGGAATTATCGGGTATTATATTGCGAAGATATACGAGGAAGTCAAACGCCGGCCACGTTATATTATCGCAAAGATCGTCCGCGGCGGACAGGAGGCTTCGGATACGGTTAGACAGGATAAAAGCAGAAGGCAGGAATTTTTATGAAAAAAATAAAAGAACTGATAGTGAGATTTTATGAAAACGACGTGATCCGGTACATCTTTTTCGGCGGCTGCACCACACTGGTGAATCTGGTCGTTTTCTATGTGATGAGAAAACTGGGAACAGGTCTTAATACCGCCAATGTGATCTCGATCATCACGGCAATCCTTTTTGCCTATGTAGTGAATTCCAGGTTTGTATTTCAGGATAAATGCAGGACGCTGAAAGATCATATCCATCCGTTCTGCAAATTTATCAGCGCCCGCCTTGTCACTATGGTGATCGAAGTGGGCGGAGTGTGGCTTCTGGCAGAAATTCTGCATATGAACGATATGCTGAGTAAATTCCTTACGCAGTTTATCGTTCTTGTGCTGAACTATATTTTCAGTAAATTTTTTGTGTTTACCACGGGAAAAAGAAGGGAAGGGTAAAGTTGATGACATTAGAGGAAGCAGTAAAGGAAATACGTCCTCTTGACAAAAAAGCAATGGACATTGCGGAAAAAAGATGGAACAGCATTGCCAAGCCGCTCCATTCTCTGGGAAAAATGGAAAAGCTGGTGATCCAGATCGCAGGTATCACAGAAAGCCCGGATATCCAGATCAAAAAGAAGGCGCTGGTGGCCATGTGCGCGGATAACGGCGTGGTGGAAGAGGGCGTTACCCAGACAGGCCAGGAGGTTACGGCTATTGTAGCGGAAAATTTCCTTACAGGGGATACTTCCGCCTGCGTGATGTGCAGACAGTGCGGTACGGACGTATATCCGGTGGATGTGGGAATGGCGGTGGACACCGGGGTTTCCACAGAATTTAAGGTAAGGTACGGCACCCGCAACATGACAAAAGAACCGGCCATGACAAGAGAAGAGGCTGTAAAGGCAATAGAAGCCGGAATTGAAATGGTTCGCAGATTGAAAGAAAAAGGCTACGGGATTCTTGCTACAGGAGAAATGGGAATTGGGAACACGACCACAAGCAGCGCCGTGGCTTCCGTCCTTATGAATCGGCCTGTGGAAGAAATGACAGGACGGGGCGCTGGGCTTTCCAGCGATGGACTGAAAAGAAAGATTCAGGCCATCAAAAAAGCGGTGGAACAAAACCGGCCGGATCCCTCCGATCCGCTGGATGTGCTCTCGAAAGTAGGCGGACTTGATATCGCGGGACTGGCAGGTGTTTTCCTGGGAGGGGCGGCTTTCCGTATTCCCGTTGTAATGGACGGCTTTATTTCCTGCACGGCGGCCCTGGCGGCTCAGAGGATCTGCCCGGGTTCCGCGGATTATATGATCGCTTCCCACGTATCAAAGGAGCCTGCGGCGGAGCTGATTCTTAACGCTCTTCAGAAAGAAGCGGTGATCCATGGGGAAATGTGCCTTGGAGAGGGCAGCGGGGCAGTGGCGCTGTTCCCCTTCCTGGATATGGGAGCGGCGGTTTACCAATCTATGAGTACCTTTGAAGATATTAAGGTAGACCAGTATAAGGAGCTTGTATAAATGGTGATTCTTGTTACAGGAGGAAGCGGAAGCGGAAAATCTGCTTTTGCGGAAAACTGCGTGGTTTCTCTTGGCGAACAGAAACGGATCTATATCGCCACCATGTATCCCTATGATGAGGAAAGCCGTAAGAGAGTAGCACGCCACAGAAAAATGCGGGCCGGAAAGGGTTTTGAGACAGTGGAATGTTATACAGGACTTTCCAGAGCGGAGGCGTCGGAGGGATGTACGGTACTTCTGGAATGTATGTCGAATCTTGTAGCAAACGAGATCTTTCAGGAGGAAGGAGCCGGAGAACACGCCCTGGAGGAGATAAAAAAAGGAATCCTTGGCCTGAAGAACAGAGCCGCCAATCTTGTGATTGTGACGAACGAAATTTTTTCCGAGGCGGCGGTTTACCAGGGTGAAATGAAAACTTATCTTGAATGTCTGGGTAAGATCAACCAGTTTCTGGCAGAAGAGGCGGATCAGGTGGTGGAAGTGGTTTATGGAATACCGGTATATCATAAATCGTAAGCCGCTTTTTCCCGTAAGAAAAATAAAAAAGAAACAAAGGTGTATTTCGTGAAAAGTTTATGGAACAGTTTTAAGGTGGCGTTCGCCATGTTTTCAAAAATTCCGGTTCCCCAGGCGGAATGGACAGAAGAGAATATGAAATATATGTTCTGCTTTTTTCCTTTTATAGGAACCGTTATCGGAGCCGTTTTTATAGGGGTAGATTATCTGGGAGAATGGCTGTCCCTGTCCCCGGGGCTGCACACGGCGCTTCTTGTTGTGGTTCCGGTGCTGATTACCGGAGGGATCCATGTGGACGGGCTTCTGGATACTGCAGACGCCTTAAGCTCCTGGCAGGAGAGGGAGCGGCGGCTGGAAATTTTAAAGGACTCCCATGCGGGAGCCTTCGCGGTGATCGCGGGATGCGTTTATTTTCTCTGCTGCTTCGGAGCCTGCAGTCAGATCGCCGGGGACAAAAAGGCCGTGCTCCTTACGGCGGCGGGTTTTATGGTTTCCCGGTGCTTTTCCGGTATCGGGGTAATGGCGCTTCCGAAGGCGAAAAAAAGCGGGACTGTGGCGGAATTTTCCCGGAAGGCGGAAAATATTCTGGTAAGGAATACCCTGATCGTTTATTTAATCCTTCTGGCTGTTCTGATGATCTTTATTCAGCCTGTAGCCGGGGCGGCGGCGTTCCTTTCCTCCTTTGTGATATTTCTTTATTACAGACATGTGGCCATGAAGTATTTTGGGGGAACCACAGGAGATCTTTCCGGATTTTTTCTCTGTCTCTGCGAGGCGGGGACGGCACTGGTGATCGCGGTGATATCTGCGGCCATGCATGTGTAAAAGACCGGACGCCGCAGAAGAAATACAGGATGTATTTTACGATAAAACGAACGGAGGGGCAGACAAAATGGAAATGATTATCGGAGGAGCATATCAGGGAAAAGCCGCCTATGGAAAGAAAGCATATCCGGAAATCCTGTGGAAGAATGGAGCGGAGCTTTCCAGGGAAGAATTATTTAAGACGGAGGGAGTCCTGAATTTTCATGAATTTATCCGGAAGGAAATGAAAGCAGGAAGAGATACGGAGGACCTTGCCCCGGAGCTGATACAGAGAAATCCTGAAGTGATTCTTGTGTCGGACGAGGTAGGATATGGGGTGGTTCCCATAGACGCCTTTGACAGAGCCTACAGGGAGAGAGTTGGAAGGATCTGTACGGAGCTGGCTTCCTACAGTAAAAAAGTAGTCCGCGTTGTATGCGGGATCGGGACGGTGATAAAAAATGATTAAAATCTGGCTGATCAGACATGGAATGACGGCGGGAAATCTAAAAGGCAGGTATATCGGAAGAACGGACGAGCATCTTTGCCAGGAGGGGAAGAAGGCGCTGTCCGAGCTTTCCTATCCTGTTCCGGATGGACTTTTCGTAAGTCCAATGATTCGCTGCCGGGAAACGGCGGAAATTCTGTTTCCGGGAAAAGATTTCCGGATCATGGATCAGCTTTCAGAAACAGATTTTGGAAATTTTGAGAATAAAAACTACAGAGAGCTGGCAGGGAATCCTGATTATCAGGCGTGGATCGATAGCGGCGGGAACCTTCCGTTCCCAGGCGGAGAGAGCCGGGAGAACTTTCGAAAGCGAACTCTGGAGGGCTTTCAGAGAGTGATCGCCATATGTTCCAGGGAAAATCTGCAGTCTGCAGCTCTGATCGTCCATGGCGGAACAATTATGACGCTGATGGAAGCCTGGGGCCGTCCGGAACGGGATTTTTACAGCTGGCATGTGAAAAACGGCCACTGCTATGTGACTGAGACAGATGAAAAACTCTGGCAGTCCGGCGGAGGTGTACTGGAAGTAAAAGAAGAATATTGATCTGCGTGGGAAAAGACATCCTCTTTCAGAGAAAAGGGGGTGCTTTTTTTATTTCTTGTCTTAATACAAAATTTTTTTGAAAACAAAAATAATTTTGTATTTTACTATTGAAAAAGGGATGTAAGTATGGTACATTAATAGTATAAAATTCCCAAAAGAAACAGGGGAAGTGCGCCTGAAATTATATGATTTTTACAAGAAAAGGAGGATGACATATGCGGATAATCGGAAACGGCAGGATGATCACAAGAGACGCTTCCAACACCTTTATTGAGAACGGTGCGGTGGCTATGGACGGAAGCGTGATCGTTCAGACAGGAACTACGGAAGAGGTCAGGAAAGCTTATCCTGACGCAGAGTTTATCGACGCAAAAGGCGGAGTGATCATGCCGGCGTTTATCAACGCCCACGAGCACATCTATAGCGCTTTTGCCAGAGGACTGAGTATCAAAGGCTATAATCCACAGGGATTCCTGGATATCCTGGACGGGCAGTGGTGGACCATTGACCGGCACCTGACGCTGGAGCAGACGAAGCTTTCCGCTTACGCCACCTACATTGATTCCATCAAAAACGGCGTAACTACTGTATTCGATCATCACGCCAGCTTCGGGCATATCACCGGTTCTCTGAACGCCATCGAGGAGGCCGCGCGGGATCTGGGCATCCGTACCTGTCTCTGCTATGAGATCTCGGACAGGGACGGAATGGACAAATCAAAAGAATCTGTAATGGAAAACGTAAACTTTATCAAACACGCCCTTGCGGACGACAGCGATATGATCGCCGCAATGATGGGAATGCACGCATCCTTCACGATCTCCGATGAAACCATGGAGCTCTGCAATGAGCTGAAGCCGGAGGGCGTGGGATATCATATCCATGTGGCCGAGGGAATTTATGACCTCCACCAGTGTCTGAAGGAGCACGGCAAGAGGATCGTTGACCGTCTGTACGACTGGAACATCCTGGGACCGAAGACCCTTCTGGGACACTGCATCTATATCAATGAGCACGAAATGGATCTGATCAAAGATACAGACACCATGGTAGTGCATAATCCGGAATCCAACATGGGTAACGCCTGCGGGTGCCCGCCGACCATGGCGCTGGTACATAAGGGAATCGTTACCGGCCTGGGAACAGACGGCTACACCCACGACATGATGGAATCCTGGAAAGTGGCCAATATTCTCCACAAGCATCATCTCTGCGATCCCAACGCGGCCTGGGGAGAGGTTCCCCAGATGCTCTTCGAGGGGAACAGGACGATCGCGAACCGTTACTTTAAGAAAAAACTGGGCGTACTGGAACCGGGAGCGGCCGCGGATGTGATCGTGATCGACTATGATCCGCTGACCCCCATGAGAGCGGACAACACCAACGGACACCTTCTGTTCGGCGTGAACGGCAGCATGGTGCAGACCACTGTCTGCAACGGCGAAGTGCTGATGAAGGACAGAGAACTTCTGGTATGCGACGAGGCGAAGATCATGGCGGACTGCCGTCAGGCGGCAAAAGAGCTTGCGGACGACATCAATTCCGGAAAATAAGGAGGATATTATGAGCGAAAAAATGACCTGTATGCCTTTCGGGCAGCTGATGGACTGGGTTCTCACCGAGCACGGGACCAGAGGCACCGTATTCGGCGTACACAGATCCTATAAGGCCGATCCGGCCAGAGATATGGAGATCTTCGGAAGGAATCTGGAGACTCCCATCGGACCTGCGGCAGGTCCCAATACCCAGCTTGCACAGAATATAGCGGCGTCCTACTTTGCGGGAGCGCGTTTCTTTGAGCTGAAGACTGTGCAGAAGATGGACGGCGACGAGCTTGCCGCCTGTATCAACCGTCCCTGTATTCTTGCGGAAGACGAATGTTATAACTGCGAGTGGTCCACAGAGCTTTACGTTCCCCAGGCTATGGGAGAATATATCAAAGCCTGGTTTATGCTCCATGTGATGGCGAAGGAGTTCGGACTGGGCTCAGCCGACGGCTTCCAGTTTAATATCTCCGTGGGTTACGACCTGGCGGGAATTAAAGAAGAGAAGATCGATACTTTTATCGAAAGCATGAAGGAAGCGAAGGATACGGAAATATTCCAGGAGTGCCGCCAGTGGCTCCTGGATCATCTGGACAGATTTAAAAACGTGACCAGAGAGGATATTGAGGCGATCCCTTCCAATATCTGTAATTCCGCCACGATATCCACGCTTCACGGATGTCCGCCCAATGAGATCGAGAGCATTGCCAACCACCTGTATAAAGAGAAGCACCTGAATACTTTTATCAAGTGTAATCCTACGCTTCTGGGCTATGAATTCGCCAGAAAGACCATGGACGATATGGGTTACGATTATATGAAGTTCGGAGATTTCCACTTCCTGGACGACCTCCAGTACAAAGACGCCATCCCCATGTTCCGACGACTGATGGCGCTGGCTGATGAGCTGGGTCTTGCCTTCGGTGTGAAGATCACCAATACCTTCCCGGTGGACGTGACCAGAAACGAGCTTCCCAGTGAAGAAATGTATATGTCCGGGAAGGCCCTGTTCCCCCTGTCCATATCTCTGGCGGCGAAGTTGTCCCGGGAATTTGACGGGAAGCTCAGGATCGCTTACTCCGGCGGAGCGGATTATTTCAACATCGACCGGATCGTAGACTGCGGCGTATGGCCGGTGACGGTTGCCACAACGATCCTGAAAACAGGAGGCTACCAGAGATTTTCCCAGATGGCGGAAAAGATCATGGCCAAAGGCGTGAAGCCCTGGACGGGCATCGATGTGGACGCCCTGGAAAAACTGGCGGAAGACGCGAAGAAAGATAAACATCATTTAAAGAGCATCAAACCGCTTCCCAACCGGAAGAGCAGCGAGGAGGTTCCTCTTCTGAACTGCTATTTCGCGCCATGTCAGGAAGGATGTCCGATCCATCAGGATATTCCGGAATATATTTCTCTGGCAGGAAAGGGCGATTACGCGGGAGCTCTCAGGGTGATCCTGGATAAGAACGCGCTTCCGTTTATCACAGGAACTCTCTGCGCCCACAACTGTATGTACAAGTGTACCAGAAACTTCTATGAGGAATCTGTAAATATCAGAGGAACGAAGCTTCTGGCGGCTGAGAAGGGTTACGACGGGGTGATCGGAGAGATCCGTCCGGGAGAAAGCATTGGAAAGAAAGTTGCAGTGGTGGGCGGAGGTCCGGCGGGAATCGCGGCGGCCTATTTCCTTGCGAGAGCAGGAGCCGCGGTAACCATCTTCGAAAAAGAGGCGAAACCGGGCGGCGTGATCCGCTATGTGATCCCCGGATTCCGTATTTCAGACGAGGCGATCGATAAAGATATTTCCTTCATTGAGAAAATGGGCGTGGAGATCCGTACCAATACAGAGATCACATCTGTGGCCGATGTAAAGGCGCAGGGCTACGACGCAGTGATCCTGGCAGTGGGAGCGAACAAACCGGGAACCCTGAAACTTGAGGAAGGGGAGACTGTAAACGCGCTTAAATTCCTTGCAGACTTCAAGGAAAAGAACGGCAAAGTGGACCTTGGCAGAAATGTTGTGGTGGTAGGCGGAGGAAATACCGCCATGGATACCGCCAGAGCCGCGAAGAGGACCGAAGGCGTGGAGAACGTATATCTGGTATACAGAAGAACGAAACGCTACATGCCTGCGGCGGAGGACGAGCTTCTGGAAGTCCTGGAAGAAGGCGTGGAGTTCAGGGAACTTCTCTCTCCCGTAAGTCTCAGAGACGGAAAACTCCTCTGCAGGAAGATGGTTCTGGGCGAGATGGACGCATCCGGAAGAGCCGGCGTGACAGAAACGGAAGAGACCGTGGAAGTTCCGGCTGATACCGTGATCGTGGCTGTGGGCGAAAAAGTTCCCACCGAATTCTACCAGTCCATGGATATCAATGTAAACGAACGGGGCAAAGCGAAACTGAATCCGGAAACAATGGAATCCAGCGTGGATAACGTATATCTCATCGGAGACGGAGCAGGCGGAGCCGCCACGATCGTGGAAGCCATCCGTGACGCACAGAAGGCGGCAAAGGCCATTATCGGAGAAAAGGTGGTTTCCGACCGCGCCGTGACAGGAACAGAGGAAGAATGCTACGGAAAGAAGGGCGTCCTTAGAGAAGAAAAAGACGCGGAATGCGAGGCGGAGAGATGTCTGAACTGCAGCAAAGTCTGTGAAAATTGTGTGGACGTATGTCCGAACCGTGCGAATATCTCCATTAAGGTTCCGGGAATGGAAATGGCGCAGGTGATCCATGTGGATTATATGTGCAATGAATGCGGAAACTGTAAGACTTTCTGCCCATACGCAAGCGCGCCTTATAAAGACAAGTTCACTCTTTTTGCAAAACCGGAGGATATGGATGAGAGTACCAACGACGGATTTGCGGTGGTCAACAGGGAAACCAGAGAGTGTAAGGTACGTTTTCTTGGCAATATGTATGACTGCAAAGCTGACGGCCCGGCAGACAAAGTGCCGGAAGGACTTCACAGGCTGATGACAGCAGTGATCGATGATTACAGTTATCTGATCATGTAGAAAAATGTGATGTCTGCAGAAACGGCAGACAGAAACAGGTTTAAGCAACGGGATCCGGGAAAACCGGATCCCGTTCAGAAAGGAGGCGGATCCTTCTTGTATACAATTACGGTAAACGGCAAAATTTATCAGGAAGAACAGGATATGAAGCTGCTCCGTTTTCTCCGCGATAAATGTCACCTGAAATCGGTGAAGGACGGATGCAGTGAGGGAGCGTGCGGTACCTGCCATGTCCTGATCGATGGAAAAGCAACGAAAGCATGCGTCCCGAAGCTTTCAAAGCTGGAAGGGAAGCAGATCCTGACCATTGAAGGATTTCCGGAGGAGGAGAAGGAGATTTTTGTCCGGGCCTTTGGAGAAGCGGGAGCCGTTCAGTGCGGCTTCTGTATTCCGGGAATGGTGATCAGCGCAAAAGGGCTGATCGACAAAAATCCTGATCCCACAAGAGCCGAGGCGGCAGACGCTATCAAAAACAATATCTGCCGCTGTACCGGCTATAAGAAGATCATCGACGGGATTCTTCTGGCGGCAAAATATAAAAGGGAAGGGCTTCCGCCTGAAAAAGAGTACGAGTGGAAGCTGGGAGACCGGGTTCCAAGGCTGGATGTAAGGGAAAAGGTTCTGGGATACGGAGAATATCCTGACGATATGGAAGTAGATGGTATGATCTACGGAAGCGCCGTCCGCTCCAGATATCCGAGAGCCCTTGTAAAAGCCATTCATACAGAAAAAGCAAAAGCTCTGCCCGGCGTAGTCACGGTGTTTACTGCTGAAGATATCCCGGGAGACGTGAAGGTGGGACATCTGAAACAGGATTGGGACGGTATGATCCCGGTGGGAAAGATCACCCATTACCTAGGCGACGCCATCGCCCTTGTTGCGGCGGAAACTCCGGAGATCCTGGAAGAAGCCAAAAAACTTGTAGAAGTAGAGTATGAAGAACTGGAAATGGTGCGGGATCCATGGGAGGCCATGAAAGAAAACGCGCCTAAAGTACACAGCGACGGCAATCTGATGGCGCACTGGCACGTGCACAGAGGAGACGCCGATGAGGCGATCCGTAATTCCGCTCATGTGCTGACGGAGAAATTCCATACTCCCTGGACGGAACATGCTTTTCTGGAACCGGAGTGCGCGGTAGCCATGCCGGACGGAGAAGGGGGAGTGATCATCTATTCCGCAGATCAGGGCGTCTATGACACCCAGCATGAATGTATGCTTCTTCTTGGACTTCCGGCGGAGAAGGTAAAGGTCCGCAACAAGCTGGTAGGCGGAGGCTTCGGAGGGAAAGAGGACGTGACGGTGCAGCATCACGCGGCCATGATCGCTTATCTTACCGGGCGTCCGGTGAAGGTAAAGCTTACAAGGGCGGAGAGTATCCTGATCCATCCCAAGCGTCATCCCATGGATATGGAATTCACCATGGGCTGTGATGAGAACGGAATTATACAGGGGGTCAAAGCTACTGTGATCGCCGATACAGGGGCGTATGCTTCGCTGGGCGGCCCGGTGCTCCAGAGAGCCTGCACCCATGCTTCCGGTCCCTATAATTATCAGAATTTTGACATTGACGGCAAGGCGTACTATACCAATAATCCTCCGGCGGGAGCTTTCCGCGGATTCGGCGTGACCCAGACCTGTTTTGCGGTGGAGATGCTTCTCACGAAGATGGCGGGCGTGGTGGGGATCTCTCCCTGGGAGATCCGTTACCGGAACGCTATCCGTCCGGGACAGGAGCTTCCCAACGGCCAGATCGTGGATGAATCCACAGGCCTTGCGGAGACGCTGGAAGCAGTGAAGGATATCTATGAGAGCAGTCCGTATGCGGGAATCGCATGCGCCATGAAGAACGCAGGCGTAGGCGTGGGACTCCCCGACTGGGGACGGTGCCGGCTATATGTCCATGACGGCAGAGTGGAGATCCATTCCGGAGCGTCCTGCATCGGCCAGGGACTGGGCACGGTGCTGGTGCAGATGGTATGTACCCAGCTGGAGCTTAAACGGGAGCAGGTTTATTACGACGCGTCCAATACGTATAACGCCCCGGACTCCGGAACCACATCCGGATCCCGCCAGACCCTGATCACAGGAGAGGCGGCCCGCCGCGCCTGCGAAAAACTGAAAAAAGATCTGGAAGGCAGCAGTCTTACAGAACTGGAGGGCAGGGAATATCTGGGAGAATACCTGGCAAAGACAGACGCCATGGGTTCCGATATTAAGAATCCGGTGTCCCATGTGGCATATGGCTACGCGACGCAGGTCTGTGTTTTGAATGAAGACGGCACAGTGAAGAAAATAGCGGCGGCCCACGACGTAGGAAAAGCAGTGAATCCTCTTTCAGTAGAAGGCCAGATCGAAGGCGGCGTGATCATGTCCTACGGCTTTGCGCTGACAGAAAATTATCCCATAAAAGATTGCAAACCTACTGCCAGATATGGTACACTGGGATTACCAAAAGCGAACAAAATTCCTGAAGTGGAAAGTATTATTGTGGAGAAAGCAGGACTGAATGTAGCCTGTGGAGCAATCGGTATCGGAGAGATCACCGCCATTCCTACAGCGCCCGCCATTGCCGGGGCGTACTACAAGCTGGACGGCGGGTTCCGAACCTCTCTCCCCCTTGACAATACTCCATATGAGAAAAAGAAGTAAGAACAAGCTGCATTGAAAACAGCTTTGGCAAACAGGCAGAGAAGCCGGATGACAGTCCTGAGGGAAAATGACAATTCCTGCGGACCCGTCCGGCTTTCTTTGTTCCAGAAAGGCATAACAATGTAAAGAAGGTGAAAACATGATTGGAAAAAGCGTGCCGAGAGTCGACGCTTACGAAAAAGTGACGGGCAGGGCAAAATTTACAGATGATATCGCGCCGAAAAACTGTCTTGTGGCAAAGGTCTACCATGCTACGATCGGAAACGGGATCGTAAAATCTATCGACACCAGCGAGGCGGAGGCGTTAGACGGTGTAGTGAAGGTGGTAACTTTTAAGGACGTTCCGGATCACTGTTATCCTACGCCGGGGCATCCCTGGTCTGTGGAGCCGGCCCATCAGGATGTGGCGGACAGAAATATTCTTACGGGCCGTATCCGCTATTATGGGGACGATATCGCCGCCGTGGTGGCCCAGGACGAGGTAACGGCGTCAAGAGCCCTGAGGCTTATCAAAGTGGAGTACGAGGAGTACCCGGTGGAGATCCATCCCCGGAAATCCATGTACGGGAGCCATCCGCCCATTCATTTTGACAAGAAGGATAATGTGCTGAACAGAACGAACTTTTTTATCGGAAATGTGGACGAGGGTCTGGAACAGTCGGATACGGTGGTGAAGCGAAGCTACAAGACCTCCATGGTACAGCACTGCCATCTGGAGAATCCTGTCTCTTTTGCCTATATGGAGAAAGACCGGATTGTGGTGGTCACATCCACCCAGATCCCGCATATTGTCCGCCGTGTGATCGGACAGGCCCTTGGCATCCCCTGGGGCAGAGTGCGCGTGATCAAACCCTACATCGGCGGCGGATTCGGCAACAAGCAGGACGTGCTTTACGAACCCCTGAACGCCTTTCTTACCATGCAGGTGGGCGGCCGCCCGGTGAAGCTTGAGCTTACCAGAGAGGAAACTTTCTGCAATACCAGGACGAGACACGCTATCGAGTACGACCTTACAGCCGGAGTGGACAAAGAGGGGCGTCTTTTGGCAAAAGATATGATGGCATACTCCAACCAGGGAGCTTACGCGTCTCATGGACATGCCATCGCCGCCAACGGACTGACGGCATGGCGGCTGCAGTACGCCTGCCCGAACATCCGGGGCGAGGCTTACACAATCTACACCAACACTCCTGTAGGGGGAGCCATGCGCGCGTACGGCATCCCGGAGGCAGCTTTCGCTATTGAATGCTTTATGGACGACATCGCGGCGGAGATACATATGGATCCTCTGGAATTCCGGAGAAAAAATCTGATAAAGGGCTACTACGAAGACGCTTATCTGAAGCCTATCGCGGCCAACACAAACGGAATTTTTGAATGTCTGGAAAAAGGCGCGGAATATATCCACTGGGAAGAAAAACGGAAGAAATACGCTTCCCAGACGGGATTTGTGCGAAGAGGGGTGGGAATGTCCCTGTTTTGCTATAAAACCGGAGTATGGCCCATATCTCTGGAGATCGCGGGAGCCAGAATGTCCCTGAACCAGGATGGAAGCGTACAGCTCCAGCTTGGAGCGACGGAGATCGGACAGGGCGCGGATACTGTTTTTACCCAGATGGCGGCGGAGACTCTTCACCTGGAGATGAAAGACATTCATATCGTAACGGTACAGGATACAGACGTAACTCCTTTTGACACGGGAGCCTACGCGTCCAGGCAGTCTTTTATCACCGGTACGGCTGTGAAGCAGTGCGCGGAGCAGCTCCGTGACAAAATCTTGGCCTATGCGAAGACCCTTCTTCCAGAAGAGGAGACCAGGGAACTCTCTCTGGATCACGGCTGGATCTTCGCGGGAGACGAGGAAGCCATATCTCTGGAAGCGCTGGCGCAGGAATGCTATTACAGTCTTACTAATTCTTCTGTGATCACAGCGGAAGTATCCACCCAGGTGAAAAAGAATACCATTGCTACCGGATGCTGCTTTGCCGAGGTGGAGGTGGATCTGAAGCTTGGAACGATCAAAATCCTGGATATTGTCAATGTCCATGACAGCGGGAAGCTTCTGAATCCTCAGCTCGCCGAAATGCAGGTACACGGCGGCATGTCCATGGGAATGGGGTACGGCCTTTCTGAACAGCTTATCCTGGATGAAAAAACAGGCCGTCCTTTAAACGGAAATCTTCTGGACTATAAACTGATGACGGCCCTTGACACGCCTGATATGAAAGCGGAGTTTGTGGAACTTGACGATCCCATGGGGCCTTACGGCAATAAAGCTCTGGGAGAACCTCCGGCAATCCCGGGAGCCCCGGCTATCCGCAACGCGGTTCTTCACGCTACGGGAGTGGCTTTTAACGAGATTCCGCTGACGCCTCAGAGACTTATCGAAGGCTTTACAAAGGCGGGCCTCATCGGAAAGGAGGGAAAGCAGCATGTATGATATAGAAGAATATTACAACGCGGATACGATCAAGGAAGCTGTAAGCCTTCTGAAAGAGCACCCTGAGGCAAGGATCATTTCCGGCGGAAGCGACGTGCTGATAAAGATCCGCGAAGGGAAGCTGGCGGGAACGTCTCTTGTGTGCATTCGGAATATCAGGGAACTGAAGGGCGTAAAGAAAATGGACTCCGGCGATATCTACATCGGCGCGGGAACAACATTTTCCCACATCACTTCCGATCCGGTGATACAGGAAAATATCCCTGTTCTCGGGGAGGCGGTAGACCAGGTAGGCGGCCCTCAGATACGGAATATCGGAACTATCGGAGGAAATATCTGTAACGGGGCGGTCAGCGCTGACAGCGCGCCGGCACTGTTTTCTCTGAACGCCATGATCAGAACCGCAGACGGGGCAGGCGGAAGAACTGTTCCCATACATGATTTTTATCTGGGTCCCGGCAAAGTTGACGTTAAGCCGGGAGAACTGGTGACACATATCCTGATTCCGGAAAAAGAATATACAGGCTATCAGGGCCATTACATCAAATATTCCATGCGCAGGGCAATGGATATTGCAACTCTTAGCTGCTGTGTGGTAAGCAGGATCAATCCGTCCACGAATACTCTGGAGGATATCAGGATCACTTTCGGCGTGGCGGCGCCGGTGCCTCTCCGATGCGTGAACACAGAGGAGGCGTTAAAGGGATCGCCGGTAAATGAGAAGCTGTATCAGGCTATTGAAGATAAGGTGCGCGAAGAGATCCATCCAAGAGATTCCTGGAGAGCGTCAAGGGAATTCAGACTTCAGATCGGAGGCGAGATCGCCCGGAGAGCTCTTAAGAGGACAGTGGAACTGGCGGCAGGAGGTGAGCAGAAATGAAAAGAGAGAGAGTTCTTGTACAGTGTACTGTGAACGGGAAAGAGGTGGCGGAGTATGTGGATCCCGGAGAATCTCTCCTGGAGATGCTGCGGAACCGGCTGGGCCTTACTTCCGTGAAGAAAGGCTGTGAAGTAGGGGAATGCGGCGCCTGTACCGTGATCATAGACGGGGAGACCATTGACTCCTGTATTTATCTGGCAGTCTGGGCGGAAGGAAAACATATCCGTACGCTGGAGGGTCTGGAGAAAAACGGAGAGCTCACCAGGATCCAGGAGGCTTTTATTGAAGAAGGAGCCGTACAGTGCGGTTTCTGTACGCCGGGATTTATTATGTCCGCTACCGTTCTTCTGGAACGGGGCGAGGTTTTGTCCAGAGAGGCCATCAAAAAGCAGATGTCCGGGAACCTCTGCCGCTGCACAGGATACCAGAACATTGTCAACGCGGTGGAAAAAGTGATGAAGGAGAACGCGGATCAAAAATGATCCTGAAAAAGCGCAGATGGAAAACGTCAGGTTGGAGGTTGAAAACAGTTTATGTCTGAAGAAAATATAATAGTCGTCCGGGGCGGCGGTGATCTGGCAAGCGGAGTGATCCACAGGCTGTACCGCTGCGGATATAAGGTGCTTATCCTGGAAAGCGAAAGGCCCAGCGCCATCCGGAGGGAAGTGTCCTTCTGCGAGGCAGTGTACGACGGGGAGGCTTTCGTGGAAGGCGTTCTCAGCCATAAGATCGAAGACGTCAGCGAATGTGACAGAGTATGGAAACTGAAGGAGATCCCCCTCCTGGTAGATGAGACAGGAAAATCTATATCCTGCCTGAAACCTGCGGCAGTGATAGACGGGATCCTTGCAAAAAGAAATCTGGGAACAAGCGAGGAGATGGCGCCGCTTACTATTGCTCTGGGGCCTGGATTTACTGCAGGAGAAGACGTGGACTATGTGATAGAGACACAGAGAGGGCACGATCTTGGCAGAATCATCGAGGAGGGGGAAGCCGCTCCCAATACAGGGATTCCCGGCGTGATCGCCGGAGTGGGAAAGGAAAGAGTGATCCACTCCCCGGCGTCCGGCAGCATCAAAAATCTTGCCGAAATCGCGGATTATGTAGAAAAGGGACAGGTGATCGCCGAAGTAGACGGGGTATCTGTGCCTGCGTCCATCACCGGGGTGCTGCGGGGAATCATCCGTGACGGCTATATTGTCCATAAAGGAATGAAAATTGCCGACATCGATCCCCGGAAGGAGCAGAAAAAAAACTGCAATACTATTTCCGACAAAGCCCGCTGCATAGCGGGAAGCGTGGTGGAGATCCTTCTTTCGGAAGGCGTGCTGCCGGTGTAAGCGGCAGACGGGAATGAATATACGTTCTGTGAGGATGGGGGATGGACAGCGAATGTGTGCTGGGCGTTGACCGGGGAAGAAGGGGGGCACAGGAGACAGGAACTAAAGTTGATTTTGATAAACATGTCAGGATTTACAGGTGATTTATGTATAGCTAGAATAGGAGATCGGTTCCATGAGAGCGCGGTATAACAATCGAATGTCTGTGGCGGCGCCGACAGAAGAGAAATGGAGATCGTGCAGATGGGAGAGAGATTATGTCAGATAGTGGTTCAGAGAATACTGCTGTAGCAGGCAACGACAGGTTTTATAAAAAGCTCACGATAAATATACAGAATGGAAACTGTACGGTGATCGCATTCACAGGCGGCGGCGGAAAAACCAGCCTGATCTTCCGCCTGACAGATGAACTGACAGCGGCGGGCAAAAAGGTGATCGTTACCACTACCACCCATATGGCGGCCGAGCCGGAGCGTCCTTTTGCGGAAAACGGAAGTACCCGGCAGATTAAAAAAAATCTTGAACAGTACGGCTATACGCTTGCAGCCTGTGTGGACAAGGAAAGCGGGAAGCTCTGCGGCCTTCCGGAAAATATTCTGGAAAGCCTGACGGACTTCTGCAATGTACTGCTTATCGAAGCGGACGGTTCCCGTGGATTCCCTCTGAAGGTACCGGAAGCCTGGGAGCCGGTGATTCCGGAGTTTACAGATATAGTAATAGGAGTGATTGGGCTGGATTCTCTTTGGAAACCCATTGGAGAGATTGCTCACCGGAGCGGACAGACAGCGCGTTTCCTGAGGAAAACATTGAGAGATACGGCAACGGCAGAAGATCTGATAAAGATCACATGTTCCCGGGAAGGTCTGAGAAAAGGTACGGAGAACCGGGCATACAGAGTGTATCTGAATAAAGCGGATGTTTTGGCGTCCCCGGAGCCTGCAAAGGAAATTTGCCGGAAGCTAAGAGAACACGGAATCCGTGCGGCATATGGAAGCCTGAAAGCCGGAAAAATATGGCATCCTGAATGAAAGATAAATAAGATATCGGATTGTGGGAAAGACCGTAAAGACATGTCCGGCGGGAAACAAAGAGCAATTATAAAACTATCAGAAATAAGAGGTTAAAAGTGAAAATCGGTATGATACTCCTGGCGGCTGGATACAGCCGCCGGTTTGGTTCAAATAAATTATTATATAAGATAGAGGGGAAGTCTATGTACCTTTGCTCGCTGGAGAGACTACTGGAAGTGCAACGGAAAATGAAGAAGGTATATCTCGGCCCGAAGGAAAAAGCAACTGGTATAGATGATAAAGAAAAAATCATAGTCGCTGCTGCGGTGGTTACACAATATGAAGAAATTCAAAAAAACGCAGAAAGCATGGGCGTTCAGGTTATCTTGAATCCTCATCCGGCTGAAGGAATCGCCTCATCCATGAAACTGGGACTTGCTGAGTTTTCAGATACAGACGCCTGCCTTTTTTCAGTGGCCGATCAGCCCTGGCTGAAAGCGGAAACTGTAATAAAACTTGTGAAACTTTTTCTTGATTCAGGGAAAGGAATTGCCTGTCTTTCAGAAAATGGAGTTCCCGGAAACCCCTGTATTTTCAGCAGAAAATATTATCCTGAGCTTATGGAGCTTACCGGCGACAGAGGTGGAAAACGCGTGCTGAATAAACACCTGGAAGATACGGCATTTCTCGAGGCAGAGAATAGCCGGGAACTGAGGGATTTGGACTGTTTCTGATCCGAAGAGATAGTCGATACATATGTGTAAGAGCAGTTTGTGTCAGAAACACAGAAAAATTAAATTTTGTTGGCAAATTTCTGCTTTTTTTCTTCATTAAAACCTTCCTTTTGCCGGGATTTTGCGAGCTAATAAAGTTAGCCCCCATTTTTTCTTCGCAGGCCCAAAAGAAGGGAGGTTTTTTCGGCAAAAACAAAAGATAAAATTACGTGGAAAGAAATGAGGAAACACCTGCCCCAGTTTAACCTTGCCTGTGAATTGATTAAAATTATCCGTCACTTTTTCACAGAATTTATATAAACGAAATATATTTTACTCGTCAGAGCTGCCTTATACCTTATACCATTGTTCCTTGTCAATAGAAAACGCCTATGATAATATATTATAAAAGTGAATAATATAAACGAAGTTTATTTTAATTAATATATAATTGCCTTCCGTGGAGTATGTGGCTTTAGTTATGGCATGGAAAGGGGTGGGAGAATAGTGAGGAAGAAACTTCCCATCGGGATTGAAAACTTTGAAGAATTTTTCTCTGAGGATTTTTATTATGTAGATAAAACACTGTTTATAAAAGAACTCTTGCAGAATTGGGGAAAGGTAAACCTGTTTACCCGTCCAAGACGGTTTGGAAAGACATTAAACATGAGTATGTTGAAATGCTTCTTTGAGATAGGAAGAGACCCGGCGCTGTTCGACGGCTTAAAGATAGCGCAGGAAAAGAGCCTGTGCGAAAAATATATGGGAAGGTTCCCTGTGATCTCTATCAGCCTGAAAAGTGTGGACGGTTTGAACTTTGAGTCGGCGTCTGTAGCATTGCGGACAATTATTGGCAACGAGGCTGGAAGATTCCGTTTTTTAAGGGACAGTGACAAATTGACGAATGATGAAAAAGAAGCCTATGCACAGCTGACAGAAGTTGGTTCGTCACAAGGCGGGGTTTATACGATGACAGGAAAAATGGCAGAAGCAAGCCTTCAAACACTCTCCCTCCTTCTTGAAAAGCATTATGGACAGAAAGTCATCCTGCTGATCGATGAGTATGATGTTCCGCTTGATAAGGCGTTCCAGGCAGGATATTATGATGAGATGGTCCGTCTTATCCGCAACCTCCTCGGCAATGCATTGAAAACGAATGACAGCCTGTACTTTGCCGTATTGACCGGGTGCCTGCGGATCTCGAAAGAGAGCATCTTTACAGGCTTAAATAACCTGAAAGTACATACGATCTCGGATGTACGATATGATGAGTATTTTGGGTTTACCAATGCGGAAGTGGATGAACTGCTGGAATTCTATGGACTGTCAGCTTACAAAGATACGATTAGGGACTGGTATGATGGATATTGTTTTGGAGATACGGACGTGTATTGCCCCTGGGATGTGATCAATTACTGCGATGAACTGCTGGCAGCGCCGAATACTCCCCCAAAAAACTACTGGGCGAATACCAGCGGCAATGACCTGATCCGCCGCATGTTGAAGAATGCAAACCTGACTGCAAAGAACGAAGTAGAAGAACTGTTAAACGGCGGGCAGATAACTAAACGTATGAAACAGGAACTGACATACCGTGAGGTTGACGACAGTATCGAAAATGTGTGGAGCGTGCTGTATGCCACAGGTTATCTGACAGGGAAGCATGTGGAGCAGGAGGATGCGGATATCTTCCGTCTGTGGATCCCCAATGGAGAGATCCGGAAACTGTTCTATGAACTGGTTGAAGACTGGTTCCGTGAGGTAACGCGATCCGATACGGTCAAGATCAACCGCTTCTGCGCGGCGTTTCCGGCGGGGGATACGGAAACAATCCAGGAGATGCTTGGGGACTACCTGTGGGATTCCATCAGTGTGAGAGATACAGCAGTGCGAAGAAATATGAAGGAAAATTTTTATCACGGGATGTTGCTTGGGCTCCTGCAAAATCAGGATAGCTGGCTGGTAAAGTCTAATGCGGAGACGGGCGAGGGATACAGTGATATTTCCATCCAGACCCCGGAGAGAACAGGAATCGTGATCAAGCTGAAATATGCGGATGACGGGAATCTGGAGAAGGCATGCGGTGAGGCGTTAAAACAGATCGAAGAAAAGAAGTATGCGGAAGGTCTGAAGCGCCGGAGCATGAAAAAGATCATCAAGTACGGTATTGCATTTTATGAGAAGGAATGTATGGTTAAAATAATAACTCCGCCGCTGATATGACTACAGGTATTGTTAAGATAGAAAGTACTGTGGTGAAGGAGAAGATCTCCGACGCGTATGCATGATTTTTATTATACAAAATAGACATCATGGTGATGGTTGTAGCCGTGGGACAGGCCGAGGCGATCAGTGTTGTGTAAGCCACAGTGGAATCCAGGGGCAGAAAACTTAAAAAGAGCAGAACGGCCAGAGGAACTACCAGGAGCTTCAGGGCGGCAACTTTGTAAATGCTAAGATTGGTACAGATATCCTTCAGGTTAGAATGCGCCACGGAAAATCCGGCTACCATCATCGCCAGAGGCGTATTCATATCGGCGATATAATTCATGGAGTCCAAAAGCGGACCGGGAATTTCAAATTGTATGAAAAACAGCGCCATGGCAAGCAGGGTAGAAAGCACCATAGGAGACAGAAGCCCGTCTCGTAAATTGCGCAGACGAAAATTCCCCTTCATCAGACTGAGCCCGTGGGTCCAGGTAAGGAGATTAAATACAGTCATATAAGCGGTGAGATAAAATACGCCTTCGCTTCCGAGAACACTCCCGATCAGAGGAATCCCGATGAATCCGCAGTTGGAGTAAACGGCGGCATAGCGTTCAAGCCCGGATTCCGCGGAACTGTTTTTCCGGATGAATGCAGTTGAGATCAGTATGGCGATAAAATGGGAGACAAGGGCGGCTGCGAAAGAGAGCAGTAGTCCGGCCACAAGAGTTTTATCATAATCTGTCTGATATACAGTTATGATCAGGCAGGGATTGACGATATTCAGAAGAAGATTGGAAATACACCGGCTGCCTTCCGTACTTACAAGACCGATTCGGCAGCAAAAAATTCCGACAAGCAAAATAACCAGCATTTTGAATAGCTGGCTGACAATCAAAAGAAACATGGGATTATACCTTCCTGTGTGTTTTAAAATGCGTTTTTGCGATAATATGTGAAAGCGCTTGATTTCTTATGAAAACTGGCGTCAGTGAACGAGCGGATAATATGCTCTGTAAAAGAGTACAAGTCTTTCATAAATGAGAAATTTAAGAGATTGAAATGACTTGTACTCTTTGTTTCTTACGCAAAATGATGCTTAGCGGCTTCCTCCTCTACGATACGGGTAGTTTCCTCAGAAGGATTGGAGATGACCGCCGAGGCAATAATCTCACAGGGTGGATTAAACTTCACACTGTCCACTGCGGCAGTTACGGCAGCCACATCTCCGCTTAAGAATACTGTTGCGTGTCCTCCGCATTTCGTATGCCAGGTGCGGAAGGATACTTCAGATGCCTTGAGCATCTGGTCGATCACCAGGATCGCATTGCTGCTTCCCAGAACTTCTACTAATCCGAAAGCTCCGTATGTCATAATGATTTCCTCGCTTTTTGAAAAATTTACAGTTGATAATATTATTTGTTGATCGTCATCTGTAAAGCCACTTCCGTATCGGATGTGGGAGATGCGATCACCGTATGATTGACGATTTTCGCCAGCGGTTCGGCTGTCCTGAGAGCTGCTTCCATAGCCGCGTTCACATCAGAAACAGACCCTCTCATTTTTACGCAGGCCCCGCTTTTCAGTCGGTTACGCTCTACACCCTGGATTTTTACGTTGGCTGCTTTGGAAGCAGCGTCAAGAGCTACAAAGCAGGCGACAAGATTATCCAGCTCAAATACGCCTACCGCCATTCCGTTATAATTCTCTGCCATAATACCTCCCCAGATTTTGACTGTGAAAATCTGTATTTAAACCTGTTATTATAAACAGTATACCTTTTTTTTATACAGATTACAAGAAAAATCAACACAGTCCGTCGGTCTGAGAGAAATGCAAAAATGAAAATATCACAGAAAACAGCAGTTGTATGAAAGCAGGGATAAGTAGTATAATGAGACGAAAGGGTGAGGAAAATGAAAGTGCATCAGACAGATTTTTCTACAGGAAATGTTTACAGGAATATTATGGAAGTAGCGGTGCCAATGACGCTGGCACAGCTTCTGAATCTTTTATACAATATTGTAGACCGGATGTATATCGGCAGAATACCCGATGTGGGAAGAGTGGCGCTTACGGGAGTAGGCATCTGCTTTCCGGTTATCACGCTGATCACGGCTTTTACTTATCTGTTCGGTAATGGAGGAAGCCCTCTCTGTGCCATGGAGATGGGACGGGGCAATCGTGATGAAGCAGAGAAGCTTATGGGAAATACCTTTTCCATGCTTCTTATTACCAGCGCTGTACTTATGGCTGTGGGATATCTTTTCCATCAGCCCATTCTCTATGCTTTCGGAGCCAGCGATACTACTTTTGGTTATGCCAGGGATTATCTGCTGATCTATCTGGCGGGAACGCCGGCGGTGATGATCTCGCTTGGACTGAATCCTTTTATTAACTGCCAGGGATTTGGTAACATGGGAATGTTCACGGTTCTCATCGGCGCTGTGATGAATTTTATCCTGGATCCGGTCTTTATTTTTGTGTTCCATATGGGCGTGAGAGGAGCGGCGATCGCCACCATTATTTCCCAGATCTGTTCTGCACTCTGGGTTCTTAAATTCCTTACAGGGAAAAAAGCGGTCCTGAAGCTGAAAAGAGAATCTATGATCATTCAGTGGAAACGGGTTCTGAATATTGTCAGTCTTGGTATATCCGGTTTTATGATGGCGTTTACCAACAGTCTTGTGCAGATTTTCTGTAACGCGACGCTTCAGACTTTCGGCGGAGATATTTATGTGGGCGTTATGACTGTGCTGAATTCGGTGAGAGACATCTCTACCCTGGTAGTCCAGGGACTGGGAAACGGCGCTTCTCCCGTTATGAGCTTCAATTATGGGGAGAAGGCTTACTGGAAGGTGCGCAAGGCGATTAAGTTCCTTACGCTGGCTGGCGGCGCTTACACCATCCTGTTCTGGGCGGTGATCGAACTGGTACCGGAATTCTTTATCCGGATCTTCAACAGTGAACCGGAACTGATCGCGAAGGGAGTACCGTCGCTGCATATTTATTTCTTCGGTTTCTGTTTTATGGCCCTGCAGTTTACGGCGCAGAGTGTGTTCGTGGCTCTGGGAAAGGCGAAGAGGGCGACTTTCTTTTCTATTTTCCGCAAGGTGATCATCGTGGTCCCTCTGACTGTACTCCTTCCCCGGATCGGTGGGCTGGGGGTCGACGGAGTGTTCTGGGCGGAACCGGTTTCCAACCTGATCGGAGGGTGCGCCAGTTTCTTCACCATGCTGCTGACAATCCTGCCAGAGCTGAAGGATGAAGGAAAAAATTTATAAATACTGAAAAATCAGATCTCTGATAGAAGAAATAGAATAGAGTAATAATATTTAAATTGTATCAATAAAGAAGCGCCGGATAAGCTATGCTGAGCAGATTGCAGAGCAGCATACTTTATCCGGCGTATGTTTTTTATAAATGAATCCGTGTTCCGGTTTTGCCCATGATGCCGTTCCGGGCTTTGTTCAGATGAGTGATCATCGCGGTGCGGTCAGGACCGGAGGAGGCGAAGTCTACGGCTGCCTGCACTTTGGGAAGCATGGAGCCGGCGGCGAAATGGCCTTCTTCGATGTATTTTTTCGCCTGCTCGACTGTGAGGTCCTCCAGCCATTCTTCGTTTTCTTTTCCGAAATTAATGGCGACTTTTTCTACGGCGGTAAGGATGATCAGCATATCCGCTCCCAGCTTTTCTGCCAGAAGACAGCTGGCGAAATCTTTGTCGATCACCGCGGACGCTCCTTTGAGATGATCTCCCTGCAGAGTGACGGGAATGCCTCCGCCTCCGCAGCAGATCACGATCTTATTGGCGTCCACAAGGCTGTTGATGGCGTCCTGCTCCACGATCTCCACCGGTTTCGGGGAAGCCACGACTCTCCGGTAGCCCCGTCCCGCGTCTTCCTTCATGATATAACCATATGCCTTCTCGGCGTGTTCCGCCTGTTCCTTTGTCATAAAATGTCCGATCGGCTTGCTTGGATTTTCAAAAGCGGGATCGTCCGGATCCACCCGTACCTGAGTGACTACGGTGACGACCGGCGTGCGGACGAAACCTCTTTTTCTCAGCTCTTCACGGAGCGCGTTCTGGAGATCGTAGCCGATATACGCCTGACTCATCGCCACACAGACAGAGAGGGGCGTGTTGGGCTGATTGGGATCCTCCCGGGAGAGGGCCGCCATGGCGTTGTTGATCATGCCTACCTGGGGGCCGTTTCCATGGACGACCACTACCTGATGACCGTCTTCGATAAGGTCGCAAAGGGCCTGCGCCGTGGATTTTACAGCGATCATCTGCTCCGGGAGCGTGTTCCCCAGGGCGTTGCCGCCAAGAGCGATGACGATACGTTTGCGTTTGTACATGTAAAAACCTCCTGATATTCAGAGACAGAAAAGGTCCTGCAAGAAAAAACTGCAGGACCTGTCTGTCTGAAATGGTTTATTTAAGGATTCTCGGAGCCGCTTTTACTTCCAGCTTTTTGAGGATTTCCTGCGGATTCTCAAATTTGGCAAGCAGGATCATGGCTGCGATCACATAAGGTTTAAAACTTGCTTCTTTGTAAAGCGGAACTCTGTAACGGTCAAATACGCTTGCGTCAACTTCGCCGGTCTCACAGCTTACGCCGGTGATATCGGCAGGCAGACAGTGGAGATACAGAGCCTTTCCGTCCTTTGTAGTCTTCATCAACTCTTCAGTGCACGCCCAGTCTTTGTGCTGTGCGTTCTGAGCCAGAAGTTCTTTTTCCAGTTTGTCAATACCGTCGAAGTCGCCCGCTCCGTAAAGGTCGGTACGTTTCTCCATGGCTGCGAAAGGAGCCCAGCTCTTGGGATATACGATGTCGGCGTCTTTAAACGCTTCTTCCATGCTGTTTGTCTTGGTGAAAGAACCGCCGGAAGCCGCTGCGTTCTTCTTTGCGATCTCCTCGACCTCAGGCATTACGTCGTATCCTTCCGGATGAGCGAGCACCACATCCATACCGAAACGTGTCATAAGTCCGATGACGCCCTGGGGAACGGAGAGGGGTTTGCCGTAGGAGGGAGAGTAAGCCCATGTCATGGCCAGTTTCTTGCCTTTCAGGTTCTCCACGCCGCCGAACTCATGAATAATATGCAGCATGTCGGCCATACACTGTGTGGGATGATCCACGTCGCACTGCAGGTTTACAAGAGTAGGTCTCTGCTCCAGAATGCCGTCTTTGTTTCCTTCGGTTACGGCGTCCATAAATTCTTTCTGATATGCGTGTCCTTTGCCGATGTACATATCGTCGCGGATACCGATCACGTCAGCCATGAAAGAAACCATGTTGGCGGTTTCGCGGACAGTTTCCCCGTGAGCGATCTGGGATTTCTTTTCGTCCAGATCCTGTACGGTCAGGCCAAGAAGGTTGCACGCGGAAGCGAAAGAAAAACGGGTACGTGTGGAATTATCACGGAAAATGGAGATGCCCAGTCCGGACTCAAATACCTTGGTGGAGATGTTGTTTTCTCTCATGAATCTGAGTGCGTCGGCTACAGTGAAAACAGCCTCCAGCTCGTCGTCTGTCTTGTCCCAGGTCCAGAAGAAATCGTTGTTGTACATTTCTTTGAAATTCAGCTTGTTTAATTTGTCGATGTAATCCTGTAATGTTTTCATTCCTGATCTCCTTTATATGGTAGTGTTGATGGTGCGTTTGTGATTGTTAAGCCAAAGCAGGCGGCGTATTTTGCCTGCTTCCGGCGTTCTATTTGCAGTAAACAGTAGGAAGAGCGGCGTAAACAGCGGCGCATCTTACCAGGTCGATCTTCCAGGTCTTTTCATTGGGCGCGTGAGCCTGTGCCTCTGCTCCCGGTCCGAAACCGATGCAGGGGATATTGTTGCGGCCCATGATGGAAACGCCGTTGGTGGAGAAAGTCCACTTGTCAGTAAGCGGGCGTGCTTTTCTCATGGCTTCCGTCTCCGCGTTGCCCAGACGTGTCTCGCCGTAGAGCCCTTTGTATGCTTCCTCAAGGGCTTTTGTTACTTTGTGATCCTTGGGAATCGCCCAGGTGGGGAAGTAACATTCAATTTCATATACGCATCCGGTGTAGGAGGGACGGTCGTAATTATACATGGAAACAACAACGTCGTCTCCGTATTTCTTTACGCTGGGGAGCTGACGGATCTCTTCAAGGCAGCTTTCCCATGTCTCGCCGAAAGTCATCCGGCGGTCAAGAGATACCGCGCAGGAGTCGGCAACTGCACAACGGCTGGGTGAGGTATAGAAAATCTGAGAAACAGTAACCGTGCCGCGGCCAAGGAAACGGGCCTCCTCCCAGTCGGGGTTGTATTTCGGGTTCAGCATTTTGACAAGGCCTTTGATCTCTTTATCGTCCGCATCGTCGTTTTCGTTGAGGGCGCGTACGTCCTGAAGAATATCGGCCATTTTGTAGATCGCGTTGTCGCCGCGCTCAGGAGCGGATCCGTGGCAGGAAACGCCTTTTACGTCCACACGGATCTCCATACGTCCGCGCTGTCCTCTGTAGATACCGCCGTCTGTGGGTTCGGTGGAGACAACGAACTCCGGACGGATTTTGTCTTCATTGATAATGTACTGCCAGCAGAGGCCGTCGCAATCTTCTTCCTGAACAGTACCGACCACCATGATCTTACATCCTTCCGGGATCAGATCGAGATCTTTCATGATCCTTGCGCCGTATACAGCGGAGACAAGGCCGCCGCACTGGTCGGAAACGCCACGGCCGCCGATCTCTTCGTCAGTTTCATATCCTTCATAGGGATCGAAGGTCCAGTTGTCGATGTTTCCGATGCCTACGGTATCAATATGCGCGTCGTATGCGATGATCCTGTCGCCGGTTCCCATGTAGCCGATCACATTGCCCTGGGGATCAATGAATACTTCATCGAAATCCAGCTTTTTCATTTCAGCGGCGATGGTATCTACGTGGGCCTTTTCATCGCAGCTTTCCCCAGGATTTTTTACGATGGCCCTTAAAAAACGGGTCATATCGTCTTTGTAATTCAGAGCGGCCTCGTTGATTTTTGCGTAATCCATTCTAATTTTCCTCCCATATGATAGATGTGTGTAATGTTTTTTACTTACTTACTCAGAGATTTGTCTGTTCCATAAAGACCGTCCCAGACAATTTCACGGTAGCGTACCGGGTCGGTGTCGCCCTCGGTAGAGATTACCAGAACACTGGAATTTTCATCAAGTTTCAGGGCGTCCTTAAGGTCTGAAGCATCCGCGTCGTGAAGAGCGGTGTATACAAGGCCGAGAGGTACGGATCCGGACTCGCCGGATACAATGTGGGGATCTCCATTAAGCGGGTTGGCATAAATTCTGGTAGCTTTTGCGCTCATCCAGTCGGGGCAGGATGCGAATACGGCGGCATGGTTTCTGAGGATATCCCATCCGATAGTGTTTCCTTCCCCACAGGCAAGACCGGCCATGATCGTATTCAGATCGCCGGACACATTCACAAGTTCGCCTGTCTTTTTCACAGCAGAACGGTAGAGACAGTCGGCGGCACTGGCCTCGCAGACAACCATCACCGGCGGATTGTCTTTATATTTGTTGGCGAAATAACCTACTACAGCGCCGGCCAGGGAACCGACTCCGGCCTGGACGAATACGTGGGTGGGGCGCTCCACGCCGTCTTCTTTAAGCTGGTGGTCAGCCTCCATAACCATTGTGCCGTATCCCTGCATGATCCAGGAAGGGATTTCCTCATAGCCTTCCCAGGCGGTATCCTGTACGATAATACCGTGTTCTGTCTTTGCTGCTTCAGCCGCAGCCATTCGTACGCAGTCGTCATAGTTGACTTCCTCGATGGTAACGGTGGCGCCTTCTTTGGCAATGTTGTCAAATCGTGTTTTCGTAGTGCCTTTTGGCATTCTTACCACCGCCTTCTGTCCGAGACGTCTGGCGGCCCAGGCAACGCCTCGTCCGTGGTTGCCGTCAGTAGCAGTGAAGAAAGTGGCCTGTCCGAATTCCTCTCTTAACTTCTCTGAGGAGAGTACGTTGTAAGGCAGTTCGCTGATATCCCTTCCAAGTTCCTTGGCAATGTAACGGCCCATGGCGTAGGAGCCGCCCAGTACTTTAAAAGCGTTCAGACCGAACCGGTAAGATTCGTCTTTGCAGTAGATATTCTTTACGCCCAGAAAAGAAGCCAGAGCGGAAAGCTTCTGCAGGGGAGTTACTGTATACTGGGGAAAACTTTTGTGAAATTCATTGGCTTTTTTTACATTTTCCTCAGACATTAATTCAAGATAAGCGTCATTGGATTTCGGGATCTCGTTTACGGTCCATTTTAACCCTTCTGTCATAAAAAACCCTCCTTTGTTTTCGTGAATTCTCTGCCCGCCTGACATGGAACGCGGGACAACGGCCATTGATTCTTTTTATGCTTCTATCATATCATAAAACAGGGATTTTGCAATAGAGAAGCACAAAAATTTTTAGGTTTTTCAAAAAATATTTAGCAATATAAAAATAAGGCTTTACCGCGTTGAAATAAAGCAGATCCTGTGCTAAAATAAGCACGTATTTTGCATAATGAAACAGCTTTTGACAGCAGAATGAAGGAGGAAAGCGAGTATTATGGCAATTTTTCAGGCATTTCGCGCCCTGCGTCCCGTACCGGAGAAGGCGGAGAAGGTGGCCGCCCTGCCCTACGACGTGGTATCGCGGGATGAGGCGCGGCTTATCGGAGAGAAAAATCCGGATTCCTTCCTGCATGTAGATCGAGCGGAGATGGATCTGCCTGCGGATACCGGTCTTTATGACAGCGTTGTGTATGAGAAGGCAAGAGAGAATCTTCAAATGATGGAAAAAAAGGGGGTTCTTATTCAGGATGAAAAACCCTGCTATTATATTTACGAGCTGACCAGGAAAGGAAAATCCCAGACAGGAATCGTGGGGTGCAGCTCTATTGATGATTATATAAACGGAACCGTGAAAAAGCATGAGCTCACAAGAGAGGACAAGGAGCTGGACAGAATCCGTCATGTGGACGCCTGCGACGCCAATACCGGTCCGATCTTCCTGGCCTGCCGCTATTCCGGAAAGCTGATGGGGCTTATGATGAACTGGAAAAAAGAGCATGCGCCGGTTTATGATTTCCTGGCGGACGACCAGGTTGGACACCGGGTCTGGGTGATCGACAGCATGGAAGAAATGAAGGATATAGCGGAAGAGTTCCGGAAAATCCCCTCTTTATACATTGCAGACGGACATCACCGCGCGGCTTCCGCCGTCAAAGTGGGACTGAAGCGGCGGAAAGAACATCCGGGATATACCGGAAAGGAGGAATTCAATTATTTTCTTTCCGTTGTATTTCCCTTTGACCAGTTGACGATCCTTGCGTACAACCGCGTGGTAAAAGATCTGAACGGCCTTTCCGAGAAGGCTTTTCTCGCAGGACTGAAATTCAATTATGAGCTTATGCTTATGCCGGGATTTCCCTGCAAGCCGGTGGAAAAGCATTGCATGGGTATGTATCTGGGCGGGGAATGGTATCATCTGAAGGCCTGGGAGGATATTTACCGGAAAAAGGATATTGTGGGCCAGCTTGATGTGTCCATTCTTCAGGAAAAGGTTCTGTCTCCTGTTCTTGGGATACAGGACCCCAGAACGGACAAAAGGATCCGGTTTGTAGGAGGAAGCCATAAGCTTTCTGAACTTCAGGCAATGGCGGACGAGACGGGAGGAGTTGCTTTTGCGATGTTTCCCACATCTATGGAGGATCTGATGCAGATTGCGGACGAAGAGAAGCTGATGCCTCCGAAATCTACCTGGTTTGAACCGAAACTGCGCAGCGGCCTGTTTATCCACAAGCTGGAAACCGGCGAAAGCCCATGAATAAGGGATTTTTAAAGAAAACTGAATAGAACAGGATCAAAATGAATAAAAATACGCGGGAGAGGTGACAGTTTTGAAAAAGATTTTGAGTGTTTTGACAGTTTTTCTTATGATTTCTCTGACCTGCCCTGTATCTGTATGGGCGGCGGGAGAAAGCGGCGCAAAGGCCGGCGTGCCGATATGGCTCTGTATTCCATTTGCCGGCCTGCTGCTCTGCATTGCGATCATGCCCCTTGTAAAAGGAGAATGGTGGGAGGCTCACCAGCCTCTGGTAGTGGCTCTGTGGATCATTGTCCTTGTGATCCCCTTCGCCGTACTTTACGGAGTGGGCGATACGGTAGAGACAGTGCTGGAATGTACAGTGAATGATTATCTTACTTTTATCATCCTGCTTTTCGGCCTGTTCTGTGTCTCGGGAAATATCACCATGGAGGGCGATTTCGCAGGTTCCCCCAGGATCAATGTGGGACTTCTTGCCATCGGAACTCTGTTGGCAAGCTGCATCGGAACTACAGGAGCCAGTATGCTGATGGTTCGTCCGGTGATAAAAATGAATTCCTGGAGAAGAAGAAAAAGCCACATCATGATATTTTTCATCTTTATGGTATCCAATATGGGCGGCTGTCTGACCCCCATCGGGGATCCGCCTCTTTTGATGGGCTTTATGAGAGGGGTTCCGTTTTTCTGGAGTCTCCATCTTTTCCCGGTGCTGCTCTTTAATATGGTGATCCTTCTCTTTATCTTCTATCATCTGGATAAGAGAAATTACCGGAAAGACATTGCGGAGGGACGGAAACCGGATATCAGCAAGCCGGGGACCGAGTTCAGGATCGACGGCCTTCATAATATTATTTTCCTTATTATGATTGTGGCGGCTGTTATTTTAAGCGGCGTTCTTCCAGGTATGCCCGCTTTTCAGGACGCGGCGGGAAATGTAAGAGGAATCCATATTTTCGGAGAAGTTTCCTTAAGCTTCCCATCCCTGATCGAGATCGTGCTGATCCTTCTGGCCGCTTTCTTATCCTTTAAAACTACAAAGAAAGAGATCAGAACGCGGAACCATTTTACCTGGGGAGCGATCCAGGAGGTTGCAGTTCTTTTTATCGGAATTTTTATCACCATGCAGCCGGCGCTTATGCTTCTGAAAGCGGTAGGACCGAACCTGGGGCTTACAGAACCGGCTCAGATGTTCTGGGCGACAGGAGCTCTGTCAAGCTTTTTGGACAATACGCCTACATATCTTGTGTTCCTGACGACTGCGGGTACTCTTGGATTTACAAGCGGAATTTCAACCACGCTTGGAACGCTGCCGGAAAAAATGCTTTCCGCCATTTCCTGCGGCGCCGTCTTTATGGGGGCCAATACTTATATCGGAAACGCGCCTAACTTTATGGTGAAGTCCATCTCTGATGAAAACGGTGTCAATATGCCGTCCTTCTTCGGATATATGCTGTGGTCCGTTTCAATCCTGATCCCGGTATTCATCATAGATATGCTTGTATTCTTTTTATAAGGAGGTCGGACAGTTATGCAGGAAAATCAGGAGAAATATACAGAACTGGCAAACAGGATCTACGATCTGGACGGAGAGGTGTACGAATGTGTGGGCTCCAATCTGGGACGCACGTTTACAGGCGGCCGTGAGCGCACAGTGAGAACTCTTAGTATGTTGATGTATACAAAGCCCGACGGACATCTGCTCCGGAGCGAGCTTGCCCTTATCAGCAACATGGCCAGGACGATCAAAGACAAAGAAGAGAAGTCCCGGCTGATGGAAAAATACAATCAGATACTGAAAGAGATCGAAGAGCTTCCGGATGTATTTGGCAAGGAAGATATTGTGGACGCGGAGCGTGTGGCCCTGAATAACCTTGTAGCGAAAAGAGAAAAAATATCGGAGGACGATCATCTGGTGATCTGTATTAGCAGAACCCAGGGAAGCGCCGGAAACGATATCGGCTTTGAACTGGCGGACGAGCTGAAGATCAATTATTATGATGTGGAAATTTTCGACCAGGTTATGAAGCGGCTGGAAGCGGAAAAAGATGCGGTAAGCGATAAGGAAAATTTCACGGACTTCAATAAATATGGGAAGAAGAGCCCGGAAAGCCTCAAAACAAGATTGCGGGAGTTTAACCGTTATCACGGACTTCCAAAGCAGGACGCCGTGTTCTTTAATATGAGCGATCTGATATGTAATCTTGCCCGCACAGAAGACTGTATCATTATGGGACGCTGCGCAGACGCGATTCTGCGAAATAATCATATCCCTCATGTAAGTCTGTTTATCAGCGCGCCTTTTAGCGTGCGTGTGCAGCACATTATGGCGGTGCGTAATATGGGGCTGAGACAGGCGGCCCGCTTCCTGAAAAAAATGGACAGGCAGCACAGAAGATATTATGAATTTTATACAGGCGAAAAATGGGGTAAACCGGAAAACTATGATCTTTGCATCAACAGCGCCAATTACGGCATCAAGGAAACAATCGATGTGATCAAACGTCTGCTTAAACAGTAAAAGTAAATGAAAAACAGTCCCTGGGGAAAGGAAAATCCCTCAGGGACTGTTTTTCATTTTGCATGGCATTACTTGTTTACGTCAATATAGCTGTAAAGCGTGTACTTGGAAATCCCGAAATAATTCGCCACTTTATCTCCGGATTTTGTGATCAGGAAGGCTCCGGAATCGTTGAGGAACTGGATCGCGGTCACCTTGTCCTCTTTATTCATCAGAGCCACAGGCTTGCCCACAAGAGCAACGGACTCTTCGATCAGATGATCCAGCAGATCGTTCACATTGTGGGTGATCTCACGTGGCTTCTCTTCTTTGTTGACCGGGGTGATAAGAGAATGAAGAGCGCTTTCTACGATAGTAAGCTTTGAAATATCATAATTGATGCCGAAAACATAGTGGAGACTGCCGTCGTCGTCCCTGATATAAGAAGTACTGCATTTCAGGATCTTGCCGTCGGATGTTTTCATTAAATAGCCGGCGTGGTCTTTCAGCTCCTCCTGTTTCTTATCTTTTTTATTATTGTGCCGTATTACGTCGAACACTGCATTGGAAGGACCGTCGCCAATCCCTCTGTTGGTGACGTGGCCGTTTTCGATATATACAATGGAGTGTTCCGGGTCGTTTGTTTTCAGGTCATGGATCACAACTTCGCATTCCGGCCCAAACTGGCAGGCAATGTCGTGTGCGATTTGTTTTAATACAGTCAGTCGTCCCATATACATTCCTCCTCGTAGTTCTTATTCATCAATATAACATACCGGAAAAAAAATAAAAAGATTTTTCCCAAAAAAATTTTGTGCGCCAAATGAAAATTGCTCTTTTTAGGGGCAGATTCAGGGAATTGTCAGTTGAAGAAAAAGGAAAACAATGATATATTAATAAAAAAGTGAGAATTTTGGGGTGAAGATGATGAAATATTTGTTAAAAAATGGGACGGTTATTTCCGGAACAGAGATGAAAAAAGCAGATATTCTGATCCAGGATGAAAAAATCGCAGAGGTAGGGAAAAATCTGAAGGCAGAGGACGCCAGGGTACTGGATGTGACCGGAAAGCTTCTGTTTCCCGGATTTATCGACGGACATACTCATTTTGACCTGGAGGTTGCAGGCACGGTAACCGCGGACGATTTTGAGACAGGTACAAAAGCGGCTATACTCGGGGGAACTACCCTGGTGATCGACTATGCTTCTCAGGATAAAGGAGGACATACTCTCGGGGAAGGACTGGAGAAATGGCACAAAAAGGCCGACGGAAAATGTTCCTGCGACTATTCTTTCCACATGTCCATTGTAGAGTGGAACGAGAAAACGGAAGAAGAAATTCAGGATATGATCGATCATGGGATCACAAGCTTTAAACTGTATATGACGTATCCGGCAATGATGGTGGACGACAAAGATATGTATAAAATCCTGAAAAAGCTAGCAAAGTGCGGCTGTTTTGCAGGAGTACACTGTGAGAACGCCGGGGTGATCGACGCACTGATCGATCAGGCGAAAAAAGAAGGCCGCACGGGTCCGGAAAATCATCCGCTGGTACGTCCGGATACTCTGGAAGCAGAAGCGGTCCACAGACTTCTGGTGATTGCCAGGGAGGCGGGAGCTGCTGTAATGGTCGTGCATCTGACCAACAGGAAGGCTTATGAGGAAATCTTAAGAGCAAGAGCCCAAGGACAGACCGTATATGCGGAGACCTGCCCCCAGTATCTGCTTCTGGAGGACAGCGTTTACTCAAAGCCGGATTTTGGCGGAGCAGTCTATGTGTGCGCACCGCCGATCCGAAAAAAAGAAGACCAGGACTGTCTGTGGGAGGCTCTTAAAAAAGAGGAGATCCAGACGGTGGCCACAGACCAGTGCAGCTTTACGCTGGAGCAAAAAGCTCTTGGAAAAGATGATTTTACAAAGATCCCGGGAGGGCTGCCGGGAGTCCAGACCCGGGGAACCCTTCTCTACACATATGGGGTCCGTGCAGGAAAAATCACAGAAGAGCAGATGTGCAGACTGCTCAGCGAGAACGCGGCAAAGCTTTACGGCGTATATCCCAGAAAGGGAGCCCTCCTTCCCGGAAGCGACGCGGATATTGTGGTTTTTGATCCGGAGAAGGAGAGCGTGATCTCTGCAAAAACACATGCTTATAACACAGACAACAATCCCTTTGAGGGATTTGCCCTCCACGGCGGGATCGATAAAGTATTTCTCAGAGGAAATCTTGCCGTAGAGGACGGAGAACTGAAAAAAGAAAAGCTGGGGATGTATATTTCCAGAGGTAAAAAACAACTGTAGACGCCCTCTGTTCAGCAGTCCTGATTGATATTGGCCCGGTCGATCATAACGTTCAGGATTTCCGTATCGGTGGCGCGCATTCCCACCCGGCCGATATAGCCCATGCTTTTGATGGTTTCTTCTACGTCGCCTTTTATGATCCCTTCCCCGGGCAGGAAGCTTTTGTTCTGGATGCTCAGGTGGAAGGCCATAAGGGCGGCGTCTACAGAGGAAGCGATCTTTGCAGCGCAGGAGGGTTTCGCTCCGTCGCAGACAATGCCGCCTACGTTTCCGAGGGTGTTAATGATCGTCAGGGAAACCTGGTGATAATTTCCGCCATACATATAAGTAATTCCCGCTCCGGCGCCGCAGGCCGCGCTGACAGCTCCGCAGTAGGCGGAAAGGCTGCCTATGTAATATTTCTGATGGATGGCGATGAGATTGCTGACAACGAGAGAACGGTACAGCTTTTCTTTTGACACCTCCCATTCCTCCGCATAGACAATAACGGGAAGGGAAACGGTGATTCCCTGGTTTCCGCTGCCGGAATTGATGACGACAGGCATGGAACAGCCTCCCATACGGGCGTCGCTTCCGGCTGCGGCTCTGGCGCAGGCCCGGGTGGTAGCGCCTTTTCCCCAGACGTGCATCAGTGTTTTTCCGATCTGGGCGCCGTAATTATTGTCAAGGCCCTCCTGGGCAATGGCAGTGTTCAGCCGTATCTGCCGGCCGATCACCTCCTTAATATCCTCAAGTTTTACCTGGTCGGCAAAGTCCAGGATATCTTTCACAGTCAGCCTTGATTTGTCTACGGCGGAGCCTTCCTCTTTTTTCTGAAGACTATTTTCCAGAAGGACGTTTCCGTCTTTTTCCATTTTAACGATATTAGTGTGCTGTTCGGCAATGGCAACTTCGGCGTAATGGCCGTCTTTTCTGACTTTTGCCGAAATATAGAGATTTGGCACATTCTCGGCCAGAGAACAGGTGCAGATTCCTTTTTGAACCAGCTCCTTTGCCTTTTGAATATGTTCCGGAGTGATCCCTTCCAGAACTTCCAGGGCTTTGTCCGCGTTTCCTCCTGTTATGCCGAGAACAGCCGCGATGTCGATCCCTTTAAGACCTCCTGAATTGGGAACGGTGACGCCTTTCACATTTTTGATAATATTTCCGCTTAACTTCATCTCAACAGAATCCGGAAATTCTCCCAGAAGCTGGCGGGCCCTGGCTGCCGCGTAGGCAATGGCGATGGGCTCTGTACATCCCAGAGCCGGGACCAGTTCTGATTTCAGAATATCCAGATAATTTTTATACAGTGCTGAATCCATCTTTCTTTCCTTTCCATATCTGATATATATCTGTCGATACCTGGAAAGTATATTATAAATTTCCTGTGAATTCAATGAAAATCCACCATAAAATAATGGACAGGAGGGATTTTATTGTCGAAATTATCAAAAATTTCTTGTTGGGAAAAGAAAGCCGTGCTATAATAAAAAGAACACCGGACTTTTAAGGGAAAACCTGCGAAGAATGGCACAAGAAATCAATGAAAGAACAGACTGCGGCGGGAGCTGCGGTTTTTCTGCGTACATTCCGGTGCTTTCTGGCGCCGGTTTTTTCTTACAGAAAAATCCGAAAAAAGGAGATGTATATGGAGACAAGAATTGCAGTAACTGCCATCATTGTGGAGGACCGCTCCAAAAGCGGAGAGCTGAACCGCCTGCTCCACGATTATGGGGAATATATCGTGGGAAGAATGGGAGTGCCGTATCGGGAAAGAGGCGTGTCGGTGATCAGCGTTATCCTGGACGCGCCCCAGGAGGTGATCAGCGCCCTTACCGGCAAACTTGGAATGCTGGAGGGTGTTTCCAGTAAAACCGTCTATTCCAGACTTCCGGAGAAAAAAGAATGAGCGCCCCGTTTTCCGGACAGGAACAGGGGAAAGAGCTGGTAGACAAGCTGTACCGTAACGGCGGACTTACAAAAGAAGAGTTCTGCGAGTTGATAAAAAAACGCGGAAAAGAAACGGAGAGGTACGCCAGAAAACTGGCCTGTCAGGTGAGAGAAAAAGTATACGGAAATCAGATATATATCCGGGGGCTGATCGAATTTACCAATTACTGTAAAAACGACTGTTATTATTGTGGTATCCGGAAAAGCAACGGAAACGCCCAACGTTACCGTCTGAAGCAGGAGGACATACTGGAATGCTGTGAAGAAGGCTACAGCCTGGGGTTTCGGACTTTTGTCCTTCAGGGCGGCGAGGACGGCTATTTTACAGCGGAAAGGATGGAAAAGATCATCCGGACGATTAAAAAAAGATTTCCTGACTGCGCCCTGACCCTGTCGGTAGGAGAGAAGGATGAAGAGACATACAGAGTCTACCGGGAAGCGGGGGCGGACAGATATCTTCTCCGCCATGAAACGGCCGACGAGGCGCATTACAGGAAACTGCATCCGGAAAATCTGTCCCTGAAACACCGGAAAGACTGTCTCTGGACATTAAAAAAACTGGGCTTTCAGACAGGCGCGGGATTTATGGCAGGATCTCCGGGACAGACAGAGGAGACGCTGGCGGAGGATTTCCTGTTTCTGAGAGAACTTCAGCCGGAGATGGTAGGGATCGGGCCTTTTATCGCGCACAGGGATACGCCTTTCAGGGACGAGCCTGACGGAACTTTGGAGGATACGCTTTTTTATCTTGCGCTGACCCGGCTGATGATGCCGCGGGTCCTTCTCCCGGCTACAACGGCGCTGGGAACGATCCATTCCGGGGGACGGGAACTGGGAATACTTTCCGGGGCCAATGTGGTGATGCCAAATCTTTCGCCCGTTTCAGTAAGGAAAAAGTATATGCTTTACGATGGAAAAATCTGTACAGGAGACGAGGCTGCGGAACATCTGTCCGACCTGGGCCGCCGTATGGAAAAGATCGGATGCCGGATCGTAACAGACCGGGGAGATTTCAGAAAAGATATCCCGGGGGAATCCGGGCGGACGCGGAAAAAATAAAGAAAGAAAAGAGGAGTTCAGTAAATGTATAATCCGAAATCAACACATGCAACAGAATTCATCGACCACCAGGAAATTCTGGATACTCTGGAGTATGCCAGACAGAACAAAAATAATACAGAACTGATCGAGAGCCTGATCGAGCGGGCAAAAGACTGTAAAGGACTGAGCCACAGAGAGGCGGCTCTTCTGCTGGAATGTGACGATCCCCGTCTGGTAGAAAAAATGTACCACACAGCAAAAGAGATCAAACAGAAATTTTACGGCAACCGTATCGTAATGTTTGCGCCTCTTTATCTGTCAAACTACTGCATCAACGGATGTGTATACTGTCCTTATCACGCAAAAAACAAGCACATCCGAAGAAAGAAACTGTCCCAGGAGGAAATCCGTCAGGAAGTGATCGCTCTCCAGGATATGGGACATAAGCGCCTTGCCCTGGAAACGGGGGAAGACCCCAAGAATAACCCGATCGAATATGTGCTGGAAAGCATTAAGACCATTTACGGAATCAAACATAAAAACGGCGCTATCCGCCGTGTCAACGTGAATATTGCCGCTACTACAGTAGAAAACTACCGGAAACTGAAAGAGGCGGGGATCGGCACCTATATTCTTTTCCAGGAGACCTACAATAAAGAAAGCTATGAAGCCCTTCATCCCACAGGCCCCAAAAGCGATTACGCATACCACACGGAAGCCATGGACCGGGCTATGGAAGCGGGGATCGACGACGTAGGCTGCGGCGTTCTTTTCGGACTGGAAACTTATCGTTATGACTTTGTGGGAATTTTGATGCATGCGGAGCATCTGGAGGCAAGATTCGGCGTAGGTCCTCATACGATCAGCGTTCCCCGTGTCTGTCCCGCAGACGACATTGACACTGCGGATTTTGAAAACGCAGTGCCGGATGAGATCTTCCAGAAGATCGTTGCGGTGATCCGTATCGCGGTTCCCTATACAGGAATGATCATCTCTACACGCGAATCCCAGAAATGCAGGGAAAAGGTGCTGGATCTTGGTATCTCTCAGATCAGCGGCGGCTCCAGGACTTCCGTAGGCGGTTACGTGGAGGAGGAGACGGTAGACGAAAACTCCGCCCAGTTTGATATCAGCGACAGAAGAACACTGGACCAGGTAGTAAGCTGGCTTCTTGACCTGGGATATATCCCAAGCTTCTGTACCGCATGCTACCGGGAAGGACGTACCGGCGACAGATTTATGTCCCTGGTAAAATCAGGCCAGATCGCCAACTGCTGTCATCCCAACGCTTTGATGACGCTGAAAGAATATCTGGAAGATTACGCCAGCCCTGAAACAAAAGAAAAGGGCAATAAAGTGATCGAAAGAGAGCTTCAGAATATCACAAGAGAAAAGACAAGAGAGATCTGCAGAAAGAATCTTATTGAAATCGAACATGGAAAACGGGATTTCCGGTTCTGATCTTCCTCTCACGCGCAGGCCGGGCTTTTTCTGAAAAAAGTCTTGCATAAAGCACCCGGAATGGGGTATAGTGTTGATATGCTATAAAGGAGGAAGATTCTTATGAAGAAATCCAGATTGTTGATCTTACTGGCAGGGCTTTCCATATTTGCGTCGGGCTGCGGCTTCAGCACCGGCGGGGAAGATTCCACCGTAACCGTAATACACGCAACGCCAACCCCCACACCTGCGCCTACTCCGGCGGTTACGCCGACCCCGGCGGCAACGCCTACTCCGGCGCCGGTTGTTTCACCTACCGCACTTGGCGTAAATATTGTAAAGCAGGACGCTACATATTATGCCACAACAGACGTGAACCTCCGTACAGACTGCAGTACGGATAATACGGCGGCTCCGGTCATCCAGGGCGTTCCGGCAGGCACACAGCTTACCAGTACGGGAGTCAGCGAGGACGGTCAGTGGGTTGAGGTCAACTATAACGGAACTGTCTGCTACGCGTCCGCGCAGTATGTATCCACTACGGCTCCTGCAGGCGCTGCTGCAGGTACAGCAGATGCGGCTGCCGCGACAACAGACACCGCTGCAGCACAGTAAAGAACAGGCCGGAAATCATCGGTTTCATTTCCCGGAAGGGAGGTCAGATGATTTCCGGCCTGTATTATGTCTGTTTATTCCGGATAGACAAGTCTGTCCGGTTTGATATCGTAAAGAACATTCTTTAAATATCTATCGGCCAGATATTTTGCCATTCCAAGATTCATATCCAGATAATTACCGCAGTCTTTTGGAGAAGCTCCCGGAATTTCCCCTTCGTAATCCCGGATGAATTCAAACATTTCCGTCATCAGACCGACAATATCTTTTGATTCGTAGTCTCCTGCCAGAAGAAGATAGTTTCCTGTCCTGCATCCCATAGGTCCCCAGTAGATGACTTTAGGGCCGAATTCCTTATGATTCCGGAGAAAAGTCGCAGCCAGATGTTCAATAGCGTGAAGTTCTGCTGTATTCATTACAGGCTCTTCGTTGGGAGATGTCATACGGATATCAAAAGTAGTGATGACCTGATCGCCAAGATAATCTTTTCTGGAAACGTAGATTCCGGGCTGAAGCTTAATATGGTCTATAGTAAAGCTGGCGATTTTTTTCATGTGATTTTTCCTCCTTAAAAAAACTTTTCATCTGTATTCTACCAAAGTCAGACCCAGGTGACAAGTAATTGACTTTATTTCAGCAGAATGTTACACTGTTAGAAGTCCGGAAGGCAGAAAGAAAATGCAACGACAGAGTACGGACAGAGAAGCTACTGGCAATATGATACACAGGAAAGATTATGGAGGACGATCATGATAGATGGAAAAAAAGTACTGTTCAGCGGTATGCAGGCGACGGGAAACCTTACACTTGGAAATTACCTGGGAGCGCTGAAGAACTGGCTGACGTTAAGTGATGAATATGAATGTTTTTACAGTGTGGTGGATCTTCATTCCATTACTGTCCGTCAGAATCCGGCGGAGCTGAGAAAACGGGCGAGAAGCCTTCTGACCCTTTATATCGCGGCAGGACTTGATCCGAAGAAAAACTGCATTTATTATCAGTCCCATGTCTCCGGCCACGCGGAGCTTTCATGGATTTTAAGCTGCTTTACCTATATGGGCGAGCTGAACCGTATGACGCAGTTTAAGGATAAAGCGGCAAAACACGCGGATAATATCAACGCCGGCCTGTTTACCTATCCGGTACTGATGGCGGCGGATATCCTTCTGTACCAGGCGGATGTGGTTCCCGTAGGCGTGGATCAGATGCAGCACCTGGAGCTGACAAGAAATATAGCGGAACGCTTCAATAATATTTACGGAGATGTCTTTACTGTGCCGGAGGCTTATGTGGGCAAGGTAGGAGCAAAGATCATGAGTCTTCAGGATCCTTCCAGGAAAATGTCAAAATCAGATGAAAATCCCAATGCCAGCATCTACCTGATGGACGATCCGGATACGATCATGCGCAAATTCAAGCGCGCGGTTACAGATTCCGAGGGATGCATCCGTTACAGCGACCAGCAGCCGGGAATCAAGAACCTTCTGGATATCTACTGTGCCTGCACAGGAAAAACGCCTCAGGAGGCGGTAAAGGAATTTGAAGGAAAAGGATACGGCGAGCTGAAGCCGGCAGTAGGAGAGGCTGTTATTTCTGTATTGAGACCTCTTCAGGAAGAGATGAAAAGGCTGTCGGGAGACAAGGCGTATATTGACTCTGTGATCAAAGAAAATGCGGAAAAAGCGAATTATTATGCAATGAAGACGCTGCGCAAGGTACAGCGAAAAGTCGGTTTTCCGGACAGGATCCGGTAAAGCGGTAAGAAATAAGGAGGAACAGCAATGAAATACAGGATATTTGCGGCGGCCTGCGCATTGATGATGGCAGCAGGTATGCTTACAGGATGCGGGAACAGCGGCGGTACGGCAGAAAAGGAAAGCAGTTCATCTTCTTCCGGAGAGGTAGCCAGTGAAGAAGAGGCGGAAGCGGCAGGCTTCAGCGACGGGACAGATGAAGAGGGAACTGTTTCCGGAGAAACTGTCCTGGATACAAGCCAGGAGCTGACGGGGCTTCATCACGCAGAGATCAATATTGAAGATTACGGCACCATTGACCTGGAGCTTGACGCGGATACGGCGCCCATTACTGTGACAAACTTTGTGAAGCTGGCGCAGGACGGCTTCTATGACGGACTTACTTTCTGGCGGATCATGGACGGATTTATGATCCAGGGAGGAGACCCTAACGGAGACGGAACCGGAGGAGCGGACGAGAATATTAAGGGAGAGTTTGCGAACAACGGAGTGGAAAATGATATTTCCCATACAAGAGGTACCGTTTCCATGGCAAGAGCGGCAGATCCGGACAGCGGAAGCTCCCAGTTTTTCATTGTTCAGGCGGACAGCACTTTCCTGGACGGAGACTATGCGGCTTTCGGCCATGTGACAGATGGAATGGACGTTGTGGACAAAATCTGCAAGGACGCCAAGCCTACCGACAATAACGGCACCATTGAAAAAGACGAACAGCCGGTGATTGAAAGTATTAAGATCATAGACTGAAAAAAGGAATAGATACAGCGGGACAGGAATCCTCTGAAAAGGGGCTGTCCCGCTTTTTAGTTCATAGGAAACATACGGCTGAATATGGCAGGCTGCATCTGTGAAAAGGCTTAGAGACGGACGATCAGTACAGGAATGGGAGGATTGTTGGGACGGTTATAATAATCGCTGCGGATCACGAGATATTTTCCGGGATCCAGCCCGGACAGCCAGGAAAGTACAGCCTCCTTTTCCTCAAATCCGGAATCGCCTCCGCTGTAAATACAAAGAGAGATCAGCCCTCCGTTTTTAAGAAGAGAAAGGCTCTCTTTAAGCGCCAAAATCGTGGTTCCGGACTTCGTGGCCATGGAATGATCTCCTCCCGGAAGATAACCCAGGTTAAAAACAATGCAGCTTACGGATCCAGGCGGGGCGTAGCGGGAAATCCTTTCATGGGAGTCGAGAAGCAGGGTATAGTTTTTGGGAGCGTCTGCCTCCTGAAGCCGTTTTTCCGTAAGACGGAGGGCTTCTTCCTGAATATCAAAGGCCAGAACTCTGCCGGAAGGCCCTGCGAGCATACTCAGAAGCAACGTATCGTTTCCTTTTCCCATAGTGGCGTCAATACAAAAATCTCCCGGCTGAACCTGTTCGCGGATAAAGCGGGCACACCACTGGGTAATCTGATAATTTTTCATGTGATTTTCCTTTCCTGCCTTACGGCAGCGCCGGTACAATGAAATTTAAGGCGTACAGACGCGGTTGTTACAGAAAACAAAAAGGTGTATAAAAATACAAACAGATGAAAAATGCATTGCATTTGTTTCCTATGCTGATTATAATATAACAGACATAATTGGTACAGGGAAAATTCAGAAAAAGGTATGAAAAATCCGGAACGGAAACAGACAATGAAAGGGAGGATGGAAGAAATGTTAAAAGGAAAGACGGTTCTTCTGGCAGTCACCGGAAGTATTGCGGCATATAAGATCGCATATCTTGCCAGCGTGCTGAAGAAGCTTCACGCGCAGGTACATGTGCTGATGACAGCAAACGCCACGAATTTCATCAATCCCATTACCTTTGAAACACTTACGGGGAATAAGTGTCTGGTGGATACTTTTGACCGGAATTTTCAGTTTCAGGTGGAGCATGTATCGATCGCAAAGCAGGCGGACGTGGCGATGATTGCTCCGGCCAGCGCCAATGTGATCGGAAAGCTGGCTCACGGCATCGCCGACGACATGCTGACTACTACCGTCATGGCATGTAAATGTAAAAAGATTATTTCCCCTGCCATGAATACGAATATGTATGAAAATCCTGTTGTCCAGGATAATCTTAAGATTCTGGAGCATTACGGTTATCAGGTGATCGCGCCGGCCAGCGGATATCTGGCCTGCGGCGATACAGGAGCCGGAAAAATGCCGGAGCCGGAAACACTGCTTTCGTATATCCTGAAAGAGATTGCTATGGAAAAGGATCTGGAGGGACGGAAGATCCTGGTGACGGCAGGACCCACCCAGGAAGCTATCGATCCGGTCCGTTATATCACAAACCACTCTTCCGGAAAGATGGGCTATGCCATTGCAAGACAGGCAATGCTCCGGGGAGCGCAGGTAACGCTTGTCAGCGGCCCCTGTTCCATTACTCCGCCTCCTTTTGTGAAAGTGGTTCCTGTGGTAACGGCGAAAGAGATGTTTCAGGTCGTAACTTCCGTAAGCGGAGAACAGGATATTATTATCAAAGCTGCGGCAGTGGCGGATTATCGTCCGTCCAGAGTAGCGGAAGAAAAGGTAAAGAAGCAGGATGGAAACATGTCCATTGAGCTGGAAAAGACGGACGATATTCTTCAGTATCTTGGAGAACACCGCCGCCCGGACCAGTTCTTATGTGGATTTTCCATGGAAACACAGAATATGATCGGTAATTCCAGGGTCAAGCTTGAAAAAAAGCATCTGGACATGGTGGCGGCCAATAATCTTAAGGTCGCAGGCGCCGGATTCCAGGGCGATACAAATGTGCTGACCCTGATTACAGAGGATGAGGACGTATCACTCGAGCTTATGAGCAAAGAGGATGCAGCCAATATCATCCTGGATAAAATTCTCTCCATGATGAAAGCGAGAGGAGTGTAACCCGTTCACCAGGAAGCGGGTGATCATCCGCCCGCTGTTCCGCACCGTATTGTATCCCAAAAGGGAACGATAACAAGGAGGAATTCTCATGGAAACAAACAAAAAAGACACTCGTTGGATGGTCAGTGTTGCACTTATGGCTGCTATCGTCATTCTTCTGGCGAACACTCCGCTGGGAATGATCCAGCTCCCGATCATTAAGGCGACAACTGTACATATTCCGGTAATCGTAGGAGCTATTCTTTTAGGCCCCTCTGCCGGAGTAATTCTCGGAGCAGTTTTCGGCGTATGCTCTCTGATCAGTAATACAATGGCGCCTACGCTTTTATCCTTTGCGTTTTCGCCTTTTTTAAGCACTACCGGACTGGCCGGAGTTCTGAAGGCTGTCTGGATCTCGGTGGGATGCCGTATCCTGATCGGTCTGATTTCCGGATGGCTGTGGATCCTGTTCAGAAGGATAAAGATGAATACATATTTATCACTTGTCATTACAGGATTTATCGGCTCTATGGTCAATACTGTTTTTGTAATGGGGAGCATTTATTTTTTGTTTGCCCAGGAGTACGCCAGAGCTCAGGAAGTTGCCGTTACGGCGGTTTTCGGCCTGATCATGGGAACTGTTACGGCGTCCGGCATTCCGGAAGCGGTTGCTGCGGCGGTGCTGGTGACAGCTCTTGGAAAAGCACTTTTGAAAGTATTTCAGGCCACTTGGAAGCGGCCGGCAAAACAGGCGGTATAATATATGATTTTAGCTATTGACATCGGAAACACGAATATTGTAGTTGGATGTATCGACAAAGAAAAAATTTATTTTATAGAAAGACTTTCCACTGTCCGTACCAAAACGGAACTGGAATATGCCATTGATCTGAAAACGGTTCTGGATATTTATCATATCAGGCGTACAGATATCGAGGGCTGTATTATTTCTTCTGTGGTTCCTCAGATCACCAATGTGGCCAAACTGGCTGCGGAAAAGATCCTAAAAAAAGAAGTTCTGGTTCTGGGACCGGGAGTTAAAACCGGGCTGAACATCATGCTGGATAATCCGGGAGAGATGGGAGCGGACCGGGTGGCGGACGCTGTGGCGGCGCTGACCTATTATCCGGTGCCTCTGGTGATCGTAGATATGGGAACTGCCACTACAGTGTCCGTGGTGGATGAGAAAAAGCGCTATCTGGGAGGTATGATCCTGCCGGGTGTGAGGGTGTCTCTGGACGCACTGACTTCCAGAGCATCTCAGTTAAGCGGGATCAGTATTGAAGAACCGAAGAAATTCATCGGAAAAAACACAGTGGACTGTATGAAGAGCGGGATTCTTTACGGTAACGCCGCCGCGGTAGACGGGATCATCGACCGGATCGAAGAAGAGCTTGGAAAAAAGGTTACGGCGATCGCCACCGGCGGGATGTCGGGAAAGATCATTCCGCACTGCAAACGAAAGATTATTCAGGATGAAGATCTTCTTCTGAAAGGGCTTTTGATCATTTACGAAAAAAATAAATAAGATAAGAACAGAAAACAGCCGCCTTCCTTCATATCCGGTTCATCGCCGGAGCCTGGAGGAGCGGCTGTTTTAAAATTTTTCTGCAATGTCGGCAGGAACAGGTGCCGTAATGCAGAGAGACTCGCCTGTTACGGGGCGGGTGAATACAAGCTGGAAGGAGTGCAGCGGCTGGCGGCTGAACCGGGAATAATCCGGACAGTAGAGATAATCCGCCGGCAGAGGATAGCCCAGATATCCCATATGAACCCGGATCTGATGAGTGCGGCCTGTTTCCAGATGAATTTCCAGAAGAGAGTGATCATGGCTGACAGCAAGCCGCTCAAAATGTGTAACAGCAGGATCTCCTTCTGCAAAATCCACCTGACGCTTGATCACAGAAGAGGAGACGCGGCTTATGGGAGCGGAGACGGTTCCTTTTTCCGGCGCGATTCCTTTTACCACCGCCAGATAAGTTCGGCGGATCAGGCGGTTTTTCATCTGCGAGGAAAGAATGGAGGCGCTGAGAGCGTTTTTTGCCAGAATCAGAGCGCCGGAGGTATCCCTGTCCAGACGGTTGATGCAGCGGAAAGGGCAGTTGATTCCTTTTGCCTGAAAATAGGCGGAGACGCCGTTGGCAAGGGTGTTTTCGTAATTGCCGTAAGAAGGGTGAACGGGCATATCGGCAGGCTTATTGACAACAAGCATATCCTGGTCTTCATAGAGAATGGAAAGCCGCATGGGAACAGGGACAATGTTTTCTCCTGATTCTGTCTCCGGAACATGTATCCGGAGAAGATCCCCCTCCCTGAGAAGAGTACGCCCTCCGGCATGAAGCCCATTTAAAAGAATGGCGTCTTTATCTGTTTTCATGGCGCTTAAAATATGTCTGGAAAATCCGTTTCTCCGAAGATATTCTAAAACAGTGAGTCCTTCCTCCTGTTCACTGATCTGGTAAGTTACTGTACGGTCCATTGCAACTCCTGAGTGATGGCTTTGTTTGAATACCGGGACTTTTGCATCCGATATTTTGTTTATAGAATATCATAAAAAATATAGCGGAGCAATCCGGGGGATACAGCTTTTCGTCTTTTTAGCAGAGAAGAATTGCCTGTAAGAGATGAAAGGACTATAATTGAAGAAAAAATTCAGGAAAAATATTTATGTCTGAAAACAGAAATTACAGAAAGGAAAATTTTTCCTAATATAATATTGTAGGGCATTATTCTGGGGAAAGTCTGCCTTGGGGAACAGAAGATTTTCCTTCCAGATCTAAAAAACAGAAGAAAAGGTCTGTCCGGTTCCGGGGAGAAGGCCGGAATAATCACACAGACAGAGAATACAATAAATCAGGGGAAAAATATGAAGAAAAAATTAAGGTTAAGCAGGAAAACACAGAAGATTATTTTAGGAATATGCATTGCGGCTATGGTGCTTCTCGGCGCAGGTCTGTTTGTGTACATACAAATCTCGGATAACGGTACTCTGGGCAGGGGGATCTCCATATACGGCCTTGATGTGTCGAAGCTTAATGCGGAGGAAGCGGAGCAGAAGATCCTCCGTACTTTTCTGGACAGGGAGGTTGTTTTCCAGGAAGACGGAGAGGAGGTATTCCGTACAACTCTTAAAGATCTTGGATATTCTCTTGATGAAGAAATATTGAAGAACAGTCTGCAGAAGCTTCAGGTAAAAAGAGCTTCCAACCGCAGGATCTTTGCAGTAAAAGAAGACTATGAGATCATGTATCAGGTAACAAAAAACGAAACTCAGGAGAAGCATATTCTTAATGCCGACAATTTCGGCGGGAAGGAGAGAAGCGCCTCTAAAGACGCCTATATCTCCTATGATGAAGGAAAACAGGAATTTGTTCTGGTAAAAGAAGTGCAGGGAAACCAGATTGACGAGGCGCGGCTTCTTACCTGTGTGGATCAGACGCTGGACAATGCGATCCGGCAGGAACCGCTGGGAGGACAGGTGGATATCACAATAGGAACGGAAGTATACCAGCAGCCCGTGACGGCAGAGTCCCAGGATATGCAGGCAAAGCTTACCAGTCTGAACCAGCAGCTTTCCAACTACAGAAACGCTTCGGTCACTTATACCTTCGGAGAAACTACAGAGGTTCTTGGATCAGATGTGATCAGTTCCTGGATCAAGGTTGAGGGGGAAACGATCAGTATTGATCAGGCGGCGGCAGAAGAGTATGTGTCAAACCTGGCAGCGACCTATAATACAATTTATGTGCCAAGGACTTTCCATACCTCGTATGGGAATGATGTGACGGTATCCAGTAATGAATATGGGTTCCAGATCGACCAGGAGGCGGAGCTGGCGCAGCTTCTTAAAGATATCCAGAGCGGGAAGCCGGTTACCCGGGATCCCATTTACAGCATCAGCGGAATGAAGAGGAACGGTAAGGACGATCTTGCAGGCAGTTATATTGAAGTGAGCCTTGACAACCAGCATCTGTGGCTGTATAAAGACGGCGCGCTTATTACGGAAACAGATATTGTCAGCGGCGCGCCCACTCCGGAGCGGGAGACCTACAGAGGCGCCTGGCCCATTGCCTATAAGGCAAGTCCCTATACGCTGACCAGCGACGTATACGGATATACGACGCATGTGACATACTGGATGCCCTTTGTGTACGGGCAGGGACTTCATGACGCCACCTGGCAGTCCTCTTTCGGAGGAAACCGGTATAAGTCAGGGGCGGGCAGCCACGGCTGCATCAATCTTCCAAAAGATCAGGCAGCCGTGATCTACAACACTATTGACGGCGGATATCCGATTATTATTTATTAATATAAAAATCAGAACAGGGATTTCATTAATATGAGAAATTCCTGCTCTGATTTTTTCTTTTTGGGGATAGCATTCGTGTACAAGAGAACAATGAGGTCGAGAAAGAACTGCCTTGCATATGAAATAAAAGTTGTACTGTCTGTATATGACAAAAAAAGTTGTCATTTCATATTGACAAATATAGTTGTCAATGATATGATAATTATGACAAGAAAAGTTGTCAAAGTAATCCGCGGAAAACATGACAGAAAGGAGATGGTACTGTGCCTTTATTAAATCAGTTAAAGGAATATCGGATCAGGCTGGGAGTCAATCAGACGGAAATGGGGAAGCTGGCAGGCGTATCCAGACAGACCATCAGCCTGATTGAGAGAGGCGACTATTCGCCTTCGGTTACACTGGCTTTAAAGCTGGCAAAGATCTGCAACGTAAGTGTAGAAGATATTTTCAGTTATGAGGAGGATGAAGAGGATGAAAAATAAAAGGAAAACAGGCAATTCATATCTGAGATTTGCATTGATCATACTGATCAGCGCGGCGGCAGGCGCTGTTCTGGGCTTCGGTCTTATGTATTTTATTGGAAAAAGCGGAGGGGGTATTGAGAATACATTTCATGAGTTTTACGCCGGGATCCAGGCATACAGCCTTCCAATCTTAATTGTGATCACAGTTCTGGCGGTGATCCTGGGAGAATTTTACCTTAACAGATTGAAAAGCATTGGCAGAAAAATACTCCGTTCCGACGATGAGGAATGCGACATTCTGGACTATCAGGAGGAGAAAACAGGAGCTATTGGTATAAATATCAGCATTATTGCAATGGTATGCAGCTTTATTTTCCTCTCCTTCGGGTACTCCACAGATTATATCAAAAGCTCAGAGAGCGCCAGATCGGGTTTCCTTTATACCTGCATTGTATTTTGTATCTGCGGGATCTACGAAGGGTTCTGGCAGGTGCGCTATGTGAAAGCCATCCGGATCGCACATCCGTATATGGAGGGCGATCCGTCTGACAGAAATTTTCAGAAGAAATGGCTGGAAAGCTGCGACGAGGCGGAGAGGGAGATGATTTACCGAAGCTCCTACAAAACGTATATGACATTAAATAAATTTATTCCGGTGCTGCTTGTAGTGACGATGATATGTCACCTTTTTTTCCAGACAGGAATTCTGGCCGTTTTTGCTGTAGCTGCTATCTGGCTTCTTGTATCTCTCACCTACACAGGCTCCTGCGTATCTTCAAAAAAGAAAAAGGCAGGAAGAAAGTAGCTACGACATGGTTTTTCTTGTAAGAAGCTCGTGCATTACTGTCATCAGGACAAGGATGATCAGCATATAAACCGGAAACAGAGAAACGCTGATATGATTTGCGATCAGGCCGAACAGGGGCGGCATCAGGCAGGTGCCTATATAGGCGCTGGCCATCTGTACTCCGATAATGGCCTGTGATCTGTCCGCTCCGAAACGGTCCGGCGTGGAATGGATGATACATGGATATATAGGGGCACATCCAAGACCGATGATGATCAGACCGGCGAGAGAGGCGCCCGCTCCCAGAGGAAGGAGCATGATCAGAACGCCCGCTCCAATAAGTCCCTGTCCCAGACGGATCATCTGCACGTCATTCAGTTTCATTGTGAGAAAGCCGCTTAAGGCGCGTCCTACAGTGATTCCGATAAAAAACATGCCTGCAAATCTTGCCGCCGTCTCTGCCGGTACGCCTTTATATAAGGCCAGATAGCTGCTGGCCCACAGAGCCGCTGTCTGTTCTACCGCGCAGTAACAGAAAAAGCAGACCATCACTTCTTTTGCCCCTGGAATCCGCAGGATACTCTTTATAGAAAGAGCCCTGGGCAGCGCCTGGGAATTTTCCGAAGAAGAATCTGCAGATTTTTTTCCTTTCCACAGAGGAAGGCTGACTGCCAGAAGAATGGTCAGAACAATCTGAAGCACGGAGATGATCCTGTAGCCTCCGTTCCAGGTCATTCCCCCTGTCAGGGCAAATCCCATGATATAGGGGCCTATGGTGGCTCCTACGCCCCACATACAATGAAGCCAGCTCATATGACGGCTTTCATAATGGAGCGCCACATAATTATTCAGGGAAGCGTCCACACTGCCGGCGCCGAGCCCGTAGGGAACAGCCCAGAGGCAGAGCATCCAGAAGGAATGGCTGATGGAAAAGCCAAATAAGGCTGCGGCCGTCATTCCCACACTGAAAGCAGTTACCTTTCCGGTTCCCAGCTTCCGGGTGAGACGGTCGCTCTGAAGACTGGAGACGATCGTTCCAAGAGCAATGATCATGGAAATGATACCGGCATAGGATACCGGAACCTTAAGTTCAGGGTATATGGAGGGCCATGCGGAGCCCAGAAGGGAATCCGGAAGCCCCAGACTGATAAAGGAAATGTAGATAATAACTAATAACAGTTGAAACATTTGTCAGACCTCCTGTTTATTATAGTGTCCGGCTTTTCAGGGAAAACCGGATCCGTTTTGAATTTTATAAAATAATAACGTCATAAAAACCTAAATTCAATTTATAAACAGCCATATAATATAACAAAAACGACTTATTGAAGAATAAACAGGAATTATTTTTAAAGAAATGGATAGACGGGAAGAATGGAGGAATAAAGAAAACGGAGCGCAGGAAGATTTTATCCTGTACTCCGTTTTCTGTCATATGATAACAAATTATGATTCTACAACCTCGAGAACTCCTGCAGGACAGGCTTTTGCGCAGATTCCGCAGGCAATACATTTGCTGCTTGTGGAGGAGGATTCTGCTTTGACCATTACGCCGAAAGGACAGGCCTCCACACATTTGCCGCAGCCGGTACATTTCTTTTTATTGATCATGTAAACGCCCTTCGCGTTCTGGGTGATCGCTTCCTCAGGACAGGCTTTCGCGCATTTGCCGCACTGTACGCAGACCATTGGCTTCGGGCTTCCGTTCTTTTCAACGATCTGAATGCAGGATTTGTCCGGATCAAATTCCTTATAAAAGCTGGTGGAACATGCGATCACACACTCCAGACATGCCATACATTCCGCGCCTTTTACAACTTTAAGTTTCTTCATATTTTTTCCTCCGCATTGTTGATAATATTCGCCGTGACAAAACAGTACACAGCATAATAATAAAATAGCCGCTCATCAGAAATCGCTTCTGAAAGCCTACCTTGATTCTAACATTATCTTCCACTTTAGACAAGAGAGAAAAAGAAGAATCCATTCCTGCGGCAGTGCCTTTTACCCTTCAGACTTTCGCAGTATTTTTTGCTGTGGGAGTGCTGGGAGGAAAAAGAGGAACTCTTGCGGTACTGGTCTATATTCTGCTGGGCGCGGACGATGTCTGTATCCAATGTCCTAATCGCAGAGAAAACGGCTGTGTTTCGGACGAAAAGGTAAAAGAATACGACAGCAGGGTTTTGAAAGCCTGTAGGCTGAAATACGGGGAGATTCTGTCCTGGGAAGAATTTACCTGGAAAGTGCGTAAGAAAATGATTTCCGGCGTCGGGAGAGAAAAAATCTGTCCTGGCTGCCAGTGGAGCAGTATCTACAAAAAGAAAAAATAAGCCGCAAAGGGCGGAGGAGAGAAAAGACAGGAGCAGCCGGCCTGTGTCTTTTCTTGCGTATCCCAGTATCACATGCTAGAATAAAAAGTACGAAAATTCAGATGTATTTTTTGGAAAGGAGGTTCTCCATGGAACATAAAACAGGCCTGGAGGATTATTACATTATAAAAAACAACAAAAAACTCCGTTTTGGATATACTACCGGAACCTGCGCGGCAGCAGCGGCAAAGGGAGCGGCGGAAATGCTCCTGGGCGGCGGCGAAATCAGGGAGATACCGCTTATGACGCCAAAGGGAATCCTTCTGAATCTGGGGCTTCTGGATATTCAGAGAGAAGACAATGCGGTATCCTGCGCGGTACGAAAGGACGCGGGTGACGACCCGGACACTACGGACGGACTTCTGATCTATGCGAGAGTGGAGAAAATGGACACGGAGCAATGGAAAAAACAGAGAGATTCGTTAGTTAAAAAGAACAGATCGGAGAAAAACCATAGTTCATGTTTGAAGGATGATACGGAAATTTCGGAGATTGCTCCACAGATCGTTCTTGAGGGCGGCGTAGGAGTGGGCCGGGTAACGAAACGGGGACTTTCCCAGAAAATCGGCGAGGCGGCGATCAATCCTGTCCCGAAGGCAATGATCTTAAAAGCGACGGAAGAGACGGCGGATAAATACCACTATGAAGGACAGATGAAGATTACAATTTCTGTTCCTGAAGGAGAAAAAATCGCGCAGAAAACCTTTAATCCCAGACTGGGCATCCAGGGAGGGATTTCCATCCTTGGAACCTCCGGCATCGTGGAACCTATGAGCGAGACGGCTCTTATTGAGAGTATCCGCGTGGAAATGTCCCAGAAGAGAGCGGAAGGGATGGAATACCTTCTTGTAACGCCGGGAAATTACGGGGCAGACTACCTCAGGGAACATATGGATCTGCCTTTTGAAAAAAATATCAAATGCAGCAATTATGTAGGAGAGACGATTGATATGGCGGTAAATATGGGGGCAAAAGGAATCCTTTTTGTGGCCCATATCGGAAAATTCGTCAAGGTGGCGTCAGGGATTATGAATACCCATTCCCACAGCGCGGACGCCAGAATGGAAACTCTCTGCGCCAATGCTATCCGGGCAGGCGGAAGCCTTGCGTGCGCAAAAGAGGTTCTGGACTGCAATACCACGGACGAGGCTCTGGCAGTATTAAAAAAACACGGGATCCTGGAAGAAACTATGAAATATTTAATGGATCGGATACAGTTTTATCTGAATCACCGCTCCTATCAGCAGATCCTTCTGGGCGCAGTGGTGTTTTCCAATGAGTTCGGGTATCTGGGCCAGACGGAAAGTGCGGCGGAACTGATTGAGAAACTGCAGGGGACACAGGATGAATGAAACATAAATGAAACAGAGTGAAAGAAACAAAAAGACGGCTTTGGAAACAGTACTTCGTATATAATAAGAAAGACGGCTCCAGGGCCGTCTTTATTTCGTGAAGTAATATGATTCACGAAAGATTCACAAAAAATCCGGGGTGTTTTCCTATATAAAAAGAAGTTTCATTGGTCGAATTAATTATTTTATCTTTATATTATTGCCGAAAACCATATAAATGATCAAAATTGCATGATTTGCGTCAGATATATTTCTTTACATAAAAAAAAATATGTGCTAAAATAACGCTTGTTAATAATAAATATCGCTTATCATATTACTTCACGAAAAATCTGAGGTGTTTTTTCTATGGAAAAAACGGGCTATTATTCCGTGACAGTCAGAAAATTTAATGTTTTGTCCCGTCATACAGACTGGATGAGAAAGACACAGGAACTTTATAACGAGATTGTTTATTTTTACTACAGTCTCTATCTGGATATCGTGGAGGAAAATAACGCAGTAGAACAGTTCGCGCATGAGGGAACTCCTCAATCTGCCGGAAGAGAAAGAAGGGGTGATTTTTCCAGTTCTCAGGAAGCCATGAGAGAGCTTGAAAAAATGACGATCATCGGGAGAGAGAAAAAACCTGTTTCCAATCCCCTTCCATGGAAAAAAGTTCCTCTCTACTTTCGCAGAGCGGCCATAAACACCGCTATAGCGGCGGCAAGAAGTTTCCTTTCCAGGAAAGAACAAAAAACGAGAACAGAAAAATTTGCAGAGCCGGTAACCTTTTACAAAGGAATGTATAAAGACTTTACCGGAAATGAAATTTTTTTGAAGCTGTGGAATGGTTCTGTATGGCAGTGGACGCGATGCAAGTTAAGGGGAAATACAGTTCCGCAGGAAGGACAGATGATGTCCCCGTCGCTGATCATGAGGGAAAAACGGATTGAGCTTCATATCCCGTGGAAAACCGCGATAAGCGACATGAGGACTGCAAAACAGAAAATGGCGGACAGTGAAAAAGTGTGTTCCGTGGTTTTTACAAACCGAAACGCATTGATGGTGTGCTGTATCATAGGCCATTCCGGCGAAAAAGAAAGCTGTCTGTTCTTGAAAGGCGGAGCTGAGTATGCTTTCCGATGCCGGACTTTACTGGAAAGAATTGAAAAGTCTCAGAAAGCCGCGGGGGGAGGCGGAAATCCAAGAGCCAACAGAAAATACTGGGAGAAGCTGAAAAATCTGAACGATTATTATTCTCATCAGTACAGCAGACAGGCAGTGGATTACTGCAAGGCTCATGAAGCGAAAATTATTGTACTACCGCAGTTTGAGAACGTTTATCAGACCTATATCATGAAACAGGCAGGAAATTTTTCTCCTATTCATCTTAGTTCTGCTATACGAGAGAAAATCAAATACAAAGCATGGCGGGAGGGAATCACCGTTTTGGAATCCGTACAGCATAATATTAATTCTGTGTGCAGCGTATGCGGAGGACAAATAAAGACTTACGGCAGTTTGTATCAGTGCGAAAACGGGCATCAGGGGAACAGGTATCTGAATTCCGCCTGGAACCTTGGAATAAAGTGCAGGGAGTCTTTTCGGACAAAACAGTCAGAAGACTGATATATGCTTTACTTGTGAACAACAGATAATCAAGGCCGCATGAGTGGCCTGAAATTTATCACCTGGTATTAGATAAGTTAAAAATATTAGTTTAATATTGTTACCGCGAAAATGAAAAGAAAAAGATGAAAACTGGCAGCTCAAGCGCCATTTTCATAGATCTTATGGGAAACCGTAAAAGGCCGGCGCCTACAGGGAGACGGCCATGGGTATGAGCACCGCCCGCCGGAGCCGGATAAGGCCCCGGGAAGACGGCAGTTTAGGAGCTGCGAAAGTGCTTGAAGTTATCAGAAAAGCTTAAAATATCAGCAGATAATAGACAGAAAAGGATGAAAATCATGATTGTCTTTATAGTGATCATTATCGCTGTAGTAGCCGTGGCTGTGTCCTGGATGCTGATTGCCGGAGCTTGGTCCGGCATAGATGACCACAGAGCCAGCGATGAAGAACAGATGAAAGCCTGTCATATGATGAATGAGGCGCGAAAAAAGAAAAAAGGTAAATGAACAATTGGGAGAAGAGAGTCAGAGGCAATGGATAAGGCTAAAGATACACGGGGAATAAAAATCAAACACTGGAAAATTATCGCGTTTTATCTTCTGATCTATGACGTGGTGGCGGTTAATGCATCTTACTTTCTGGGACTGCTGCTTCGCTTTGATCTCAGATATTCCAATATACCTGAAGAATATTTATACGCTTTTTTGAAATTTGCCCCAATTTATACATTATTTACGGTTGCCGTATTTTATGTGTTCAGGCTTTACAACAGTTTATGGCGTTTTGCCAGCTTCAGTGAGCTGAATCGTATCCTGGCAGCTACGGGAATTACGACATTGTTTCATGTGGCCGGGATTACTCTGACGATGAGCAGAATGCCGGTTTCCTATTATGTGGTAGGCGCTGTGGCGCAGTTCTGCCTGGTAACGGCCATCCGGTTTTCTTACCGCTTTGTTATTCTTGAGAAAGCCAGAAGAGATAAAAATATCCGTTCCGTACATAACGCCATGGTCATCGGGGCCGGCGCCGCGGGCCTGGTAATCCTGAAAGAACTGAAGGTGTCAAACGACGCAAATTCCAGACCGCTCTGTGTAATAGATGATAATCCAAATAAATGGGGACGGGTGATGGACGGCATTCCCATCGTGGGCGGCCGGGACAAAATCCTGGAATCGGTGAAGAAATACAATATCGACCAGATTTTGTTTGCAATTCCCTCGGCTACAGCAGAACAGAAAAGAGATATTCTGAACATATGTAAGGAAGCAGACTGCGAACTCCTGACCCTGCCGGGAATCTATCAGATGACAAACGGCGAGGTATCTTTAAGCAAAATGAAGCCGGTTGCGGTAGAGGATCTGCTTGGGAGAGAGCCGATCAAAGTAAATATGGAAGAAATTTTCCGGCATCTCAAGGGAAAGACGATCCTCGTCACCGGTGGAGGAGGATCCATAGGAAGCGAATTATGCAGACAGATAGCAGGACACGAGCCGGGTCAGCTTATCATTTTTGACATATATGAAAATAACGCTTATGAGATAGAACAGGAGCTAAAAAGAAAATATCCAAAGTTGAATCTTGTGGTTCTGATTGGTTCTGTCAGGGATAGCAGACGGATCAACTGGGTGTTCGAACATTACAAACCGGATATTGTTTATCATGCGGCAGCCCACAAGCATGTGCCGCTGATGGAAACCAGTCCAAATGAAGCGATTAAAAATAATGTGATAGGTACATATAAGACTGCCTATGCAGCACTGAGAAACGGGACAAAAAGATTTGTTCTTATCAGTACGGATAAGGCAGTGAATCCTACGAACATCATGGGAGCAAGCAAACGTCTCTGCGAGATGGTCATTCAGAGTATGGACGCCATCAGTAAAGAAGGAAGAATCGACCTTCTTCCCTTCCTTCACGCCCATATGGATAAAGTTATTGACGGACAGCTAGCGTCTGATCCTATGGATCATATGGCAGTAGATGGTATGGAAAATGAAGAAAATTTTATCCGTATTGAGAGTACCAGTAATAAAGACAGGAATGGAACACAGTTTGTGGCAGTCCGGTTTGGAAATGTGCTGGGAAGCAATGGTTCTGTAATTCCGCTGTTTAAGAAACAGATAGAGGCGGGAGGTCCAATAACTGTTACTCATCCGGACATTATTCGATATTTCATGACTATTCCGGAAGCGGTGAGCCTTGTGCTGCAGGCCGGAACTTATGCATGGGGAGGAGAAATCTTTGTTCTGGATATGGGAGAGCCGGTGAAGATTGACACTCTGGCCAGAAATCTGATCCGTCTCTCCGGCTATAAACCGGATGAGGATATCAGGATCGAGTATGTGGGCCTTCGCCCGGGAGAAAAACTTTACGAAGAGAAGCTGATGGCCGAAGAGGGAATAAAGAAAACAGACAATGACCTGATCCATATTGGTAAACCTATTCCCTTTGATACGAAAGTTTTTCTGAAACAACTGGAAGAACTGGCAAAAGCCAGCTACGAGAACTCAGAAAATATCGTAGAAATGGTAGAAAAGATTGTGCCGACATTCCATCCGGCAGAAAAAAATCATACCACTGACAACAAAGTTACCGCTTAGATAGAAAATAATTATCCGGGATTCTGAAAATACAGCAGGGTTTTCATTTTCAACTCTGTCAGTATGGAACAAATTCTGCAGAATGCAAATCGTCGCATCGCCGCGTTTGCTTTCTGCGGATGCGATATGGGATCTGCTTTTCCGGCATGAAGCCGGGGGAAAAGATCAGACAGGAATCTGCCCAATGGACAGAATGGCGAAGCCTGCCTTTTTTGAAAAAAGGAAAGAAGAGAAGACGCTATGGACAATATACATAACTGGTATGTGATGCAGGTCCGCACCGGTACAGAAGAAAGTATCTGTAAGCAGTGCAGAAAAGATATTGAAGAAGAAGTCCTGGAGAAATGTTTCCTGCCATTTTATGAAGAAAAAAGGAAAATCCAGGGCCAGTGGAAGATTCTAAAAAAACTTCTCTTTCCCGGATATGTATTTGTTATTTCCAGCGATATAGACTGCCTGTACCAACAGTTGAAGAAAGTAATCGGTCTGACAAAGCTGATCGGTACAGGAAAGGAGATCATTCCACTTACAGAAGAAGAGGTAAGATTTCTCATGAAATTCGGCGGAGAAGAGCAGATCGTAGCCATGTCAGAAGGAATTATTGAAGGTAGTAAGGTAATTATCAACTCCGGCCCATTACAGGGAATGGAAGGATACATAAGGAAGATTGACAGACATAAGCGGAAAGCATATCTGGAGGTCCCATTCTTTGGGAGAGTGCAGAAAGTACAGGTGGGGCTGGAGATTGTGGAGAAGAGGATTTGAAAATTAATAATCTATAGAGGTAATGTGAACATGCAGCATATAGATTTAAAAGGAAAGAGAATATTTGTAACAGGCGCCGCCGGATTCATCGGCGCAAATCTGGTTATGAATCTGTTGGAAACAATTTCACCGGTTACAATAATCGGGATTGATAATTTAAATGATTATTATGACGTTTCCATAAAAGAATACCGGTTAAAAGAAATCAATAAGAAAGCAGAAAATCATCCGGAATCCTCCTGGACATTTATCAAAGCAGATATTTCCGATAAATCTGTGATCAATGTACTGTTTCAGATTTATAAACCGGAAATTGTGGTAAACCTGGCGGCCCAGGCAGGCGTGCGATACAGTATTACCAATCCGGATGTATATATCAGCTCCAATCTGAATGGATTCTATAATATTCTTGAAGCCTGCCGTCATTCCTATGACAACGGGGCAAAAGGCGTGGAACGTCTTTGAGACGGAAATGCAGGAAAATTATTTGTAATAAATAGACAAAAATACAGGCTATTTTGGCTGATTTCAGAAGCTTTTTTGTTTATTTATTACAATGCACATCCGTCTCGAAAATGGGTTGTTCCGATAGAGATGAGATAAAGACATAAATCCGTCTCGAAGATGGGATGCTTCGATAGTTGAGATGGATGAAAAGACATAAATCCGTCTCGAAGAGGGGACGGGTCGATAGATATGGAGACAGGAATCCGTCTCGAAGATGGGGTGTTCCAAGAGATGAGATACCCACACTGGGAGAGAGAATCATCTGTCCCCTATTTTGAGGACAGTAAAGATAGACATTTTTAGAAACGATCATGGGAGATAGTAGATATGAATAAGAAAATTGCTGTAGCAGGAACAGGATATGTCGGATTGTCACTGGCTGTCCTTTTGGCACAGCGCAATCAGGTGACGGCTGTGGATATCGTTCCAGAGAAAGTAGATTTCATTAATAATCGCATTTCTCCGATTCAGGATGAATACATAGAGAAGTACTTAGCAGAGAAAGATCTGAATCTGACTGCTACATTGGATGGCGCTTCAGCTTATAAAGATGCTGAGTTTGTGATCATTGCTGCGCCGACCAATTATGACAGCAATAAGAATTTCTTTGACACATCTGCTGTGGAATCAGTGATTGAGTTGGTTCTGAAATCCAATTCGAATGCCATCATGGTGATCAAGTCTACAATTCCGGTTGGATATACGAAATCTGTGCGTGAGAAGTATCACTGTGACAATATCATCTTCAGCCCTGAGTTTCTAAGAGAATCTAAGGCTCTTTATGACAATCTGTATCCATCCCGGATTATCGTCGGTACGGATGAGAGTGATGAAAGACTGGTAAGTGCTGCACACGAGTTTGCAGGGTTACTGCAAGAAGGTGCCATTAAAGAGAATATTGACACATTGTTTATGGGATTCACAGAGGCCGAAGCTGTGAAGTTGTTTGCCAATACATATCTGGCACTGCGAGTATCCTACTTCAACGAGCTGGACACATACGCAGAAATGAAAGGCTTAGACACACAGGCAATTATTAATGGTGTATGCCTGGATCCCAGAATTGGCAGCCACTACAACAATCCGAGTTTCGGTTACGGCGGATACTGCCTGCCGAAAGATACGAAGCAGTTGCTGGCGAACTACGCTGATGTTCCTGAGAATTTGATAGAAGCCATCGTCGAGAGTAATCGGACAAGGAAGGATTTTATTGCAGATCAGGTTCTTCGTAAGGCCGGTTATTACTCTTACAGCGAGGATAGTGATTATGTAGCGGATCGTGAGAAGGAAGTTGTTGTTGGTGTGTATAGGCTCACGATGAAGAGTAATTTAGATAACTTCCGCCAGAGCAGTATTCAGGGCGTGATGAAAAGAGTGAAGGCCAAGGGTGCTGTTGTAGTGATCTATGAGCCTACATTGGAGGATGGCAGTACGTTCTTCGGTAGTCGGGTTGTGAATAATCTGGAGGAGTTTAAAAAGATTACTCAGGCGATTATCGCTAATAGGTACGATAGTTGCCTGGATGATGTCGCTGAGAAGGTTTATACGAGGGATGTTTTTATGCGGGATTGAGCAATTAAAGGGGTATTCAAATGATATGTCTTGATCATATCGCTCTGATTGTATCAACGGAGCGATCTATTCTATTCTACGAAAAGCTGGGCTTTAAAGAAACAAAAAGAATAGAGCGTTCATATGACACAGTGGTGTTCATGCAATGTGGACAGGTCATTCTTGAAATTTTCGTTGATCCTAATCATCCGGACCGAGTTATGGCTCCAGAAGCTAAAGGGCTGAGACATATTGCTTTTTCGGTAGATAGTTTGGATGAGGTTATGAAAGAGCTTGAGTGTGAAAAAGTACGAACTGATTGGTTCGGGAGAAAATTTACATTCACAAAAGACCCTGATGGGCAGCCGATTGAGTTGATAGAGGTAAAACCTGAGATCAGATCAGCGGAATATAGCATGGAAGATAAATGGGTGCAGGAATATAAAGCACAGTTCGGTACTGAACCGAGTTTTATGTGAGAGAACGTACGCTCTGGTCCGTGTAGTAACCACAGTAATATTAGTTTAAGGAGAGCATGAAGTCATGTCTATTGATAAGAATAAAATCAAAAAAATCATAGGAGTTTCTATGGTCGCTATAGGAGCTGCGTTTGTAGGCATGAGTATTCTTGCCAGAAAGAAAAACCCGTCTTCTGTGTATGAAGATGATAGAGAACAGAAAAATCCGTTTGAGGGTAAGACAGTTGTCCTCGTTGAGGATGAGAATGATAAAGAAAATGCAGACGGTGTGAAAGGGCATCTGGAAGCGGTTGGTGATTCTGAGTATAACCCCTCTTTTTATGAGAAACACGTTAAAAGAGCCATAGATATAGTTCTGTCATTCGGTGGTATTGTAGTCCTCTCTCCTGTTTTCGCTGCCATTGCTCTTGCTATTAAGATCGAAGATCCAGGTCCGGTATTATTCACGCAGAAGCGGGTTGGTCAGAATAAGAGATATTTTAAATTACATAAATTCCGCTCCATGAAGATGAGCACACCGCACGACGTACCGACTCACCAGTTGGAGAATCCGGAGCAGTACATAACAAAGGTTGGAAGGTTTCTGCGTGCTCATAGTCTCGATGAGCTTCCACAGATCTGGGACATTTTCATTGGAAACATGTCTGTGATTGGCCCTAGACCTGGACTTTGGAATCAGGATCTGTTAACTGCTGAGAGAGATAAATATGGCGCTAACGATGTGAAACCTGGCCTGACTGGCTGGGCTCAGATTAATGGTAGAGATGAGCTGGAGATTCCTGACAAGGCGAAGCTAGATGGGGAGTACGTTAAGAAGATGGGGCTGGGGATGGATATAAAGTGCTTCCTTGGCAGCGTTCATGTAGTTGGAAAAGATGATACGGTAGTTGAAGGTGGAACTGGGGAGATGAGGAAAAAATCTGTCGGTCGCCATTACACAGATGGGAAAAGCAATGCTGAACTAATAGGACATATCGGATTCGGAGAAACTGTCCAGATTGATCAGGTCGTTCAGAAGCGCGTGTTAATCACAGGTGCCGGTTCTTATATTGGAGAAACCTTCCGAGCGTATGCTGCAGAGCATTATTCCGACAACTTTACGATAGATGCTGTGGATATGATAGATCCTTCCTGGAGAGATATGGATTTCTCCTCCTACGATGTTGTTTATCATGTGGCAGGAATTGCTCACGCTGATGTAGGTAATGTATCGGATGAGGTAAAGGAAAAGTACTATTCTGTTAACACTGATTTGGCGATAGAGGTTGCTGAAAAGGCGAAAGCTGATGGCGTCAAAGAGTTTATCTTCATGTCCTCTATGATTGTATATGGAGAGTCTGCGCCCTATGGAGTGAAAAAGGTTATTGATGAACACACAGTTCCAAGTCCTGCAAACTTCTATGGTGATAGCAAGCTGCAGGCTGATGTGGGAGTCCGGGAACTGGCTGATGAAAAATTCAAAGTAATCGTTCTCCGACCGCCGATGATCTATGGAAAAGGCAGCAAGGGGAACTACCCTACATTGGCGAAGCTGGCGAAGAAGTTACCAGTATTCCCAGATGTAGATAATGAACGCTCCATGCTGTACATAGAGAATCTGTGTGAATTTCTGTGCCAGATTATGCTGGTGAAGAAAGTAAAGGAGAATGCCATTGTCCTGATTCCACAGAATGCAGAGTGGACTAAGACCAGTGAGATGGTTAAAGAGATTGCTAAAGTAACTGGTGGGAAGGCCAGAAGTGTTAAATTTTTTAATGCGGCAGTAACTATTGCAAGCAAGGTACCAGGTAAGATAGGAGGACTTGTAAATAAGGCATTTGGGAATAGCTGCTATGATCATGCGAGTTCTGTTTATCCGGGAATTGAATATCAAATTATCTCTTTGATAGGGTCCCTAAAGAAAACAGAGACTGTGATATCTAATAATCATATGTCATATGATCCTTTGACAGAAAGAGACTGTGAAAAATATAGTATATTAATGTCAGTATATAAGAACGATAAGGAAGATCATCTCCGTTTAGCTATTGAGAGCATGCTTAAGCAAACGGTACCTCCAGAACAGTTTGTTATTGTTGAGGATGGTCCGGTTCCATCTGCTTTGGATAACTTGCTTTTGAAGTACACTAAAACATACCCTCAGTTATTTACGGTTGTAAAATTGGATCAGAATGGTGGATTAGGGAATGCTTTAAACCAAGGGTTAAAATTCTGCAGAAATGAACTAGTAGCACGGATGGACTCAGATGACATCTCAAAATCTAATAGATGTGAACTTGAATTAAAAGAATTTTCTAAACATCCCAATATGGGTATTGTAGGAACACAGATTGATGAGTTTATAGGTGATACTTCAAATATTACCTCTCAAAGGATTGTTCCAACTGAACACAAGGATATTGTTAAGTTTGCAAGACGCCGGAGTCCCTTTAATCATCCAACTGTTATGTATAGAAAAAGTGTTATAGAAAGTCTAGGAGGCTATACTGCATATGGAAGAAAAGAGGATTTGGATCTGTTTATACGCGCAGTTAACGAAGGTGTTTACACAAGAAATTTAGAAGAGTCTTTATTATATTATCGCACCAGCAATGATAATTTGAAAAGAAGAAAAACGTGGATTAATTGTAAAGAATACATTCAAATCATGGTAGGCTTTAAGAGAAAAGGTTATATCAATTTTGATGATTTGGTTTATGTGATAACAGGCCAAATGATGATGTATATACTGCCTGATAAAATTACGAAATCTTTGAGTGATATATTCCTTAGAAAAATGTCTGCCAATAAGGGGAAAAGATAAGATGCATCATAGAGTACTTATTGTTGGAACAGTACCATATAATAGACAGACTTCATCAAGAGCGTTTGAATCATATTTTAGTAATTGGGAAAAGGAAAATTTATATCAGATATTTTCCAATCCAAGAGAGCCTGTACATGGGCATTGTGACTCCCTTTATCAGATTACCGACAAAAGAATGCTTGTTAGGCATGTAAAAAAAATAGATACAGGTGTTATTTTTTATGACAAAGATCTGAATGATGAATGGGAAACACTTCCCAAACAAAAAAGTACAAGTTTAATATCAAAATTATATGGATTGGGTAGCCACAAATCACCGGTAAATTATCTTTTAAGAGGATGGCTTTGGAAAAAGAAATATTGGTGCACATCCAAATTAAATGAGTGGTTAGACGGTTTTTCGCCGGAGTGTGTTTTTCTTGCATTCTCGGATGATTATTTTATCCCACAAATTGCGCTTTACATTGCTGAAAAATACGATATTCCGATAATTTCTTGTATTGGAGATGACTACTTTTTTAATGATAGGAAATCGATATCCCCTTTGTATTATTTCTATCGTGCAACTTATAAAAAACTAGTAAAACGACTGTTTGCCCATGGAGGAAGCGCGGCATATATAGGAGACAAAATTAGAGATAAATACAATGAAGAGTTTGGACTGAAAGGGCAAACGGTTTATTTAACATCAGAGTTATGCAGACATGAATTCAGACCAATAGATGCTATAAAACCGTATATTTCATATTGCGGAAATATTCGTCTGGGAAGAGCGGAGTCCCTTTGTTTAATTGCGAGTGCACTTGGAAAAATTAATTCTAATTATAAGATCCATGTATTCTCAAATGAATCAGAGGAACGGTATTACAAGAAATTAAAGAAGCATCCAAATGTTATTTATGGAGGAGCAATCCCCTATTCTGAAGTTAAGAATGTCATGAATCAAAGTGACGTTTTATTGATAGTGGAAGGCTTTGAAGAAAAAGATATAGATATTACCAGATATTCTTTGTCTACTAAAGTTGCCGATTCCTTGGCCGTAGGTGGGGCAGTTCTGACATTTGGTTCAATTGAATGCGGGGCTATTGAATATATGAAGCAAATTGATTGTGGGCCTGTTTGCACGGAAGCATCACAACTAGAGGAAAAAATTATCAAATTACTTTCGGATGTCAATTATCAAAGAGCAAATTATTATAGGGCTCGAGAAATTTCTAAATTAAATCATAACCTGCAAAACAGTAACAGGGTATTTGAAGGTATTGTTGAAACAGCGATAGCTGAATATACGAGGGATTAAAGATAATGAAATTAGCAGTTTTAATACAGTGCCATAAGAACCCGTCACAGATTAATCGTCTGCTGGACGCTTTATTACACCCGTCAGTCGATATATTCGTACATGTAGATAAAAAGAGTGACATCGCTGACAATATAAAACAGGATCCACAGATACATATTATGGACAAAAACCATAGCGTCTCGGTATCTTGGGGGGGGGGTGGGGGGGGTATTCTCAAGTTAAAGCAACCTTGTGCTTATTAAGAGAAGCATTGAGAACAGGGGAATATGATTATTACTGGCTGATATCCGGTCAAGACTTTTTGCTGAAACCAATAAAATGGATTATAGAGACGCTAGAAACATTCAGTTCATTAAATTATATTGATTGTTTTTATGGAGAGGCTTTTGAAAAAAGGTGCCAGTTATATTATCCGAAGTGGATGATAGGAAGATCATTTCGAGCAAAAATTTGTAGAAAACTGTGGGTGAAGTTAACGGGCGGCGAGAAATGGACGTTTCCTGTCATGGCCAGAAAGCACCAGCCGGTTAGTAAGTATTATGCCGGATCATCGTGGTGGTGTATGTCAGGAGAATTTATAAGATGGGCGGTTCAATATCTGGAAGTTCACCCGGAATATGAAAAGTACTTTAGAAATGCAATCTGTCCTGATGAAGAATTCTTCCAAACACTATTTATGATTTCACCGTTTAAAAATAAAAAGGCTGCCCCGGTCTGTTATGTGGACTGGAGCAATCTTCAGAACAGTCCCAGAATTCTGGAAGAAAAGGATCTGGAAATACTGCAATCGTCAGGAAAGTGGATAGCCCGTAAGTTCGATTTTAACGTTGATTACGGGGTTATTGAAAAATTGGAAGGACTGATAAGAAAGTGACTAACCGAGATAGACAGAACAATAATAGATAAGTCGAAAAGCGAATGAGAAAAGGACAGATAAAAAAATATAATTATGCGGGAGCTGCAAAAATATCAAATATTAATCACACTCTAAGAAACCGTAATGCTAAATTTGAATGCATTATAAATGATGCGTTTGACAAATGGAATAGAGGAAAAAATGAATTTAAAGGATAAATTAACTTTAGTAATTAGTTCATGTGAAGGGTACTCGGATTTATGGAATAATCATGTGGATCTTTTGAATGAGAACTGGCCGGATAGAAGTATTGATACAGTAATAGTAACGGATAAGATACACGAAGCTAAATTTTCAAATGTTAGAGTTTTTCCGGCTGGTGATTCCTTGGAAATGCCACAAAGGCTTTATGAATTTGCGAGAACTTGCGAAACGAAGTATCTATTGATAACATTAGACGATTATTATTTGGACAGGCCAGTTGATGTAAACAAAATTAACAGAGCAATTAAATTGATGGAAAGACTTCATCTAGATTATTTAAGATTTTGGCCATATCCACATGAAAGAAAAAAGATAAAAGGTGTTAAAAAAGCCTTTTGGATTGATTTGAATGGCAATTATAAGGTTAACTTGTACCCTGCAATATGGAAAAGAACTTTTTTAAAGAATACAGTAAAATCAAACCTTAGTGCATGGGAATATGAGGTTTCCTTGACTAATTTAGCTAAAACATTAAATGCAAGGTGCGCATATAGTATTAATGATGAATTTCATATTGTGGATATTATTAGAAAAGGTAAGCTATTACATCCAGCAAAAAGGTTTCTTGATTCAAAGGGAATGAGTTTAGATAGAGAGCTTATAGAAAGAAAGCAAGAATGGAAACTCAGCCTAATGTACTATGGTAAGGAGATTATTCCCAAGCCTATTCTTCGGCAGATTAAAAATATGTTTATCAAAAGAGGGCATAAATTCATAAGCGAAGATATTTGATATGGTATATAGACACAGATATCTAATCAAAACAGGAGTTATTTATGAGTAAACAGAGAAATCAGACGATTGATATATTGAGAGGAATCGCAATGCTCTTGGTTGTTCTGGGACATACGATGACGGGATGCACTGTAAACTCGCAGGATTCATTCCTATTTAACGTCATTTGGACATTGCAAATGCCGTTGTTTATTTTGATTAGCGGGTACGTCACTAAATATAGTAGGCCTATAGTGAATTGTATTCTTTAGGTTAGAATCGATGATGGGGTAAACGAAAAAGCAGTTCTGGCATTCCAGTGAACTGCCTCTTCGTTTACACCATTTTCGATTTGGCCTAATTGAACAAAGTGAGCGTCCGGGTAGCCACTACC
>DXGV01000032.1 GCA_019113745.1 Candidatus Blautia intestinavium
AAATGGAGACGGACAATCTTCTTTTTAAATTCTGGCGTGTAACTTTGTGGCATAATGTGTACCTCTTTTCTTTGTAAAATTGATTATATCTTATTAGCCACTTCCGTTACAACTTTATTATAGCACTTCAACTGGAGATAAACGCAAAAGCCACCGTCAGCCAGAAAGAATGACTGAAGGTTTTGTCGATCAGTATTTTTGTATAGTTGGAAAAGCCGACAAATGTAACATCCTGTACAGTGGTGAATTTACAGAACGAAAGATAAATGCCCCAGAGGAACGGCCACAGAAAGCCGATGATAAAAGCGGCGAACGTAGGCAGCACAAACAGCGGCCACCATTTTTTAATTGTTTTTCCTACCATAGGATCCTACCTCTTTCCTTTCATGATCTTTACGGTTCCGCCTGTTGCGGCGGAAAACCTTCTCTTTTACTGAAAAAGGGGCTGCTGCAGAGTTATGCAGCAGCTCCTTATGATCTGTTCTGTAAATCTCTTTTATTCAGACAGAGCTTTCTCCATTGCCCAGTTGTCAACGAATGCGGAAACTACATCGTCCCAAGTTCCCGTTCCTGCAGCATAAGCGGTAAGAGCTGTTCCGAGGGTATTTTTCCACTCTTCAGACGGCATTGTGGTGAAGCACCATGATACCGGGGTAAGACCTGCTTCTGTATACTCCTGATCCTGTTTTACAAACAGATTGGTAGGAGTAACTGCTGTCTTGAAGGGGATTGTAAAGCCCATATCCTCAGCCATGGATTTTGTTCCTGTCTCAGAAGTTACGCACCAGTTTATGAAGTCCAGAGTTGCCTGAATGTCTTCTTCAGACGCGTTCTTGTTTACACACCAGTAGTTTTCTGTACCGGTAGCAAGACCTTCGTTCTCGTCATCCACGCCGAAGTAGATGGGGATCATCGCAAGTTCTTCATCGCTGAAAGTCTTTGCGAGTTCTGTATATTCCCAGGAGCCGTTCTGATAGAAAACAGCCTCGCTGTTTACAAATTCGTTTCTGGAATCGTCGGCGGTCTTTGCGGAAAGCTCTGCGCCGTCGCAGGTGGAATCTGTAATATACAGATCAAAAAGATTTTTGTAGTTGTCAAGATAGGTTCCCTTGATCTCATCTGTGTCGTCAATTCCGTCTTCCTTATATTCATAATAAATCGGAAGATTTGCCAGATGAGTTTTGTATCTCCAGTCAGAAGATCCGTCCATACCTGCGGAGGTAAAGGCTCCCTTGATTCCCAACTCGTCTTTTCTGCTCTGGATATCGTCCGCTACAGCTTTCAGGTCGTCATAGCTCTTGATATCGTCCAGTGTGTATCCTGCTTTTTCCAGAAGAGTTTTGTTTACGATCAGTCCGTAGGATTCGATAACATAAGCGATTCCAGCCACCGCGTCGCCGTCTTTCAGAGCGTACGCCTCATTGGTAAGCTGTGAATAGATATCGGAATCTGAAAGATCATAGCAGTAATCCTTCCAGTTTTTCAGACCTACAGGTCCATTTACCTGGAAAAGTGTGGGAGCTTCGCTCTTTGCCATCTCAGACTGAAGCGTCGTCTCGTACTGTCCGGAAGCCGCGGTCACTACCGTTACCGGAACTCCTGTCTCCTCGGTATATGCCGCCGCAAGCTCCTGCCACGCTTCATCCTGCTCCGGCTTGAAATTCAGATAGTAAACCTGCCCGGAGGCGTCTTCCGCCATTGCGGGAACCGCCGGAACCATCGTTGCCGCCATAACTGCCGCAAGACCCAGTGCTGCGATTTTCTTCGTCTTCATAGTGTAATCCTCTCCTTTACATTGAATTTCGTTTTTTTGATCTGGTTTTATTATATTTCCGGGAGAAAAATTCCACCATGATAAAAAATCAAGAAATATGTTCAAATTTCACTTTTTAATATCCTAAAAATCTCTGTATCACCGTTCCGTCTCTGGCGTCAAGGGTCAGTATTGGAAAATCGTCCGCTTCCATACTGGAGGAAGCAATGCCGCTCCCACTCGTCAACTCTGCGGTCCATACGCCGTAAAAATCCCACACCGGAATCAGAAACCCTTTTTTGTTACTCAGATTATCCCTCTGTCTCATATAGCCCAGTTTTACTTTTGTAACCGTCATATCTACGGAATCCACATTATATATAGGAACCCCGGACATATCGGCATATGTCTGCGAATATCTGTTCTCTTCGGTCATCATCTGCAGCGCGACCGTTCTTTCAAAAATATCTCTGATCTCCTCAAAAGGAAGAAGAAACTGTTTTTCATCTGACAAATCAGAAATTTCAAGGCCATCTCTGTACTGAAAAATTCTTACAGTTCCTCCGGCAAACTCCATGCTGAGTTCTTCCTGCATCCAGATCAGATTCTCCCCTTCCGCTGCAGTTTCGTCCCCGATCACAGACGCCGCCCCATCTTCATATACCGGGAGCAGGCTTTCCGTTATATAATTTACCGGAACTCCGTCCACAACCCGTTCAAAAGTAAAACCGTCTCTGGCTACCGGACCGTTTTTCCCGTCTCTGGGCAGGGTATCGTGATATTCCGAGCAGATCTGAAATCCCTGCAGTCCTATTCCTTCCAGAAATTCCAGGGCTTCTTCTCCTGTCACTTTTCCGGTGTCCACGGCATATTTCTCAAACAGCTCCGCCTGCCAGCTTTCCAGATCCTCTACAGTATCTGCAACCTGGGAAAGATCCGTTAAACAGGAAAAAGATTTTCTGTTTTCACCGATATTGCAGGCATAAGTATAAGGGATCTCCCCTGCAGTAAAATTACCCCGAACACTTTGTCCGCCATTTTCCTGAGAAAATTCTTCTGATATCTTAATTTCTTTTCCGGCAGCGATCCCACGGATCATCTGCTCTGCCATTTCTTCCGTACCGGACGCTTTGTCCGCTTTTTTCAGAAGAATGGAATCCACCTGAGGTACCTCCACCGGGGCTTCTGCGGTCAAAATAAATTCCAGCGGCGAGGATTTGTCTTCCCTGGACGCGCTCCGGAGATATTCTATCCGGGAAGTCTCATAGATTTCCGGCGCCTGTACCTGCTCCGGGACTGTTTTCAAAGCGTTCCGGGAAGAAGCCTCTTTCCCTTTCGTTCCTTCAGAAGCGTCTGTGGCGTTTTCTTTTCCTGCGTTTTCTTCGGCCACCACCGCAGACTTTACCATTTTACCGCATCCGGACATTCCTGCTCCCGCCAGAAAGAATATACTGATAATCATATAAAATTTTTTTGTTTTCATATGCCACCTCCTGTAACTCAAAGGTACCATATCTGTTGTGCAAAGTATTCAGGAAAATGTAAACAAAATGTAATTTCGTCAGAAAACAGCAGACACAACCGTGCCTTCTCCTTCTCTGCTTTCTACTGTGAGTTTTCCTTTATGAAGCCGGGCGATACTCTCGCACAGGGCCAGGCCCAGGCCTGCTCCGCCGTTCTGGCGGCTTCTGGATTTATCCGCCATATAGAAAGCCTCCGTCACCCTGTCCAGATCTTTCTCCGGGATTCCATGACCGTTATCCGACACCCGGAAGAATATTTTCCCGTTTTCACGCCCCGCTCTGACACTGACCCGGCCGCCTTTATCAACGGCGTGAAAAGCGTTATCGATCAGATTCACCAGAAGACTTTCCATCAGGGCGGGATCCATCTTCATAGAAAAATCCTCACATTCCACTGAAAAACAGACGTCTTTTTTCTCTGCCCGCCCCTCTTCCAGCGTCCGGATCCTGTCAAAAAGCTCCTTTACAGAGTAATCCTCCATATGGATCGCCCTATTCCTGTGCAGGCCAAGAAGTTCCAGAAGTTTTCCCGACAGTGTTTCCAGCCGTCTTCCCTCTCTTTCAATGTGCTCCAGGGCACGGTCTCTCTGCTCCTTTCCAAGTTTCACATGACGGAGGCTGTCCGAATAGCCGATGATCGATGTCAGAGGCGTTTTCATTTCATGGGCGAGAGCCCCCAGCAGCATCTCCTGTTTTCCCGCCACTTCCTGAAGTTCCTCCATACGCCGTACTGTCCGCCGCATCATTCTGTAAATAAAAAGGCCTGCCAGAAGGAAGATTCCAAAACAGATGATCAGAAACATCACCGCAGTATACCGCAGTTCAGCAAAAACATCCGTAATATTCCTCACAGACAGGAGCAGATAGCCTTCCGGCTGCTCCGGCACGGTCTGCTGAAGCAGAAGGATCTTCCCGTCCAGCCGCTGGATCCGGTAGTCTTCCGCGCCGCTGTCCTCCGGAATATCCATCGCCTTAAGATCCACGATCTGATATCCTGTAAAATTCCCTTCCACTTCTCCGCTCTCTCTGTTGATCAGGGCGTAGCCGTCCCCGCAGCACATCCGGAACTGGAATTCCCGATAAGCCTTTTTTCCGGTCTCCGACATCAGGCTGTACTGGCTTCCATCCCAATACTGCTCCATCAGAGACGCGGCTGCTTTCAACTGTCTGCCGAAGGTCTGAACCGTGTTTTCCAGTGCTCTCTTTCCTGTGAGGAAAAGGCTCAGGCCGCCTACCAGAACAAGGGAGAACAAAAGAGTGGTCAGCATCAGAGCAACCGTTTTCTTCCATAACTTCATCCGTTAATCCTCCAGACGGTATCCAAGCTTGGGAATCGTCCTGATCTCCTCATACAGTTCCAACTTCTTCCGCAGCTGTCCCACATGCACGTCCACAGTCCTGCTCTCTCCCAGGAATTCCGTCCCCCATACTCTGCGGAGTATTTCCTCTCTTCCCAGAGCAATGTTCCGGTTCTGAAGAAGGAGAACCAGAAGATCATATTCCATGGGTTTCAGATTCACTGCCACGCCTTTTTTCGTCACCTGGTGCTTTTCCAGATCAACCTTTACGTCCCGGATCTCAAGGATCTTTTTTGCTCTTCCTGTCCGCTCCAGTACCTTTTCTATGCGGACAAGAAGTTCCAGCATCTCAAAGGGCTTCACCATATAATCCTCGGCGCCAAGCTTCAGACCTTTTACCTTGGACGCCACGTCATCCTTCGCGGTAAGATAGATTACCGGAAGATTTTTCTCATTAAAATCATCCATCAGGGAAAAACCGTCTTTCCCCGGCAGCATGATATCCACAAGGGCGAGATCCGCGTCCTCATGCCACAACAGCAGCCTGCGGGCTTCCTCCCCGTCATAGGCTGCTGCTGTTTCATACCCTGCTGCGTTAAGATTCATACAGAGCAGTTCAGAAATCGCCCTGTCGTCTTCGATCACCAGAATTTTATTCTTCAATTACATGCTCCTCCTGAGGCTCTTCCTGCCGCTTTGCTTCATAGTTTTCCATGTTCCTGGCAGAAGCGTCCGTTTCTTCATCGTCATCTTCTTCTGCTGAAGCATCTTCCGCCGCAGTTTTTTCCGAAAGTTCAGTTTTCCCTGTTTCTATAGGGGAAGGATCGTCGCCTTCGGATTCATCGTTTTCCTGTCCCTGCATATCTTCCGCCTGTTTGTTTTCCTCTTGTTTATTTTCCGCCTCCCGCTTATTCCGTGAACTCCAGGGCGCGTAAACCGGCTCCTGTTCCCGCAGTTCGGCTGCGGCAGCTTCCTCCTTCTCTTTTGCCCTCTGCCGGAATTCCGTCAGCGTCCGGATTCCTTTCCTGATCAGAAAGAGGAACGCAAAATCCGCGATGCCGTTCACCAGAAGGACACAGCCTGCAAAGACGATCATTACCTTTACCGCTGAGAAGGGGTTTACGATCATAGCAATGCCGAGAACGATAAAAATAAGGCTTCCTGCCAGAAGGATCTTCCATTCCAGCCCCTGGCTGTCCCTTTTCCTCATCTTCACGCAGCCCTTCAGGACCCATATGCTGTCTGTAAGGATAAATGTTCCCAAAAGTACCGGAAGGAGACTGACAACCACCTCGGGATTATAAAACAGAAAAATTCCAAGTACCAGAATCAGTCCTCCTGAAAAAAGATCCATTAATGTGGAATTCTGTTTTTCCTGTACATAAATCCAGATATGGTAAAGCCCCGCCGCGATCAGCACCACCCCGAATATAAATCTGCATAAAATATTTACTGCATCTACAGGCATACATATCAGACAGAGCCCCAGAAGAATATAAATCAGAGATGTGGTTACCTGTCCTTTCAAAATCCTGCTGATTTTTTCCCGCATAATTTTTTCCTCCTTTTATGCATTAGTATACCCTTTTTCTTCCAATTCGTCCAGAAAAAAAGCCTGTTTTTTCTGATATTTCAGACAAAAACAGGCTTTTTTATAATTATTTCAGCGCAGTATTTTTTTTATACTATAACTCCTTATGATTCCTTCTGCGTTTTTTTCAGATCTCTGGTATTTTTTTCCACCATTTTCCGGGGAACCATGATCTGGTGTCCGCACCCTGTACATTTCAACCGGAAATCAGCTCCCACACGAAGGATTTCCCATTCACGGCTGCCGCAGGGATGGCTTTTTTTCAAAGTGACAATATCTCCCACTTCATAGGCAAAACCCATCTTTTACTCTCCTTTTACTCTGATCTGCGAGAATACTTCTCCTATAGGATCTTTGATAAGCAGATCCGCGTTGCAGTCTCTCGCCGTTGACGCTTTATTGATCACCACAAGGCAGTCTCCCCGGAAGTAGTCGATCAGTCCTGCAGCCGGATAAACAGCCAGAGAAGTTCCGCCGATGATCAGAACCTGGGCTTTAGAAATGGCGTCTACAGATTCCGCAAGAGTTTTGCTGTCCAGCCTCTCCTCATAGAGCACCACATCCGGCTTCACCACTCCGCCGCATTCACAGTAAGGCACGCCTTTGCTGTTCTTCACATAGGAAAGATCATAAAAACGGTCGCACCGCATACAGTGGTTTCTGTATACGCTTCCATGAAGCTCCAGAACCTTTCTGCTTCCGGCCATCTGATGGAGGTTATCAATATTCTGTGTGATCACTGCCTTCAGCTTTCCTGCCTTTTCCAGCTCCGCCAGTTTTATGTGAGCCGCGTTTGGTCTGGCGATATCGCAGATCATTTTGTCCTTGTAGAATTTAAAAAATTCCTCAGGTCTGCTCAGGAAAAACGAGTGGCTGAGAATTGTTTCCGGCGGATAATCGTATTTCTGATGATACAGACCGTCCTGAGAACGAAAATCAGGGATCCCGCTCTCTGTGGAGACTCCGGCTCCGCCGAAAAACACCAGGTTATCGTGCTGGTCGATGATTTCCTGCAATTGTCTGATTTTGTCTGCCATTTCTACCCCTTCCTTCTGGTCAGGTCTTACGAAACATCCTCGGCATTCACCTGTTTGCCCTGTACTACGAATCTGGTAGATTCATTGCCGGTACAGGTGGACAGCGTGACGATCTTATCTTTTATTGTAAGATTGGTATCGTCTGTCTTGATATCCGAATAGCCTTTGATGGTGTCCAGATATTTCTGGAATTCGTCCCCCGGCCCTTTAAATAATGTGTAAGTATCGCTGTTTACCCCGGTAGTATAGGCTGCGATGATCTCGTAGCGGTAATTTTTTTCCGGAGTGAGTATCCAGAAATACTTACTTTTTTCATAGGTTGCCTGATCTTCTGAAAACTTTTTTAGCTGGCCGAACATGGAGCCGTTTTTCATATTATGGCCGTACACCAGCGTATTGCAGTCTGTAAAATCGCTGCTGTTTTCATAATCTATGAAAATGGTTCCCGCAAAGTTATAATTTTTTTCGTAGGTGGTATGAAGATATTCCTCGTTGTCCTTTCCCTTTACAACCGGGTAACTGATATCGTTAAGCGCTTCTATGTATATCCATCCCACTACGTCCTCATTGACGCTCTTTAACGCGGCAAAATCAACGTCAATAGGAGGTTTCGGACCCTGATCCTCCTGCTCGGTCTGTTCTGTGTCTTCCGTCTCCGGGGCGCGCTCTGTCACCGCCATCTCTTCAATATGATTGTATTCATCCGTACCCTTTTTATATTCTGTATATATGTGATACAGATTGTACGCGGCAAAACAGAATACTGCCACCGCAACGATCAGCGCAAGCGTCAGCAGAAGATCGCCTTTCTTTTTTGTCTTTTTTTTCTTGTCTTTCATAATCACACTCCTTGGCTACATTATAATGTTCCAGGAAGTTTCTTGCAACCTGTTTTCAGATAACTGTTATTCTTATATATTATACCCTCCCTGTCCAGCATTTTGTATTTCAGACTTTGACATTTTACAGAAGTCCCATCCGGTACATTTCGTGATATATCCCGTCCTCCCAGACACTTTCACACACACGGTCGGCCATTTCCTTCAATTTTTCACAGGCGTTTCCCATGGCTATACTGATGCCTGCGGCCTTCATCATGGCTAGATCATTCATACTGTCCCCAAAAGCCACCGTATCCCTCAGTTTTGCTCCGTAATATCCACAGATAAGCTCCATCCCCTTTCCTTTGTCCACCTCTTTCGGGATGATCTCCCCGTTAAAGCAGGACGTGCTGTCTCCGTAGGGAAAAATGGCGTAGTGGAACCTGTCCTGAAGATAAATCTTTGTTTTCTCTATTGCTTCCAGGTCCGTACTGGTAAAGCAGATTTTGTACGCGCCCTGTCCAGGATATTCCGCATAAGGACGGATGGGGATTCCTTTCTCTATCTCTTTCTGCATACGGATCAGCTCGGAATTTGTCCGGTCCGCCTGCGTCTGCTTAAGAAGAGCCTCCATCTGAGGATCCGTATAAATTCCCTCCGGAGTCTCAATCCTGCAGTACATTCCGTTTTCATGGAATACAGACAGACATTCCTGAATCGTCTTCTCCGGCAGAATGCGGTCCAGAAGGATCCTGCCGTCCGCTTCCACATGAGCGCCTGCGCTGGCTACCACACCGTCAAATCCCACTTCAAGGATTTCCCGGCCAATGATAGGCATGTTCCGGCCTGTACATAAGAATACTTTATTTCCCTTTTTTCTTGTGCCGCGCACCGCCTCTTTTACAAGAGGCGACGGCGCCGACAGATCAGAAACCAATGTTCCGTCTATATCTAAAAATATCATTTTTCCGTTCATGGTGTTTCCTCTGCTCATAATTTATCCGTCTTTTTTGCGGCATTATTCTGACGGCATCCTTTCGATCACGGCTGCCGGCGTATCTTTATCCATAGCTCCGGGGCCGGACACCTTAAGTTTCTTATCCTCCGGAAGATCCGTAAAGATCATGGGGATCACCGTATCGTAACCTGCCTTTTCAATCTGCTCCTTATCAAACTCGATCAGAAGCTGTCCTCTTTTTACTGTATCTCCGTCTTTTACATGAGCGGTAAAATATTTTCCCTGCAGATTCACCGTATCCACTCCGATATGGATCAGAATTTCTGTTCCGTATGTACTGGCAAAACATACAGCATGTTTTGTGTCAAAAACGCTTAAGATCGTTCCGTCTGCGGGAGCATATACCTTTCCTTCCTCCGAGATTACCGCAATGCCGTCCCCAAGTACCTTGTTTGCGAAAGTTTCATCCTTGACGTCCTCCATGGCAATGTCCTGTCCTTTTGCATAGCCGAAAAATTCCTCTTTCTCCGGAGCTTCTGCCTGAACGCTTTCTTTTCCGGAGCCATCCTCTTCCTGGGCCGTCACGCTGTCATCGTCCGTCTCCGCAGGCTTTGCCGCAGGAACATCCGCCACGTCCGGGGTCTGATCCATAAATCTTCCCAGAACCAGCGTCATGAAAAAGCCTCCCGCAATAGCCACTCCATGGGCGATCACATAATTCACATATCCGTTTCCCGCCGGATCCGCAAGAGCGATTCCCGGCAGAACAGTAGTTCCAAATCCTACTGCCGCAAGATTTGTAAAGTATACCACCAGACCGCCTAAGGCGCCGCCGATGATAGGGAAGCGGTACCGGAGGTTAATACCGAACAGAGCCGGCTCTGTAATGCCGAAAAGCACTGAAATAAAACTGGGAATACAAAGTTCTCTTGTTTTTACGCTTTTTCTGTGAAGGACCAGATATCCAAGAACGGCGCCGCCCTGAGCGATGATCGCCACAGACATCAGAGGATTCAAAAAGTTTCTTCCGGTATCTGCCAGAAGCTGGGCCTCGATAGCTCCGAATATATGATGCAGTCCTGTGATCACCACAAGCTGCTGCAGTCCGGAGAATGCGGCATATCCCACCGCGCCCAGATTCTGTGTCATCCATACAAGAGCGTTGGTGATCCCTGAAGAAAGTCCCCGTCCCACAGGGCCGATAATGGTGAACAGAAGCAGCGCTCCTACCAGTGTTGTTAAAAGCGGAGACACCAGAAGACGGATTACCTCCGGAACCTTTTTTTCAAAGAAAATATCAAGTTTTGCCGTTACAAAGCCCATCAGAAGGGCTACGATAATACCGCCCTGAAAACCTACAAGCTCCACACCCAGTCCAAAAATATGGAGAGTTGTCACCTCGACAGTTCCCTGGGCTGCCGAATAGGCGTTTGCCAGACTGCCGCTGAGCATGATACATCCCATCACAATGCCGAGAATCGGCCTGCCGCCGAACCTTTTGCATGCGCTGTAGGCCACTGCCAGAGGCAGAAAATCAAAAATAGCGCTGGATGCGATATTGATAAGCCTGTTGATTCCGAATAAGGTATCGTTGGCCTGCACCACCTCCAGATTTCCCAGTACGCCGGAAAGTCCGGTAAGAAGGGCCGCTGCCAGGATTCCCGGCATAATGTCCACGAAAACGTCAGACAGCGCCTTGATGATCCGCTGAAGAGGGTTCATCTTCTTATTCGCCACTGTTTTCAGATCACTTAAGCTCATATTTTTCATGTTATTATAATCTGCAAAGACTTCATATACATCATTGACCAGACCTGCCCCGAAGATGATCTGTACCTGGTCGCCTGCTACAAATACGCCTTTCGCCAGATCCACGTCTTCTATGGCCTTCAGATCCGCCTTGTCGTTATCTTTAAGAACGATCCTCAGGCGGGTGGCACAGTGAGCCACGCCCTGGATATTCTCTTTTCCTCCTACTAATTTTGTCAGTTAGATGGAGATTTTTTCATATCTTTGCCGCTTATTTGCATCCATATCAAATGCTCCTCCTTCTCTTTTCGCTGCAAAAATGTCCGCCTTACGATCCGTCTGTGGCCACAGGAACAAGAAAAACGTCCGGCTTTTCATTTCCTTCTTGTATGTCCTATTATATCCCGCTATAATCATAATTACATGGAGATATGTGACTTTTATATCGAAGTTTATGACATAAGGAGTTTTTATGGAGGATTATATTTTTTCCAACGATTTTACAAGAAACATCGACGCAATGATCTATACCTGCGGATACGAGGACTGCGCGCCGGGGCACAGCTATGGTCCTGTTTTAAGAAACGGATATCTGATCCACTATATTCTGAAAGGGCAGGGTATTTATAAAGCCCGGGGGAAGATTTTCCGCCTTGGTCCGGGAGACGCCTTTCTTATCTGTCCCGGGGAACTGATCTATTATCAGGCAGATATGAAAGAGCCCTGGAGCTACACCTGGATCGGTATGCAGGGCATCAAGATCAAAGGCTATCTGGAGCGGACCACTCTTCCGGATAAGCTGACTGTCCATTACGGCCAGGACGACCAGATGCGGCTTTGTCATGAAAAAATGTTCGAGGCGGATAAGCTTCCCCGAAACCGTGATCTTATTATGAACAGCATTATGTATGAGTATCTTTTTCTGTTGGCACGGAAGTTTCCCAATGACCAGCTTTCTGTCAGCGAGAAAAAATCCGACTATGTGGAAAAGGCTCTGAAATTTATCGAAGCCCGCTACTGCGATCCTGTCACAATTCAGGATATTGCGGATGATCTGAACATCAACCGCTCCTACCTGCACCGGCTCTTTAAATCTTTCACCGGCTTTTCCATCCAGGGATACCTTCTTGATTACAGAGTCAGACAGGCCTGTATCCTTTTGAGAGATACAGACCTGTCTGTCCGGGTGATCGCGCACTCTGTAAGCTACGCCGATCCATTATATTTTTCCAGGATCTTTCATCAGAAAATGGGGATGAGCCCCAGCGATTACCGGAATCATATCCGGCGCCAAAAATCCTGACTCTTTATTTTACAATAAAGGATTTTCTCTTGCTTACTACATCGAAGATAACGGCTGCCAGAAGAACAAGGCCTTTTACAACCTTCTGCATATTCTGGTCAACGCCCATGATACTCATACCAAGGTTCAGAACACCCATCAAAAGAGCACCGATGATAACGCCGGGCACCGTTCCTGTTCCGCCGTATGCGGAAGCACCGCCGATGAAGCAGGCGCCGATGGCGTCCATCTCGAAGTTTGTTCCTGCAGTAGGATTGGAAGAATTCAGACGGGCGGTAGTCACCATACCCGCGATCGCTGCCAGGAATCCCATGTTCAGGTATGCAAGGAAGTATACTCTGTTGGTGTTGATACCGGAGAGTTTCGTTGCTTTCTCATTGCCGCCTACAGCGTAGAAGTAACGTCCCGCTGTAGTCTTGGAAGAGATGTATGTATAGATTGCGATCACTACCGCGATCCATACAAGAGAGTTAGGAATGCCTTTATACTGTGCAAGGCGGAACATAAACGCCAGGACTGCGGCACAGATCACTACCATCTTTACAACAACTCCGGTCAAAGGCTCTACACGATAACCTTTTTTCACACGGCTCATACGTCCTTTCAGCACCATCAGCACATAGATGACGCAGACAACGATTCCCACTGCAAAGCAGGTAATATTAAAGCCTTCTCCGCCGAAGAAATCCGGAATGTAGTTGTTGAACAGCGCCAGGAAGTCATCCGGCATGGGAGCCAGAGTCATACCTCCTAAGACTACATTGGAAAGTCCACGGAAAACAAGCATTCCCGCCAGGGTAACGATAAAGGGAGGAATCCTTACATAAGCGATCCAGAATCCCTGCCACGCTCCAATGAGAATACCTACCAGAACCATTACCAGCATACTCAGGTAAGAGTTCATTCCGTTGTTTACCATCATGCTTCCGCCTACGGCTCCGATAAAGCAGACTACAGAACCTACGGACAGGTCGATGTTTCCACCTGTCAGGATACAGAACAGCATACCGGTTGCCAGAATAAATACATAGGCGTTCTGGGCGATCAGGTTATTGACGTTCTGGGGAAGAAGCATCTTTCCCCCTGTATTCACGGTAAAAAGGATCACCACTGCCACCAGGACGATGACCATGGTATATTTTTTTAATACTTCAGAAATTCTTATTTTATTTTCCATGATTATTCTCCTTTGCTTGATTTCAAAATACGTGACATGATCATTTCCTGGGTTGCTTCTTTGCCGTCTACCTCGCCGACGATCTTTCCTTCATTCATGATGTAGATACGGTCGGACATTCCCAGTACTTCCGGAAGTTCTGAGGAAATCATGATCACCGATTTCCCTGCCGCTACCAGATCGTTAATGATACAGTAGATTTCATATTTTGCGCCTACGTCGATTCCTCTTGTAGGCTCGTCAAGGATCAGGATATCCGGTTCTGTAAACATCCATTTTGCCAGCAGAACCTTCTGCTGGTTTCCGCCGCTTAAGTTTCCTACGTTCTGCTCCACTGTGGGACATTTTGTCTTCAGCTTTTCCCTGTACTCCTCGGCTACCGCGTACTCCTTGTCCACGTCAAGGACTCCATGAGAGCTTACTGCCTTTAAGTTCGCCAGGGTGGTGTTGATCTTGATGGGATTGCTGAGGATCAGTCCGTTGCCCTTACGGTCTTCTGTCACATAGGCCAAGCCGTGCCGGATGGCTTCTGTCACAGTGTTCAGCTTTACTTCCTTTCCATTAAGGAATATCTGTCCGCTGATCCCCGTTCCATAGCTTTTTCCGAAAATACTCATGGCAAGCTCGGTTCTTCCTGCCCCCATCAGTCCGGAAATTCCTACCACCTCGCCTTTATGTACCTTAAAGGAAACATTGTCCACTACTTTTCTTTCTGAGTAAAGAGGATGATGAACCGTCCAGTTCTTTACCTCCATGACCACATCGCCGATCTTTGTATCAGGACGCTTCGGGAAACGGTCTGTCAGTTCACGTCCTACCATTCCCTGAATGATACGCGCCTCGGAGATATCGTCTTTTTCCTTGTCCAGCGTTTCGATAGTGGAGCCGTCACGGATAACTGTGATCTTGTCCGCCACATAGGAGATCTCGTTCAGTTTGTGAGAGATAATGATGGAAGTCATCCCCTCTTTTTTGAATTTCAGAAGAAGGTCCAGAAGCGCTTTGGAATCATCTTCATTCAGAGAGGCCGTCGGCTCATCAAGAATTAAAAGCTTTGCATGTTTCGCCAGTGCCTTGGCGATTTCCACAAGCTGCTGCTTTCCTACTCCGATATCCTTGATCAGCGTACGGGAAGACTCTTCCAGACCTACTGTTTTCAGATACTCGTCTGCTTCCCCATAGGTTTCGTTCCAGTTGATAGAGTACGATTTTCCCTTTTCATTTCCCAGATACATATTCTCGCCTATGGTCATATAGGGGATCAGAGCAAGCTCCTGATGGATGATAACGATGCCTTTTTCTTCACTGTCCTTGATCTTTGCAAAGCGGCAGATCTCGCCGTTGTAAATAATATCTCCCTCATAGGAGCCGTATGGATAAATCCCGCTCAGTACGTTCATCAGCGTGGATTTTCCTGCGCCGTTCTCTCCTACCAGCGCATGGATCTCTCCTTCTTCCACCTTCAGGTTTACGTTATCCAGGGCCTTTACACCGGGGAATGTTTTGGTAATATTTTTCATTTCCAAAAGTATCTTAGCCAATGATGTCCCTCCTTTTCCTAAATTTACAGGCGGGGGAGAAACGCCCCCGCCTGTGTCCGTGTCATAATGAAATTATTTTAACTGGTCTGCTGTGTAGTATCCGGAGTCAACGAGGATTTCCTCATAGTTGTCTGCCGTTACAACAACCGGTTCGCAAAGATATGTGGGGATTGCGCCTGTTCCATTGTCGTAGGATTCTGTATCATTTACTTCCGCTTCTTCTCCGTTCAGCACTGCCTCAACCATGGTAACAACCTGGTCTGCCAGTGTACGGGTATCTTTGAAGATATCCATTGCCTGTTTTCCTGCTGCCAGATTCTTTACATTCGGAAGGTCACAGTCCTGTCCTGTGATAACAGGATATTCACCTGTATAGGAAGCTGCCAGAGAGTTTGCTACGCCAAGAGCTGTGGAGTCGTTGGAGCAGAGAACTGCGTCCAGATTCGTTCCGTCGGAATAGTTTCCTGCAATAATGGTATCCATTCTGTCCTGAGCCTTTGCGGAATCCCATGCCTGGGTAGCGCATGTCTCAAAATCTGTCTGGCCGGATTTTACAACAAGTTTTCCTTCGTCAATGTACGGCTGAAGAACATCCATAGCGCCTCCGTAGAAGAAGGTTGCATTGTTATCGTCCGGTGCTCCCGCTACGATCTCCAGGTTAAAGGGACCATCTTCCTCTTCAAGGTTCAGCGCGTCCACAATATATTCACCTTGTTTCTGGCCTATCATGTAGTTGTCAAATGTTGCGTAGTAAGTTACTGCGTCGGATTCCATCAACAGACGGTCATAAGCGATAACCGGGATTCCGGCTTCCTTCGCCTGTCCCAGAGGCTCGCCCAGAGAGCTTCCGTCAATGGATGCGATTACCAGGATATCGCAGCCGTTGGAGATCATGTTCTCTACCTGGGATACCTGTGTAGCAACCTCATTAGAAGCATACTGAAGGTCTACTTCATAGCCGGCCTCTTCCAGAGCCTTCTTCATGTTGTCGCCGTCCTGATTCCATCTCTGGAGATCCTTGGTGGGCATTGCAACGCCGACAAGTTTCTTCTCGTCATCGGCCTTTACTTCTTTTGCCATTCCCGGAACTGCAACCATTCCTGCCACCATGCATAAGGTCAGTAAACCTGCAACTGCTTTTTTCTTCATACTTAGATCCTCCAATCTTTTTTTGTTTTGGGATACGTCCCTTCTCTTTAAGATGGTTTTACTATAGCACAGACAGTTCTGGAAATAGTTGGCAAGCATCTGTAAATTTTTGAGAAAAAGAAAAATGCCCTGCAGGATGCAAGACATTTTTGTGCCAAAAATATGCTATTGACTTTTTCTTTCCGCCGTTTTCTTTTATCCCATGAGGTCCTTCTGGACATTAAGATAAACGTCCTCTCTGCTGTAAAGCCCGCTGTCGATCACAATCTCATCCAGATTGTCTCTGTTTACCGCCACAGGCTCCAGAAGAAGAGCCGGAACGTCGTAGGAGCCATCGTTCATTACAGCCCCTCTCGTATCAATATCTTCTCCACGAGCCAGCTTTACGGCAAATTCCGCCGCAGTCTCCGCTTCTTTTTCCATCTGTTTAAATACAGTCATGGACTGGGTTCCCTCTACGATCCTCTGGCAGGCCGTAAGATCTCCGTCCTGTCCTACCACCGGGATGCTTCCCGCTCTTCTTGTCTCTGCCAGAGTCGTGATCACCTGATTGGCGATTCCGTCATTGCCGCACATGATCCCCGCCACGTCCGGAAATTTCTCCAGTCCCTCGTTTAAAGCATCTACAGACAGTTCCGCCCTCCAGCCCTGGCAGTTGGCCGTATAGACTACTTTCAGGCTGCTGCCGGAAAGTACCTTCTGGAATCCTTTGCGGACAAGTTCTACATTATTGTCCTCCTCCGAACCCTGGATCATAAAGATCTCTCCGTTTTCCGGCACCTCTTTCACAAGAGTTTCCGCCATGAGCTCTCCTACTTTTTCATTATCAAAAGATATGTAGAGGTCTGTGCCCGCATTCTGTATGAGACGGTCATAGGAGATTGTTTTGATTCCGGCGTCCTTTGCCTCAGTCATCACTTCGGACAGAGCCTGACAGTCCGTAGCTACTACCACAAGAACGTCCACCTGCTTCCGGATCAGATAACGGATCTGGTCGATCTGCTCCTCTACGTCTCCATTGGCATTCTGTACATTTGTCTCCGCTCCGAGAGACTCCGCCGCCGCCACAAAAGCGTCCCTGTCCCTGAGCCAGCGGTCCAGCACAAAGGTGTCAAAACTCAGACCGATGCTTATTCCGCTTTCTTCCTGTACAGCCTCTGTCTCCTCTGTTTCTTCCTGCTGTGTCTCCCTGCCTTTGCAGCCCGCAAAGAGCAGGCTGCCTGACAGGATGAGAACTCCCGCTGCCAGAACCGCCGCTTTTCTTCTCTTCATATTTTCACAGCCTTTCCCTGTATTCACTGGGCGTTACCCCCTCATATTTCTTAAAGATTCTGCTGAAATAGTTTGGATCGCCGTACCCGGAACGGACGCAGACCTCCTTAATGGAGTACTCCTGGTTTTTCAAGAGTTCTTTCGCGTTTCCGATCCGGACCTTTGTCAGATATTCGATAAAGTTTTCCCCTGTTTCCTGCTTGAACAGCTTGCTGAAATAATAGGGACTGATATCCACCGCGCGGGAGACCTCGTCCAGAGTCAGATCCTTCTGAAAATGTTCCCTGATATAAGTCTGGGCCTTCTCCATAATCGTTTCGGACTGTCTCTCTTTTGCCGTTTTCATATTCCGGCAGATGTCCCGGGTCTGCTCCCAAAACCAGTCTTTCAGCATCCGGATATCTGTTATGCCCTGAAGCTCATGAAGATAACGGCTCCTGTTTTTTCTGCGGTACGCCGGCCTTCCTCCCTGCGCCGCTTTCTGTTCCAGCCGGATCAGAAGCTCCAGTGCCTTGAGCTTCATCTCGTCGGACTGACCTTCATAATTCTTCTCCATCCATCCGAAAATACGATCCACGCTCTCTGTCATCCCCGCCACATCCTGCTTTACGGCACTGTGAAGATACCTGTTTTCCAACGCCTCCGGCACGTCCTCTTCGCTGTCCGGAGGAAGGGAGATATCGTTGATGTGGACTACATGGCTATCTTCTTCTCTGAGCGCCTGAAGCGCCTCCCCGTAAGATTCCCGCAGGTTTTCTTCTTTTTTTACTCCGCCTATTCCTGCCCGGAACCGGCTGTCGATCCTCGTCTCCAGTTTATGCACCATATTTCTGGTCCTTGTAAGGATATGCACTCTCTCCTCATAAGCAAGGATTTCTTTTTCCGACGGTACCATAAGGACCACGCGGTTTCCCATAACAGGGCCCACCAGACATCTGAAAAATTCTCTGGCCGTTTCCCTGATCTCGGAATAATACTTTTCCGCTCTCACTCCTGCTCCCACCGCGTTGGTAAGTATCCCGTTCTCATCATTGTCTCCAAATTCGATCACGATCATAAACCCGTATTTTTCTTCAATCCCCATAAGCTGGCGGTATTTGTCATTATAGTTGTGAAAGGCGTCGGGCAGGAGCAGATTATACAGATATCCGCTTTCAAGAATAGGGATCACCGTTTCCAGCTTTTCCCGGATCTCCAGATCATCGCTGCGCTTCTGGCGGGCTTCGTCCACCTTCCGCATGGCTTTCATACAGACGTCAATGATCACTCTCTTGTTTACCGGCTTTGTAAGATATTCCAGAACGCCCAGATTGATGGCCTCTTTTGCATAGCTGAACTTATCATAAGCAGAGATCACGATAAAAACAATGTTGCTGTTGTACTTCTGGATCTCCTTCATCGCCTGGATCCCGTTCAGTCCGGGCATCTGGATATCCATAAAGGCAATGTCCGGCCGGAATCTTTCCGCCAGCTCCACTACCGCTCTTCCCGTCTTGGCGCTTTCGATCTCACACTCATCTCCGAAATTGGAGTCTATGATATTTCTCAGCGCTTCCAGCATGATCCCTTCGTCATCAGCCAGCATTATTCTGTACATGCTTCTTCCCCTCCTGTTATTTTAGGTATGGTAAGGACAACTTCTGTTCCCTGATCCAATCCTCCGCTGTATATCTGCATCAGCCCTTTCCTGTCGTAAAAAAGCTCCAGACGGCTGATCACATTATTCATTCCGATACCGGTAGAGTCTGACTGCTCTTCTCCATTTCCCGCATGGCCGCTCAGCACTTCCTCTATCCGTTCCCTGCTCATTCCCTTTCCATTGTCCCGCACACAGATCACTATTTTTTCCTCTTCTTCCCGGATCTCCAGATGTATCTTTCCTTCCCGCTCAATATTCCGGATACCGTGGTTTACCGCGTTTTCCACAATGGGCTGAAGGATCATGCTCGGCACGCGGCATTCCATGATCCCCTGGTCGATCTCTTTTGTAAAATGGATATCTCCAGCAAAACGAACATTCAGGATATAAATATAGTTCTCTACAGCCTCCACTTCTTCCGCCAGACTTGCGTCTCCCATTCCCTTCTTTACATTGTACCGGAAAAAATCCGCCATTTTTTCCACAAAAACGCAGGTTTTTTCCGCGTCCTCCATCATGGCGAGCTGCGCCCCTGCATTAAGGGAATTAAAGAGAAAATGGGGGTTGATCTGTGACTGGAGAAAACGGAGCTGCGCCTCCTTGAGATGGTTTTCCATAAGCAGCTCCCTCTCCATCATCTGCTGTTCCTTTTCCATGCTCTCCTTTGTCCGGATAATATATTCCTCCAGACTTTCCACCATGGTGTTAAAAGCTCTCGTTACGATCCCTACCTCGTCAAGGGAATCTGTTTCAGGCATCTTCACGCTGAAGTTCCCCTGGCCTACCAGATTGGCTGTTTCCGCCAGATTGGTAAGAGGAACGATCATCTCCTTTGTAAACAGGTACAAAATGGCGATACTGATACCCATCATCACGATCATGATCACCAGACTGGAGATTTCCAGATAAGTAAGCGCCTCTCTCAATGTCTGATAACTGGAAGAATTATTTCTGAACTGCTGGCTGTTCAGCTCTTCAATATAGCTGTTGATATATCCGTACAGATTCTGCGTCTCTTCATAAAGATTTTTGTATTTTTCTACATTCCGCCCTCTTTTGGCAGTTACCGCCTCCTCGGTTACTTTCAGATATGTATTGGACATTTTCCGGATCTTCCGTTCCAGAAGCTTTGCCGGATTGGATGTGATCTTATAATTCAGCCGCCCGAGGAGATTGCGGTATGCCTGCTCGCTCCGGTAATAATCCTCCAGGGATTCGGAGCTTTTTACACTTAAATAGGAATAAAGATCATCCTGTACTTCGTCCAGAGCCTCGGAAATCTCTGTCATGTTCACATTGCTGGAATAAACCGTATCCATTTTTTCAATGATCCGATTTACCTGGAAATAAAGCAGCGAATCAATGAGAAAAAGAAGCAGAGTGATAATTCCCACAGCAATCAGCACTTTCCTGGCAAGGGGGATATCCTCCCAGCGTTTCCTCTTAACTGTTTTCATTTTCATACCGCCCTTCTGAATCAGAGGAAAGCGCCGTGTCCTCCGTAATAAAGTTCAGATCTACATTATAATAGGAATTCACCCGTCCTTCCTGCTTATACTCCCAAAGAGCCTCAACCGTGTCTTTTCCCATCTGCACAGCATCCAGGCTGAAGGTGACAGGGATCAGGCCTTTTTGTACGGCTTCCCGGATAGCATCGGAAAGATAATAGCCGATGATCTTGACATCCCCTACCATATTAAAGTCGATCATCGTCTGGTAGGCGCACTCTGTCGTCGTCTCGTCCATGCATACAAGAATCTGGGGCGGCCCCTGGGGATCCTGGAAAATCTGTCTCATGGCCTCTTCAATATCAAATTTGCTGCCGGTGGTCATATTCCGGGCAGTTACCTGGATTTCTTTTCCTCCCGGAGTATTCTTTACCGCGCTGCTGATCAGACTGTAGATCTGATTCTTTTCCAGATCCCCCTCCTCGCTGTTCAGAAGGATCAGGATATTTCTGGTATTCTCATCCATAAGCTTGACCACCTGCTGGCCGTAAGCCTGACCAAGCTGGTAATCGTTGACGCCGACAAAGCTCTGGCGCTTGCTGTCCTGGGCGTCGTTCATCACTGTCACTACCGGGATCTTCTGTTCCACAGCCTTGTTGATCTCATCCTTCAGATCTTCTTCCCCGTTGTACTCCAGGATGATCCCGTCCACGCCGGACGCAATACTGATCTCCATATAATCGTTTTCATCATAGCCGTCCGCCTTGCTGCTGACCATCAGTTCCACATTGACTCTGTATTTTTCCGCCTGTTCCTTTGCGCTTCCGTAGACCGCCTGCCACAGTTCCTCGTTTCCGCTGTCCACGATCATTGCGTATTGATAATCGTAGGTCTGCGTTTCCTCCGCTTCCTCAATCCCGCTTCTTTCCCACACGCTTTTAAAAAAATTGTTCATAAAGATGAGAAAAAAGACGACAAAAAAGACACCCAGGAAAATCAGCCATATTTCTTTTTTTACAGTGTTTCTTCTGCTTTTTCGATTCATAACTTTATATTATATATTTTTTCTGAATAATTTCAAGTATATACCAAAACATACATACAACGAAAAAAACTGATATGCCATGGTTAATGATTCAGCCACGACATACCAGTTTTGCTTTTTGTTTAAAACAATTCCCGCATCGCCGGGTACAGTTTTCTGAATTTCTGGTAACGTTCTTCATATTTTGCCACCAGCTCCGGTTCCGGCTCCACTGTTTCCACTACATGGACAAATTTTTCCGCAATGGTTTCCACATCAGGATAAGCGCCGCAGCCTACTGCCGCCAGCATAGCGCCTCCCATGGAAGGACCTTCCTCCACTGCCGGAACATCTACTTTCAGATTCATCACATTGGCGATGATCTTTTTCCACAGAGGACTCTTGGCGCCTCCGCCGCAGATCTTTGTCCGCTCTATATGGATTCCAAGGCTTCTGGCAACCTCCAGGGAATCCCGAAGACCGAAAGCCACTCCCTCAAGAACCGCCTGGGTCATGTCTTCTCTGGACGTATCCATGGACATTCCGAAAAAGACGCCTCTTGCATCGGGATTGTTATGGGGAGATCTCTCTCCCATCAGATAGGGCAGGAAAAACACCTGATTTTCTCCAAGCTTTGCGATTCCTTCCTGTTCTTTCGCAAAGTCCTTTGTATGCAGGATTTCTTCAGACCACCATTTGTTGCAGGAAGCCGCGCTGAGCATACATCCCATCAGATGATATTTTCCATCTGCATGAGCGAAAGAGTGAAGGGCGTTATTCTCATCCACGCCGAATTCTTTGCTGGAAATAAACACTGTGCCTGAGGTTCCCAGAGAAATATTGCACTGTCCGTCCCCTACTGTTCCTGTCCCAACTGCCGCTGCAGCGTTGTCTCCCGCTCCGGCGACAAATTTTACATCTTCGGGAAGTCCCAGTCCGTCAGCAATTTCCGGTTTCAGGGTTCCCACTACCTGCCAGCTCTCATAAAGCTTCGGAAGCTGTTCTTCCGTAATACCGCAGATGTCCATCATTTCTTTTGACCAGCAGCGGTTCTTCACATCCAGAAGGAGCATACCGGAAGCGTCAGACATATCTGTACAGAAGGAGCCTGTCATGCAGTACGCCAGGTAATCCTTTGGAAGCATGATCTTCTTTACCTTTGCGAAATTCTCCGGTTCGTTTTTCTTCATCCAGAGGATCTTCGGCGCCGTAAATCCGGCAAATGCAATATTGGCGGTATACTGAGAAAGCTTCTCTTTTCCGATCACCGTATTCAGATAATCGGTTTCCTCCCCTGTTCTTCCGTCGTTCCAGAGAATAGCGGGACGGATCACATGATCCTCTTCGTCCAGAGTTACAAGGCCATGCATCTGGCCGCCGCAGCCGATACCCGCTACTTTTGACCTGTCGATATCCGCCGTCAGTTCTTTGATCCCCTCCATGGTCTCTCTCATCCAGTCTTCAGGATTCTGTTCAGACCATCCCGGATGGGGAAAGTACAGCGGGTATTCCTTTGATACGATTTTTTCTATTTTTCCGGATTCCTCCATGAGAAGGAGCTTCACAGCGGAGGTTCCCAGATCCACACCTATATAATACATATTTCTTCTCCATATTTTCCGGAGCATCCCGCAGACGCAGGATGCTCCGTTTTTTTACTTTTCTGAAGATTATCCCCAGGGATTTTCTGTAGGATATCTTACTCCTGCCGGCTGATTGTATCCGATCTCGTTTACCGGAACGCCGATATATTTGAATACTTCAAACAGAGCTTTGCCCCAGTGTCCGAAAGCCACTGCTCCGTGGTGCGGGAAACCGCCCTCGATCAGGACATGACGGTAGAATCTTCCCATTTCCGGAATCGCGAATACACCGATGGAACCGAAGGAACGGGTTGCAACCGGAAGCACCTCGCCGTGGGCGATATAAGCGCGCAGCTTGTTGTCCGCTGTGCTCTGAAGGCGGAAGAAAGTGATATCTCCCGGAACAATATCGCCTTCCAGAGTACCCTGGGTAACTTCCTCCGGCAGATTTCTCGCCATGATCATCTGGTACTTCATCTCGCAGGAGGTCAGCTTGCTGGAAGCAGTATTTCCGCAGTGGAAGCCCATGAAGGTATCTTTCTGGGTGTAGTTGTATTTTCCCTTGATTTCTTCCTCATACATATCGTTGGGAACGGAGTTGTTGATGTCCAGCAGAGTTACGATATCATCGCTTACCACTGTGCCGATAAACTCGCTGAGAGTTCCATAGATATCCACTTCGCAGGATACCGGAATGCCCTGTGCGGTAAGACGGCTGTTCACATAGCAGGGAACAAAGCCGAACTGTGTCTGGAATGCCGGCCAGCACTTTCCAGTAAGAGCCACATATTTGCGGTATCCCTTATGCTCCTCTACCCAGTCTTTTAAAGTCAGCTCATACTGAGCCAGTTTCGGAAGGATTTCCGGTTTCTTATTTCCTGCTCCCAGTTCTTCTTCCATTTCTTTTACAAGAGCCGGAATTCTCTCGTCTCCCGCATGTTTATTGAAAGCTTCAAAAAGGTCAAGCTCGGAGTTTTCCTCGATTTCCACGCCGATGTTGTAAAGCTGTTTGATAGGCGCGTTGCAGGCAAGGAAGTTTAACGGACGCGGGCCGAAGCTGATGATCTTCAGATTGTTCAGCGCGTAAACAGCCTTTGCGATGGGAACAAATTCATGGATCATATCCGCGCATTCCTCTGCGTTTCCTACCGGATATTCCGGAATATAGGCTTTGATATTGCGGAGCTGCAGATTGTAGCTTGCGTTCAGCATACCGCAGTATGCGTCGCCGCGGCCCTGCACAAGGTCGTTTCCTGATTCCTCAGCCGCTGCGATAAACATCTTCGGTCCTTCAAAATGTTTTGCAAGAAGGGTTTCGGAAATTTCCGGTCCGAAGTTTCCAAGATAAACAACAAGGGCGTTGCAGCCTGCCTTCTTTACGTCTTCAAGAGCCTGCACCATATGGATCTCGCTCTCTACGATACAGATAGGACATTCGTAGATGTCGTCTGCGCCGTATTTCTTTGTGTAAGCGTCAACAAGGGCTTTTCTTCTGTTTACGGAAAGACTTTCCGGGAAGCAGTCTCTGCTGACTGCAACAATTCCGATTTTGATCTCTGGTTTGTTATTCATGGTTTTTTCTCCTTTTTTATTATTACTTTTATATACATGTTCCCATTCTGTCAGCGGATCTCGATATTTTCTCCCTTCAGACCGTTGAAAGCGCCTTCGATCCCTGCCTCTTCGTGAGCGATGAGCCATTTGTTCTTCGCCGTCATCAGGCTGTCCTCGCCGGACTTCTCTGTCTCAAAGGTAAGATCTGTATTTGTTCCTCTCGGAAGCACTACCACACACTGGAAACCGCCTTCGTTTACGTGGCAGGGCGCATAGTGAAGCGTGGTGGCATAAACTTCGATGCCTGTTCCCGCCGGAACCAGGAAAGCTTCGATTTTTGAGGTGTCATATGTAAGATCGTCCTCAATATCCTGCTGGCATCCCAGAAGAAGAACAAGATCCGTCACAGCCACATTGATCTCTGAATTTCTGTGATATTCCACTGCGTTCAGTTTCTTGTTATGTCCGTTGCAGAATCCGATCTGAATAGGAAGTCCGCCGAACGCCTTGTTTGTCAGCGCCTTCTCCACCTCCAGAGCTTCAAGTTCCTCTACGGACGGCACATAGATCACGTCCTCCGGAACCGGCGTGTGCTTCATTTCTCTGATCAGCGCGCTGAAATCATACCCCTCCAGCACCTTTCCGTATCTGCGGAAAGAAGCGTCTGCTACATTCTGGATTTTCATCCTGTTACCTCCTTAAAAATCCCGGGGAAACTCCAGCGTCCCCTTTTCCTTCTCCTTCGGACGCTTTTCCCCTGAAAGTAAAAAAAGCATACCACAATCCGGTATGCTTTGCGCCATTTTTCTTGTCTAATCTATAGCAGTTTTTTGACCTTTTTTTATTTCTTGTTTTCGTCTGATTTTTTTGCTCCCCTCCGGATCTCACTTGGCAGGATCCCGTACCTTTTTCTGAATTCCCCTGAAAAAGCGCGGCTTGTGCAGAATCCCTGCTCCATGGCGATCTGGCTGACCGTCTTATCCGTATGCATCAGTTCCCGGTAGGCATACGCCATGCGGATGTCCTGAAGATATGTCTTAAAATTGACTTTTATATATTTTCGGAACATTCGCGACAAATACTCCGGGGAATACCCGAATGCAGCCGCCACCTGGGTAAGCTTCAGGTCTTCCTGGTAATGATCCCTCATATAAGTAGTGATCCTGGAAAGTACAGCCAGCTTCCTGTTATGACGGAGCTCTCTTTCCTGAACCTCCGTCTCTCTGTACTCTGTGACCAGCAGATACATGATCTCATAAAACAGGGCTTTGATCTTAAACTCGTATCCCGCTGCCGCCGTCTCCCGCTGCGGTGCCCCGGCGGTTCCGGACAGGGGATTTCCCTTTCTTCCCTCTTCATAAACATGAAAGATCTCCTGCATCAGAGCGGCGGTTTCTCTGTTTTTTTCTTTTCTCTCCGGAGTGTCTACGGACTCCGGCCTGGAAAAACGGATGAATCTCTGCGCCGTAAAGTATTCTTCAAACTGTTTCAGCGGGATCTGAAGGACCGCCGTTCTGTTTTTCTCCCGGGCATGGATCGAATGGATCTCATTGGAATTAATGATCAGAAACTTTCCTGCCGTAAGAAGATATTCCTCCTCATTCAGAAAGAAGGTAAGCTGCCCTTCCATTACGGCAAAAATCTCTATGGATGTATGCCAGTGCTTTTCCCTTACATAATTTCCATTATACCCCTCAAACAAAAAAAGCTTGAAAGGAAGTCCCTCGTCCGGAATGATCAGTTCGTGCTGAAGTTCCATAATGCCAGCCTCCTGTTATGCAGCCTGCTGCTTTTCTATTTCCTATATCTTCACTCGCCTGACTGCCGTCTTCATCCAGACAGCTTTTCTTCCATACGGATTTTTCCGCTTTCCACTTCCGTAAGGGCGCCGCGGGCCAGTTTATCCACCTGCTCGTTATAATGATCCCCTGTATGGGCTCTCACCTTCTGAAAGGAAATACATAGCTTCCGGCTGTTGTTCCGCATATACTGCGCATATTTCTGCGTAAGAGTGTTTTTCGCCTTCCATATGCCGGAGGCCCACTTTTCAATCCCTTCGTAGTCATAATAGATTTTCAGGGAATCATAGCCGTTTCTCACCGCCCACTGTACTGCGTGCATGGCTCCCAGCATCTCTCCCGCCACATTGCGTATGGCAAGAGAATCCGGATTGTCGCCGCTTCCGGAGATCCACAGTTCCCCTCCTCCCGGAATCAGAAGGATACAGCCGAAGGCGTATTTTCCCACTGACTGGTCAAAGCTGCCGTCCACATAGGCAGCAAGCCCTTCTTCCTTTCTGCCTTGTTCTATCTCTTTTTTCAGTCCCTTCTTCCGGCCTGAGGAATCCCCGTCTGTCTCCGATGCGTCCGCGCCGCAACCCAGGTAGGCTCTGGCCTCTTCTTCTGTGGCAAAACCTTTAAACTCTGCCCCCGGGCAGCCATGAACGGCCTCCCGGCATTTTTCCCATGTATCAAAAAGTCCGGTCATTTTTCCCTTTTTCACCGCATATACCTTTTTTTTTGCCATTTTCTCTCCTCTATACAGAAATTCTTTTCTCTTCCCAGGACTTTTCTTCTGATATCAGCGGTACTTTCTCACCGCCAGTATGTAAAGCCTGGAAAGATTCCTGGCATACTGTGTCATCAGCCTGGAAAGCTGGGGCTCTCCGTCAATATATCTCTGATACTGCATTCCCTCGATATTTTTCAGCTTTTTTTCTTTTCTAAGGTGCATCATTTCCTGAATCTGGTTCAGCACATAATCTGTATAGTAAATATACCGTTCCATAATATTCCGCGCCGCAGCGTCCCATTTTTTATGCGTAGTCTGAAAAATCATCTGCTGTATTTCGGACGCCATCCTCCAGGTAAGCCCCAGGACTTTCAGATACCTGTTCTCTTCTTTTGCCGCCACTTTTGGAATATCCGCCCTGATCTGCCCCTGTACCATATGATACTGAAGCTGGGCGTCGCAGATCCTCCAGTAGTCCAGCGGATGAGACAGGCAGTCTTCCAGAATACGCAGATACATATGATGCATGTGAAAGAGCATCTGCAGATTATACCGGAACTGGCTTCCCATACTGGTCGGGAAGAAAAAGCGGTTCACCACCAGGACAAACAGGACTGCCCCAATCACATATATGAGTCTCAGAGCCGCCGCTTCATTCGTTCCCATAGCCATTGTGGTCATAGTAAGGGCATAACATGTCACAAAAACCGCATGAATGACTGTCCCCGGCACCGCCGTATACATGCAGGCCACCATAACGCTGGCGAAAAGGAAATGAGCCGCTGTCCCGTGAAGCAGCGGGATCAGGACAGTAATGATCAGGCATCCCGCCGCCGTCCCCAGAAAACGTGTCCGCATCCGGTATCTGCTTTCCTCATACATAGGTCTTAAAAGCAGAAATGCGTTCATCACAAACCAGTAGGAATGTCCCTCGTCAAACATCATATTAAACGCCATCCCCACCATCAGCACAAGACTCATCCTCAGAGCAAAACGCATCTCAAAGCTGTCCGGCCTCATCCGGTACAATACCCGGTCCTTAAATTTCTGTTTTGCCGGAACGTCCCACTGTTCGTTAAAAAAGACACGGTCTTTTCTTCCGGACTGATAAAGGATAAACAAAAAAAGACGCAGAAAATCCGCCACTGACCGGTAAAAATCGTCTTTTCCGGCCTCCGCTTTTTTCAGGAGCTTACGCCCCTCCTTTTCCAGATATTCTGAAGGCCGGTTCATAAAATCACATTTTCCGGCTTCTTTCATATAACAGGATAACTCAAGGGCAAGCTTTCTGGCTTCCGCTTCTTTCGGCCTCAGCGTCTCGCTTCCACTGGTGACAAAATAGATCGTCCTCTGCATCAGGACCGCAAACATATATTTCCGTTTTCCCTCAGAAGTTACGATATGTTTTCGCCCTCGCTTCTGATACGCCTCCTGGTACAGCACTCTCTGAAGCCGGAAAAGTTCTTCCAGCTTTTTTGAATTTCCCGGAATCTCTTCTTCCCGGGCAATCTTTTCCAGAGCATTTCCCAGAATCTCCATACTCTTCTGTTCTGCGTGGGAATCTCCGGAAACTCTTCCCGACCTTGAATAAAAAAGTACGGCGATAAAAACAAAAACGCAGCAAAAGATCATTGCTTCAAGCTGGACAAGAAATCCCTTCCAGTCCACTGGCATCAGTTGGAGAAAAGTAAACGTCATCAGACAGGAAAAATATCCCAGTAGATTAAAAGGAGATGACTTTGAAAAAATCAGCCAGAACGGAACCACCAGATTCAAAAGCAGGCAGAACGGGATATTCCAGGTAGCCGCATAAGCCAGGACCAAAAGGCAGATCTGTTGTCCCAGGAGAAGCAGAATGGAGGAAACTGTGTGAAATTTTTTATAGTTTACCTGAAAATACAGGGTTCCCAGAGAAACAACCATCACATACTGCGTTCCAAATAAAAGCAGCACCGCATAAAACATGGCCAGAAAAAATACAACCACGGGAAGCGACTGAGTAAATTTTCCCCGTACATATTCCATCTGCTTCCTTATGGAATCCATTACTGTATTTTCTGTCAAACTCCCACCCGCCTTTGCCGTCGCCAGAATCTGTATCAGGCGGCTTTCTTTTAAAATGCTTCAGGATCTATTCAAAATCAGAAAAATCCGAAGGTTTCCTATATATTTTACCTCATGATTCCGGCTGCTTACAATAGTTTTCACCTTGTTTTTTTGAAAGAGGGATGAAAAAGCAGAACCGGGATCCTTTTCCCGGAGCACTTTCCACAGAAATTTCTCCGCCGTGGATCTCAACGATCCATTTTACTATGGGAAGCCCCAGTCCGGAGCCCGTGTTTTCCTTTCCTGTCCTGGAAGAGTCCGCCTGATAAAACCTCTCCCAGATATGCGGAAGCTGTTCCTCGGAAATTCCGATCCCGTTATCTTCAACGCAGCCACAGGCGCGGCCGTTTTCCTCCTTCAGGCCGACTTTTAGCCATCCGCCCTTTTTTCCATAAGAAATCCCGTTTCCAATCAGATTCATCCACAGCCGGATAAACAGCGTCTCGTCAACATAGCCTTCTATTCCTTCCTGAATATCCGTCTCTATCCTGATTCCCTTTTCCCCCGCTATCTCAATCTGTTCTTCTGCCGCCATCTCCGTAATAAGTGAAAGATCCAGAAGTTCTTTATGCACTGCCTGCCGGCTCTGATCCGCCCTGGAGAGAAAAAGAAGCTGGGCGATCATCTTAGACATATTCCGCGCCTTCTGCCTTATCACTTCCACTGCTGAACGCTCCTCGCCGGACAGCTCCCCGTCCTCCAGAAGATATTCGCACTGTGAAAGGATCACGGCCACCGGCGTGCGCAGCTCATGAGACGCGTCGGAAGTAAATCTCTTTTCTTTTTCAAAAGCCTGCTCCACCTTATCCAGCATCAGATCAAAAGTCTCCGCCATAACATAAATTTCATTTTTCTCTCCGGTAAGGCCAATCCGCTTGGAAAGATCCTTCTTCTCGTAAATCTCTCTTGCCGTGGCTGTGATCCCGGCTACCGGACGGAATACTCTCCGTACAAACAAATATCCCAGAACCGCAGCCAGCGCTACCAGAAGAGGGAACAGGATCAGAGACAAACGGATCGTTATCTGAAGGCTGCTCTCAGCGTCTGTAATGGAAATGATCCCCCGGACATAAACTGTTCCATAGCCGGGTATCTCAAAGGAGGCGTCCCGGATTTCCCACTGGATCCCCTGGGCGGAAATCTTGTGCAAACCTTCTTCCAGCGGGACGTCCTGGGTAAATTCGTAAGGAAGTCTTCCTCCGATCAGATCTCCCTCCCCATCGTAGGCGGAAAGATAAATTCCGTTTTCCACTTCGTAAAAATCTGAATCCAGACGGAGCCTTTCCCCGTTCCATTCCATATCCTCTGAAACGCTAAAAACTCTTTCTTCCATCTCTTTTTCCGCAGAGGAAAGTATCTCGCTGCTGCTTAAAGACAAAAGGACTCCCAGCATCACTACCGTAAGGATTGTCATAAACGCGGTATACAAAATGGTCAGTTTCCATTTCAAAGGCAGCTTCTTCATTCTTCCTCCCTTAATACATAACCGGCCCCCCGAACTGTATGTATCAGTTTCGGCGAAAAGCCCTCGTCGATCTTTTTCCGCAGATACCGTATGTAGACGTCCACCACATTGGAACCTCCGGCATAATCATAATTCCAGATATGCTCCTCAATTTTATCTCTTGAAAGCACGATACCCTTATTCATGCAGAGATATCTCAGAATCGAGAACTCCCGGCTGGAAAGACTGATCTCTTTCCCGCCGCGGCTTACCTTCTGTGTATTCAGATCCACCCTCATATCCGCCACTTCGATAATATTCGTCTTCGTTTCCGCCCCGGCGTTTTTCCTCAGCATAACCCGGATACGGGCCAGAAGTTCGTCAAAGGCAAAGGGTTTGATCAGATAATCGTCTGCTCCCGCGTCCAGTCCCGTCACCCTGTCCTCCACGCTGTCCCGGGCAGTCAAAAGCAGTACAGGAGTATTTTTCTTTTTATCGCGGATATATTTCAGCACCTCAAGCCCGTTCTTTTTCGGCATCATAATATCCAGGATCACCGCGTCGTATTCCGTAACTGCCAGGTAATCCACCGCCTCCTCGCCGTCAAAACAGGCGTCCACACTGTATTTCTGCTTTTCCAGCCTTTTTTTCAGAAGATTATTAAGATCCCTCTCATCTTCTGCAATTAAAATCCGCATAAAATCACCTTCATTTTCTTTATTCTCTGTGACGTCTCCCATGTCCTGCCCCATGTTCGCCGTAGGATTCCTGATGATGAGCGCCGGTTCCGTTCATACCGTACCCGTTTCCTGCTCCAGTTCCGTCCCCAGCTTCGGAGCCATTCCCGTTACCGTTCCCGGCGCCACTTCCATTTCCTGCTCCAGTTCCGTTCCCCTCTCCGTTTCCGCTTCCTGCATTATTCCCGTTACCAGAGCCAGTTCCACTTCCAGCGCTGTTTCCGCTTCCAGAACCATTCCCGTTACCTGAGTCAGTTCCACTCCCGGCGCCGTTTCCGATATCATTCCCCTGCAGTTCTTCTATCCGGTTCCTGATTTCTCTCATGGTCATTCCCTGCACATCCCCGGGAGAGATATCAGGGTCCAGCTCCTTCAGTTCCAGATATGCCATATATTTCCCGTAGGAAAGTCCGGACGCATGAGCATCTTCCAGAACCTCAGAATCTGCATGATAGCAGTGAGTATTTTCCTGTCCCTGTGTGCATTCTTCCACATTGGAATAGACCGTCTGCGTCTTTTTCTCATCTTCTCCGGCGACCACAATAGACATCACCTGATCCTGGGCAAGATAGTCCTGCACGCTCTCATTATCCATAATCTCTTCCAAGGCCTCCTCATAATTCATAAACAGTATCTTCAGAGATTCCGCCAGTTTTTCTCCATCCTCATTATACTCTTTCACATCCACCACTCTGTCAAACCGGTTGACGTCCAGTTCCAGGGAAGGATTAATATCAATGCTGATCACCGACACCGGCTTAAAATAAAGCTGCCAGCCGCCAAAGACCATCAGAATAAGCATACAGCAAACGGCCGGGATAACACGGAATACGCCGGAAACTCTGCCAGGCCTCCGCGTCCGGGTGTAAAAGGCGTCAGGCAAGTCGGCATCCCCTGCTTTCACAGGAACCAATTCCGGAGACTTCTGATAATCTCCCGTGGTCTTTGCCAGGAATTCCCTGGTTTTGTTCTTTAATTCTTCATCGGCGTGTATCATATCAAACGTTTCCCGGATCTTACGCTTCATACTCATCGCCTCCCAACTTATCTTTCAGAATCTTTCGCGCCCGCTTCAGCAGAGTGTAGACAGTGTTTTCTTTTTTCCCCAGAATACGTCCGATCTCTGGCGCCGTATATTCCTCATAATAATAAAGATAAACTACGTCACGGTATTTCGCCGGAAGCTCCAGAACAGCCTCCAGAACTTCCCTGTTGTCCTGCGGCATCTGAGACGGTTTTTCCACCAGTTCGTCCAGCGACACCGTCCGGCTGCGGAAAAAACTTTTCAGAAGATCTTTGCAGGCATTCACCGTCACACAGATGAACCATGCTTTTTCATGCTCTTCACTTTCAAATGAAACAGAACTAAGGACATACTTCAGAAACACTGTCTGAAATATGTCCTCAGTGTCCGCGTTGTTTTTCAGATGAACGATACATATCCTCCGGACGGTATCCGCATATTTTTCTATCGCCCGGTTTACTTCCTCCTCACAGCGCATATCTAATCCCCAATCTGTTATCTGCGGGAACCTCCGTGATGTCCGTTTCCCTGGCCTGTGTGATGTCCCTGACCGTTTCCGCCTGTTCCGTAATTGTCGCAGACTCCGTTGTTATCCGCGTCCACATAATTTCTGCCCTGGCCGTTTCCGCCTGCATAATAACCGCAGTTGTCGCAGATCCCGTCATCGTCCGCGTCAACACAGTAGCTTCCCGCCATACATCCGTTCAGATCCCGGCTACAGTTGTCGCAGATCCCGTCGTCGTCCGCGTCAACACAGTTCCGTCCCCAATGACATACGCCGTCTTCCACGCCGCAGTAATCGCAGATTCCATCGTTGTCCGCATCGGCATGGCATCTTCCCTGAGCGCAACCGCCTGTATAGTTACAGGAACTGCTGCAGTAACCCGCTCCGTTTCCATGATGTCCGCCATGGCCTCCTGCAAATACAGTTGCTGCAGACACTGTGAACAATGCCGCGAATAAAACTCCTGCAAATAATTTCTTCATAGTATCTTCCTCCTTCATATTCTGTATTATTTACCTCTTCACTACTAATACGAATGACAGGAAGAAATCCGTCCAAAATAAAAAAATTTTTTTAAATTATCGGTTTTTGCGTATATGATTTCCAGAAACATGAGATTCAGGGTAATAAAAAACGCCACATCCCACGGTAATGAAACATGACGCCTTTCGCTAAATAGCGGGGACAGGATTTGAACCTGCGACCTTCGGGTTATGAGCCCGACGAGCTTCCGGACTGCTCCACCCCGCGTTATATAAATTCCCAGCGGTGAAAGTATACCTTCCTACTCCCTGAGACAAAAAGAACCACAGGTTTTTCACCTGTGGTTTTATTATAGTCCTGTCGCTTTAGTTTGTCAATATATTTTTCTGAATTTTTTAATTCTTAAATTTAATTTTCTATTTTCAAAAATTCATCCTTTATTTAATCTGGTATCCGGGCAAATTTTTTCATGTCATTTTTTCTTCTGACGGTTTTCTTTCTTTGAAGCACTGTTTTTTCTTTTCAAATCCCAGGTTTATCGCTGCCGCCGGGCAGACTTTTTTGCAGTTTCCACATCTGATGCATTCCGGATCATTTGGATTCTTCACCGGATCCACCTGCATTTTGCAGACTTTGGCGCAGGCGCCGCAGTGAACGCAGGATTCCCTGTCTACCCGGTAACGGAAAACCGCAATGGGATTAAACACCGAATATACGGCTCCCAGAGGACAGATATACTTGCAAAACGGCCTGTAAATCATTATAGAAAGGACGATTATCATTACAAGAAGCACATTCTTCCAGGTATAAAGCCATCCCACCGTTGCCCGCATGGCGCTGTTGAGAAGCACCAGCGGTATCCCGCCCTCCAGAGTTCCCGCGGGACAGATCAGCTTACAGAAATACGGCGCTCCCTGTCCAAGCATATCCACCACAAACATTGGAAGCAGAATCACAAACACCAGAAAAATCACATACTTCAGTTTCCTGAGAAGCCGGTCTCCCCGGAAAGTATTTATTTTTTTTACAAAAGGAATCTTATGAAGGAGATCCTGGATCAACCCGAAAGGACAGAGCCATCCGCAGACAAACCTGCCCATAAGGGCTCCCACAAACACCAGAAATCCGGCCACATAAAAGGCCATCCTGAAGTTCCAGCTTCCGATCACCGCCTGCATGGCTCCTATGGGGCAGGAACCCAGAGCGCCGGGGCAGGAGTAGCAGTTCAGTCCGGGTACGCAGAGATTCTTCAGTTTTCCCTCATAAATCTTTCCCTTCGCGAACCCCACCAGATAGCTGTTGGTAAGAAAAGCCCAAAGGATCTGGATTATGTGTCTTCCCCACTCATTTGTTTTCTTTTTATTATCCAATTCCGATACACTCCATACAGATTCTTACAGCCTTATCAAAAACCACGGACATTTCTCCTCTGGAAATACCATAGAGCATCATTGCCGCACCCAAAAGCGCCGCAAATATTCCCGCTATGGGAATTCTGTCATTGCAGCGCGCCCACAGGCCGCGTATTTTCGTCTTCATCTTTCCAATTCCTTTCTGCAGTCATTTCCGCTCCTGTTTTTCCCGACGGTTCTTCCATACACCTGTAAATCCGTACATTTTCCGCAGAAATTCCAGGAGCTCTCCGTCTCCCTTCTCAGGAATCTTCCTTAAGTGCTTTCAGCTCGTTTTCTACGATTTCTTTCCATGCGTCCAGATCCCGGGCTCCAACATAGCTTTCCCCTACGATCTCCCCGTCTTTATTCACAAAGAAAGTTTCCGGGTAAGCCTGGATTCCGGAAAGCCTGTCGTTCATCAGACCTTCGTCCGGGATCAGGAAGGGATAGTCTGTTTCCGCTACTTCCGCCAGAAGCTTCGCCGTTTCCAGCGCCTCTTCATCTGTTTCTTCTATAGTTCCGGTATCCATTACCATACCGATCACCTGAACGCCCTCGTCCTCCATCTCCTCGCTGAGCTTCTGAAGCTCCGGAACCTCACTGATACAGGGACCGCACCAGGTAGCGAATACGTTTACAAGAGTCAGTTCCGCTTCCGCAAAAAGCTCCTCCGTATATTCTTTTCCATTGATATCTTCTGTTGTAAAAGTCCCTACTGTCTGAGGCTCTTTCTTCTCCTCCGCCATAGCCGGAACCGCTCCGAAGATTCCCGCCGCAAGGATTCCGGACAGCATCAGGGCCTGAAATTTTTTTCCTGTTTTGTTCATGTTTCGTTTCTTCATTTAATCACTTCCTCCTGTTTACATTTTCATCACCTGAATCTGTATTCATTTTACCTGAAAGTCTTACTACCGTAAAGTTTTTATTTGTTCTTTACAAAAAAACACATATAAAAAGCATGCATTTTCCCATGCGGCATGTTAAAATAAACTGCATCTGTTAACCTATATATAATAAGGAGCATTTATGAATAAGAAAATTTTATCTTTTATTCTGGCGGCGTCCATGGCGGCCGCCTGTAGCACAGCCGTATCCGCCGGGGAACAGGAAGGCGGTATTGTTGTTCTTTATACCAACGATATCCACTGCGCGGTAAACGAAGATGAAGAGAATCAGGTCCTGGGCTATGCCAGAATCGCCGGACTGAAGAAGCAGCTGGAAGCAGAGGGAAATGATGTCATCCTTGCAGATATGGGAGACGCGATCCAGGGAGATGTGATCGGCACCTTATCCGAAGGCGAATATATTATTGATATTATGGATCAGGTCGGTTACGACCTCGCCGTACCCGGAAACCACGAATTTGATTACGGAATGGATCAGTTCCTGTCTCTTGCAGAGAAAGCGTCTTTCCCCTATTTATCCTGTAACTTTAAGGATCTGACTTCCGGAGAACCCGTTTTTGAACCTTACGAGATGATGGAGGCCGACGGAAAGACTATTGCATTCATCGGAATCTGCACGCCTAAGACGATTACTTCCTCCACACCGAAATATTTTCAGAATGAAGACGGGGAATTCATTTACGGTTTCGAGCAGGATGAGGACGGAACTGCTCTTTATGAATGTGTGCAGGAAGCCGCTGATTCCGCCCGCAACGAGGGAGCCGATTATGTGATCGCACTCTCCCATCTGGGAATCGACGCGAGCTGCACCCCCTGGACGTCCTCCGAAGTCATCGAAAACACTTCCGGGATCGATGTTTTTCTGGACGGCCATTCCCACAGTGTGATCGAAGGGGAAACTGTTAAAAATAAAGATGGAGAGAATGTCCTTCTCACTTCCACCGGAACCAAACTTTCCTCAGTGGGCGAACTTACCATAGCAGAAGACGGCACATTCAGCTCCGCTCTTATTTCCGGGGGAATGGAGGCTGATCCGGAAACAGAGGCATACATCAATGACATCAACACAGAATTTGAAGGTATCTTAAACGAAGTAGTTGCCGAAACAGACGTTGCCCTTGTCGTGAACGATCCCGCCACGGCGGATCAGGAGGAACCTGTACGCCTTGTCCGCACCTGTGAGACCAACCTGGGCGACCTCTGCGCGGACGCGTACCGGGCTGTCACCGGAGCGGATATCGGCTTCTGCAACGGCGGCGGAATCCGGGCAGATATCGCGGCCGGAGATATCACTTACAGCGACATCATCAGCGTGCAGCCTTTCGGAAACGAGATCTGTATGGTGGAAGCGACCGGGCAGCAGATTCTGGACGCGCTGGAAATGGGCGTTATGGATCTCCCGGCAGAATCCGGCAGTTTCCAGCAGGTTTCCGGTATTTCCTTCGAGATCCATACTTATCTGGATTCCTCCGTACAGCTGGACGCGGACGGCATGTTCCAGTCTGTTGACGGCGAGTATCGCGTGCAGAATGTAAAAATAAACGGAGAAGATCTTGATCCGGAAAAAACCTATACCGTAGCCTCTCATAACTATATGCTGAAAAATGGCGGCGACGGCTTCAACATGTTCCAGAACTGCAATATGCCCCTGGAAGATATCATGCTGGACAATCAGGCTCTGATCCAGTATATTACTGAAGATCTGGACGGAACCGTCGGCGAACAGTATGCAGATCCATATGGCGAAGACCGTATCGTGATCGTTGAAGAAGAGCCGTAAAAAACTTTGCATAAAAGAAAATGCCATCGAATGGGGGAAAGGAACTTCCCCTATCCGATTCCCGCGATACCCGGGCGTATCGCGCAAAACGGAGAGGCTGCTCAGTTCTCTGACATTGAGCAGCCTCTCCGTTGTTACGTCATCAGCCAAAGCTGAATTTCCAGTCCTCCTTTCAGACAGGCGCGCAGCTCATTTCATGCCACGCTTCCCCTCCCCAGGAAGAATCCGCCATTCCATCATCCTGAAATCCCATTTTTTTATACATTTCTACTTTGGCGTCCAGACAGGTGAGAAGAACCTTTTTCTTTCCTCTCTCTTTCTGTATGGCAAGATAGCGCCGCATCAGTTCTGACGCAAGGCCCTGCCTGCGGTATTCCGGGAGCACGTCAAGCCCCAGCAGCATGACTGTCTTCCCCTTCGGATCATGCAGCCCGGCATCTGTAAAAAACTCATCCCGGAAAGCGGATTCATCTGTCGCGAGACCGTTGAGAAAACCGGCGATCCTTCCTGTCGCCCTGTCTACAGCCACCAGAAAATATTCCGGCGCCCTGTTCACACGTTCCACCATCATTTTCTCTGAACAGGCCTCATTTGGCGGAAAACAGATCCTTTCAATTTCCGCGGTCTGAAGAGCCTCGTCCCGACGTATATTGCGAAACTCGAATTTTTCATGCAGATTCCTACCTGCTTTCTCATATTTCGTACTTTCCATAACACACCTGTCTCCTTCTGTCAGAGTTCTAAATATTATCAAAATACTCTGCTGCTATTTTTACAACATTTATTTATAATATTTTGTAACAAAACACAAACTATAAATTATATTCCTTCTTCAGCCACAGTGCATGAAGGTCAGTCTCATAAATTGACCGACACGCCTCGCCGGCTTTCACAAAATTCTTTTCCCTGATTCCTTCCAGAATCAGACGATGATACGGAATTGTAGATATCCAGATATTATCCGCGCCCTTCAGCACTTCCCCATAGGAATCCAATGTCTTTACAAGACTGTCTATCAGCTGTTCTAAGGCCGAATTTGGAGTCATATGGCGAAGACGACTGTGGAACTCAAAATCTGCTTTCTGAAGATACAGCCCTTCTTTTGCCGCGTTTTCCATCTGACAAAGAGGCGCTTCTATTTTGTCTAAATCTATTTCTCCTTTATGGTAACAAAGCTGTTCAACAATACTGCGCTCCAGCAAATATTTAATTTCAAGCAGTTCTTTATAATCCACACGCCACAGTTTTACATTGATCATACTCTCAGGAGAACCGCTTAAAACATAAGCGCCTTTCCCTGTCCTGACCTCAATAATACCCTCATTCTCCAAAACACGCAGAGCCTCCCTCAGAGAGTTCCTACTTGTAGAAAAACGTTCTGCCAAAGTTCTCTCCGATGGTAGCTTGTCACCTTTTTTCAGATTGTTCACCTGGATATAGTCGATAATTGCGTCTGCAATCTTGCGATGCAAAGAATCTTTTGAAACAGGGCGAATCGTCATAATTCGCTGATCCATCATCCATCCCCCATACTAAAGCGCCGGTATAAGCATGTTAAAAGCAGTTTATACCGGCACTCATCATTTTCTTGTTTCTCTTAATATTAATCTTTACTAAAATAGTTTACTCCTTGACAGCTCCCGATGTCAAGCCTTGAACCACATATTTCTGAACGAAAACAAACATGATTCCTGTTGGCAAAAGAGCCAGAATACCGCCCGCCATCAGAGCTCCCCACTGTACATTATACTTTCCTATCAAAGACTTCAAGCCTACAGGAATTGTCCACATGTCAGGCGTATTAATAAAGATTGTACCTGCAATCAATTCATTCCATGCACCGATAAACGCAAAAACGAATACTGCTACTATCCCGGGGAACATTACGGGAAGCACAATCTTCCATAGTGTCTGAAAACGTCCGCATCCGTCTACCCATGCCGCTTCTTCCAACGAATAAGGGATTCGCTCAAAGAAACTCCGCATGGTGATAACACAAAACGGAAGGTTTGTGATTGCATAGAAAATAAATAGAGAAAGCCTGGTATTGATAATTCCCATATTTGAATACACAATATACATAGGAATAATAACAAGAATACTCGGGATCATCTGAGTAATCAGGAAATAGAGAAGCATTGTCCCCTTTCCTCTAAATTTGTAGCGAGCCAGTCCATATCCTCCAAAGATTGAGAGAATCACGACAAAAACAGCTGTAGCAAGTGTCACGATAATGCTGTTCTTAAGGTATACTCCATAGTCCAGCATATTAAATAGTGACTGATAATTTTCCGTGGTAAACACATGAGGATAATAGGTAATCTGCTGTGCATCCACGATTTCCGCATTTGTCTTAAAGGATGTTACGAGCATCCAATAAATCGGGAGAACTACCAGAAGAAGAAAAAACAGCAGAATAAAAAATCTTACGACGTTGATCAGTCTCCTTTTTACCTTTCGTCCCATTAAAAATCACCTGCCTTTTCATAATTGCTGAGCTTCAAAAACAGGGTTGCATATATTCCAAGAATTACAATCAGCAAAACTCCAAACGCACTTGCCAGTCCGAAATCATAGGAGGAAAATGCCTTAGAGTACATGTATGACGGAAGTGTCTGCGAATAATTCACCGGTCCTCCTCCTGTAATAATTACGATCAAATCGAAGGAGTTAAAAATCCATATCGTACGAAGCAGAACCGTCATAATAATCGTTGGCTTTATATAAGGAAGTGTCAGGGAGAAGAATTTTCGAAACATTCCGCAGCCGTCAATGTCGGCAGCCTCATAAATGTCCTCCGGCACTGACTGAAGCGCAGCAAGGATCATGATTCCGAAAAATGGAATTCCCATCCAGATCATTGCAATGATCACAACTGCCAGAGATAAGCCGGGAGTACCCAGCCAGGCCACATTTTCATCGATAATTCCAAGTTTCATCAAAATATCGTTGACTACTCCGTACTCTCCGTTAAAAGACCAGCGGAACATCAGGCCTACTACGAAAGAAGAAAAAGCCCATGGAAGAAATACGATCGACTGATAAATGCCTCTTCCACGGAATTTATCTTTCAGACACAGGGCGAGAAGCAGGCCCAGGAAAAACTGAACCATTACCGATATTACCACATAAATCAATGAGTTTTTCAGTAGCAATAGAAAATCTGTGTCAGAAAACATTTTTTTAAAATTTTCGAAATGGTTAAACGCTACATCTCCTACTGATGTCAGTTTATAGTCCTGCATAGACATAATAATACTTTTGACCAGAGGATACCCGTACATGATCAGAAGAAGGATCAGAACAGGCAGAACAAACAAATAAGGCATTATCTTTTTTTTCGTCTTAAGATTCATAACTGTTCTCCTTATGTCATATGGCAGAAAGGGCACCGTTATCCGGTGCCCTCCCTGGCATATTTAAATTAATCATCCATTGTCAACGCTGTTTCCACCTGCACGTCCGGATGCTCTTCCAGATAAGTCTTCATTCGGGATTCCAGTTCATCTGCAATGGTATACAATGCCGTTTTTGCATCCTCGTCTCCCAGCAGATATTTCTGAATTTCCTCGTGCATCATTCCCTGATGCATATCGGTATAGTCGAAGGGTCCCATCGTAGCCGGTACGACCAGATTAGGATCATTCAGCTGCATGGTGAATGTGTAGTAGGGTCCTCCCTCTCCATACATTTCATCTTCTGCCGCATCTTTTTTGATTGGAATGAGACCGGACATACGGCAGTATTCACTGCTATTGTCAGTTCTTGTAAGGAATTCGATCAGTTTCCATGCTGCATCCGGATTTTCCGAATCTGAAGAAATAGACAGAGAATAGGAGCCATTGATCAGATTATACAATTTTCCATCCTTATCACTTTTCGGAACCGGCATGACCATCCACTGGTCGTCCTCCATATTAGCAAGACAGGTTGCCGCCACTTCAGAATCGTTCATTAATGTCCCCGTCAGACCGCCGATAAAATTATCCACCATTTCTGTAAACCCCCAGTTAATGGAATCTTCCGGAGCATAGCCATCCAGGTAAAGTCCTGTCCATTTTTCAAAAGCTTCCAGACATTCATCTGATTTAATCAGGATATTTCCTTCACTGTCATAGGTATTTCCGCCTGTATAATTCTGCAGATACGTCATAAGCGGATCAAACGCCCCTCTGGCGCCCCTATAGGACACTCCATAACGTTTTTTCTCCGGATCGGTCAGTTTTTTGACAACATCGAAATATTCATCGTAAGTCCATCCTTTTTCCGGATCCAGTTCAATTCCTAATTCTTCGCACCAATCTTTTCTGACAAAGATACCTTTTACCATCATGCCATCCGGTATCGTATAAATATCTCCGTAGCGATCCTTTTCACTCTGCCAGAATAATTTATTCACCGCCGTCGTGTACTCTTCCGTACTGTCTCCCAGATAATCAGTCAACGGGATGATCCATTCGGAACCTGTCAGCTGCCCCAACCATCCAGAATGTGTAGTTAATACATCCGGAAGCTGATCAGACGCTCCCAGTACTGTAATTTTATTAGCCGCATCATCCCATGGCACGCTTTCATACGTTACGGAAATTCCGGTTTCTTCTTCAAATTTCGCAAAAGCTTCCTCATAATACGCCTGACGCGATTCACTTGGAGAGACATCCAGGAACCGTAGGGAAACTCCTTCGAACTCTTTACTGTCATTGGATTCAGCGACACAAATCTGCGCCATTCCCAAAGTCATCACCGCGGCCAGTACAATGCTTAGTACTTTTTTCTTCATTCTCGTTCCTCCTTTTTAATGAAATCATAATTCTAGGGTTACAGTTTCTTTAAGGCCACCTCCAAATCCTCAATTAAATTGTCCGCACCCTCTAGGCCACAATACAGACGTATCAGCTGCCGTTTTGTCTCCCTCTGCGTCAGTTCCTCTTCCGTGGCTTTATATAAAGGCATTAATGCGAGACTTTCAAATCCGCCCCATGAGCATCCCTTCCCGAATAATTTCAAATCATCGAGAAATTTTATGGACTGCTCTACTGTAGCATCAAGTATCAGGCTCATCAGACTGGTATGCCCTTTCTGCTGTTTCAAAATTATGTCACGCTGAGGATGCGATTCCAGCCCTGTATAATAAACCCGAACTACTTTTTCGTTTTTTTCCAGAAATTCGGCTACCTTCAAAGCTGTATCCTGAAGCTGCATCATTCTCGCATAAAGTGTACGGAGCCCGCGAATGGCAAGCCAGCCTTCCATAGGTCCCAGAATTCCTCCGTACCATTCTCTCATCTGTGTCTGAATCCTGTCCATGAGCTCTTGATCTTTTGATACAAGAACGCCTCCTATGATATCGCTGTGTCCTCCTATATACTTAGACATAGTATGCATTACAATATCAATTCCGTAATCCAGAGGATTCTGAAAAAGAGGTGTCATACAGGTATTGTCAATATATGTTTTCACCTCGTAACGATGCGCCAGTTTCGCAATTTGTTTCAAATCAACCACACGGAAAACAAAAGTGGCCGGACTTTCCAGTATCATCAGATCTGCCTTCTGTTTCATGGCATCCTCGACTTCATCCAGATCGTTTCCGGAAACATAGGTCACTGTCATATTCAGCTTTGGAACACAAAAACAATTTAGGAAATGAGTTACTGGCTGATATACATCTTTCATACAGATAATATGAGAACCTGCTCTGCATGTCGCCATAATAGCAGCCGTACAGGCAGCCATTCCTGATGAAAAAGCAAGTGCTTTGCTTCCATGCTCCAGTTCTGCAATCTTTCTTTCTAAAATTGAAACGGTGGGATTGGCGTCACGGCCGTAAATATACTCATCTTCTTTTAAAATGTCCGCATCTGCATAATCCTCAAATCTATCATAGATATGAAGTGAAGTAAGAAAAACCGGCGGCGTCACAGCATGGAAATATTTTTCCGGAGTCTCTCCTGAATGTGTCAGGCTTAACAACTTTTCTTTCATACGAAATCCCTTTCTTTTAATAGGTATAGTGGTAGAACCAGTTATCCCAAAATATTATCCATATAATTCTTATCAATCCCCTTATGTTTATAGACAATAGTATACTTTGGACACAAAATTTTGTCAATACTTTTTTTTACATCAAAGTAATAAATTCATTGCAAAATCCCTGTAATAATGCTATAATCCACCTAAACACCAATCAAATATTATAAAAAGGAGAAGATTATGAGCAATCTTTATAAATCTTCCTCAAAGTGCTACCTGATAGACCATCATTCGCCCCAACCACCTATCATACCACTAAACCATTTGGACATTAAAGAATATGAAGCGTTTATCGACACTGCGAACGTGGATTCTATGATGGTATACTGCAAAGATCACTGGGGCGTAACGTATTATCCATCCAAAGTTCCCGGCGCACAGTTGCACCAGGGGATTACTGACGACTGGATTAAATCTGTAAGCACTCTTTTAAAGAAAAAGAAAATTGAATTTATTGCCTATTACTGCATTGAATACGATGAAGGCGCTGCCAGAAACCATCCGGAATGGAGAGCCCGAAAAGCCGACGGCAGTCCTCTCATCCGTGAGGACACTTATGCCAGATGGAGTCTCTGCTGCTATCAGACGTCTTATCGCGAATATTGCCTTGCACAGTTGAAAGAAATCGTCACAAATTATGCTCCTGATGCGTTATTCCTAGATATTTTCGGCGCCTCTCTCTGCTACTGCGGCAGCTGCCGCAGAAAATTCCAGGATTTATATGGCTATCCACTTCCGGAAACATCCGAAGATATTCACCTGCACATCTCAGACATTATCAAATTTTTGGATGACAACGCATATGATTTTTTTCACCAGATCAAGACAGAACTAAAGGCCATTGATCCTTCTCTTGCCATCACTGTTAATTTTTCCTGCCATTATCCCCAAAAGTTCCGGAAGCTGCTGGACTATCAGTTTTCTGAGCCACTTTTGTCGGATAACTGGTATTCCTCTGCTTATGCCAGGGATACTGCAGAGGGTCAGTTCCCTATTCTTTCTCCCGGGGAAGCTTCACAGGTATATAACTACGCACCGCAGAATCAGTACATTTATAATTTGTCCTCCATTGCTGCCCAGAACTGTCGGGTGGGTATGTACAGCGGATCCCAGCATCGTGACGGCACCCTTGATTTTGAAGAGGCAAAGCGCCTGGGTGCAGCTTATCACATACTGGATAAAATGTCTCCCTGGCTTACCGGACGCGCAGCCTATGGCAATGTAGGGATCATTCAAAGTGATGCCTCCAAAGCCATCCATCTTCCGCAGCTGATTCCCGATGCCATTCTCCGGATGAAACGGCACTGTCCTCATACGAACGCAGTTCTCGGAGCCATGAAACTCTGTGAAAATGTAAAGATTCCCTGGAGAGTTCTGCCGGAAGCAGTTCTGACGCCAGATCTGCTTAAGCAGTATGATCTTCTTCTGCTTCCGGAGGTCTATGTTGTCAGTCCTCAGCTTCTGAAGCTTCTGCAGGACTATGCGGTATCCGGCGGAAAAATTATATCTTCCATGGAGTCCGGCCTCTGGAATCCGGACGGAACCCGTAGGGACGAATCTGTGCTGTCAGAGCTGCTTGGCGTTTCATTTAAAGAATTGCACCATGAATATTCTCAGAATACCTGGGCGGCCTATCTTACCCCGAAAAATGGATTCTCCTTTCAGGGCCTGCTTTCCTGCACTACCACTCCTGTAAGTAGCGTCTTTTCAGAAGTGCAGTGTATAAGAGCTCACGAAATAGCAGAATTTATACTTCCCAGCGTAGCCTGCGACTTCCAGCACTGGGTAAATTGGTGGAGTCCTCCACCGGGAGATCCTTCCGGATATCCTGCTATTACCCTTAACAAATACGGAAAAGGACATGTTCTCTACACCGCCTTTGATTATTTCACCATGGCAGCAGAAGAGACTTATGAAGATACCGATTTGCTGTTTCAGGATTTTTTTAATGCTCTGAATTTTATTCCACGGATTCAAAACAAAACGCCATACAGCCATGTAATCCGGACTGCGTTTTCGCGGCAGAGAGATCATTATCTTGCACATCAGATCTCCTCTATTCCACACCTGTGCAAAGGAGAAGCTCCGCCTATCAGCGGAGGCGAGCTAGTGATACAGGGAAAAATTTCTTCCGCTTTTCTTGTATACCCACGGAAAGAAAACCTCTCCTTCCGCTATGACGGAAAAGTTTCTGTAATTTCTCTTCCGGACTTTTCCATGCAGCAAATCATTTCCTTTAAAATGTTTGAATAGACATGAAATTCAGATATCGTAACTTTACAACTGACCAGAGCTTCTATACAGCAAGAGAAATCGAGTTGTAAAATAATTTTGATTTTAGTCCCTAACAAATAAGAATGAGGCAATCCCACAGAATTCAGTTTTTTGGAAATTCAAATTCTGCACGGGATTGCCTCTCACTTTTTGTAAGCTCGATTTTAGAACGCAAATAACTTATGTGGATTTCACAAAGAGTACCATCGTTTATTCCTAAGTATTCTGAACAGTTCCCCTTATTTGGAACTGCTTATTTCCAGTCAGTCTCATAAACATTTATCATTATTCTTTCGTTTAAATCAGCTCCTGTATCAGCTGATGTACCGTCGTCATTTCCCTGATGCGGCCCACATTGCTTCCACAGAAGATCAAACCGTTTTCCACATCTCCTTTTACCGCGTCGATCAGCGCTTTTGTGATGCAGTAAGGCACTTTTGCCGGATTACACTTTTCCAGGCAGTTGTAACATTTCGCCACCGGCTGACGGGCTTGCTCCACCTGACGGATAAAACGGTTCCTGAGCGCGCGTCCCGGCATTCCCACCGGGCTCTGAATGATCTGCACGTCTTCCTCTTTTGCATCAATATAAGCCTGTTTGTAGGCCTCTGACGCGTCGCACTCTTCCGTCGCCACAAAACGGCTGGCGATCTGTACACCGTCGGCGCCCAGATCCAGCGCATGAGCGATATCTTCCCGGTCAAAAATTCCGCCGGCAACCACTACCGGGATCTTCTTCCCGTATTTCTCTTCATATTCTTCTTTACAGGCTATGATCTGCCGGATCTCATTATCGTAATCCAGTTCATCCATATGATCCAGCTGTTCTCTGGAAAATCCCAGATGTCCGCCTGCTTTCGGTCCCTCTATCACGATAAAGTCCGCGGTTCTGTCGTATTTGTGCGCCCACATCTTAAGAATCAGCTTCGCCGCGCGGCAGGAGGAAACAATGGGCGCGATCTTCGTCCCGCATGTTTCACTGACCAGCGCCGGAAGGTTCACCGGCAGACCGGCGCCGCTGATGATCACATCCGCTCCGGCCGCTACAGATTCTTTCACATGCTCCGCGTAATGTTTCAGAGCGACCATAATGTTCACGCCGACCAGGCCTTTCCCGCCGGCGATCTCCTTCGCCCGCTGTATATGTTTCCTGATCGCCCGCGCGTTGCATCCCGCCTGATCCTGCGCGAATCCTTCCTCATCATAGCCGATCTGTGCCGTGGAGATCACGCCGACGCCGCCTTCTTTCGCCACTGCTCCGGCAAGGCCGCTGCGGCTGATCCCTACGCCCATACCTCCCTGAATGATGGGAATATCCGCAATTTTCTCCCCTATACACAGTTTCTTAAGTTTTGTTCTGTAGTTATCCATATCCATGATTTCCCTCCGGGTTATACCTGTTTTATATGAAACATTAATTTGTTTTTCAAATAATTTGAATATCAAATTATTTTAAGTATAATCCTTTGGGTTTTTCATGTCAATAGATATTGTAATGTTTTCTATTTGATGTAGTTATGGATACCATATTGTTCTTGTTAAAATAATTCACTGTTAAAAATTCGTACGACAAAATTCTTCTTTTGCACCTTCCTGCTCCTCCCCTCCCTGAAACAGCAATTCCGGCATTTCCTCCAGCACCTCATAATAAGGTCTGTTAAAATGGCAGTAAAAAGCCAGATAAAAAAGCATATCCCTGGGCGCGCGGATATCTCTTAATTGCCGTCCGATATATGTCCGCCTTCCCTCTTCTCCCAGATTATCCCAGCAAAGGTTTCCCATTCTTTCAAGTTTTCGTGATACTGACGCATAACTCTTTCCTGTTCGTTTTGCTACCTCAGGATATACATGCTTTGTTACCCGGATATCGTCCTGGGACATTCTTTCATCAAACAGCAAATGGACTGTTATTCCGACAGCACAGGCAAAGGTTCTGATTTCACTTCTGACAGGGCCTAAAATACTGCGGATTACAGCTTCCTCTTTTGTCATACCATAAAAACCCCTTTCTTTTCCTATTATTTTTATGATATGGCATATTCTTCCTGTTCCGACGTCAGGCGACATAATACGACAGTTAGAAATATTCTTTCATAAACAAGACGGTCAAAGGGTTTCTTCACTGAGCATTTGGACACGTAAGCATCGGTGTACAAGGGGCAGAAATCAGCTCTTTATCGACTGTATTGTCCCCTTGTACATCGATGCTAGACACGGCAGAAGAATACGGCGGACAGAAAATAACAGGAATATATTTGTGAAAGCATCTGTTTTTTGGAAATTTCCGTATTATTATACGAATTCCTCCCAAAGAAATATCTGCAATCCTGTAAAAAATCCCCGCATATTTTCCGTGTCTTCCTATATGATACCACTTAAAAGAAGCGGACATGATTTCTCACGTCCGCTTCTGATGAAGATTAAACAATATTCAGATTTCTTTCCCCTTTGTCATGATCCAGTGGAGTACAAAAGGAATAAACAGAGTGATCAAAGCCGCATAACCCAGATAAGCATAACCTTTGCTGACTACTGTCATCAGTCCGAACTGGGCGATGGCGAAAGCCAGGAAGGTAAAGATCAGAGTAAACACCGCGTTTCTCGCAAGATGGCCATGTTTTCTTTTTGCCGGAGAATCCATTCGCCGTTCCACTGCGTTTACGCACCTGGTAACAATTCCTGATATCATATTTACCGCAGTAGAAATTGCTCCGAGAATGATCAGCAGGGAAATCACCGGAGTCAGAACCCCGGCGCCCACTCCATTCTGTACCAGCACCAGCATCGGTACAGAGGCTGTCGCCAGATCCGCCACATAAGCCACTGCCAGAAGTCCTACAATGGACAGCTCCATGGCAAAAAAGTTGCAGACAAACATTCCAACTGCTGCTCTGTTGATCTGCTTAACATCTGTAACAGGCTCCACATGCTGATACATTACAGAAACAGAAGAAAGCTGGAACAAAAAGTACAGCACTGCCGACCAGAGAGCCGGCCCGAAAGCGCCGCTTTCTTTTGAAAGCACTGTCATCTCTCCGCTGCTCATACGACTTACAGCGGCCGCAATGCTGTCCCACTGGACGATGATATTCGGCACCAGAACAAGTACAAGACCGATGATAATAAGAACGCTCAGTGTAGACGCGCATTTACGCACAACATTGGTTCCAAACAGGGCGATAATAAAAATGAAAGCCGCAACAAAAACTGTACACAGCCAGTACGGAATCCCGAAAAGCGTCTCCAGTGTGGAACCGCCGGTGGCAAAAGCCGCCGCTGACGCGGTTCCGATCATGATCAGATAGCAGATTTCATGCAGATTCGACATGACATGCCTTGTCTTTCCATAAAACGTGTCGGAAAAACTTCTGTAATCATAAGTTTTATGTTTATACGCATAGCGCATTCCATACCAGAAAAACACAGAATAGAGTCCCTGCGTCAGTATGGGGAGGATCAGGCACCAGATCCCGTAATTAATAAAATACTGATAGATCTGCGCTCCGGAAGCAAAGCCCCCTCCGAACTGTGTAGTAAACGCCACAAATGCAATGCCCATAGCCAGAGGCATTTTACTTTTATCAACCAACAATGAATTTTTCTTACTCATCTTTCTTTCCTCTGTAAATTAAAATTTTTATTCCCGCTGCAGTACGGCATTTCCCTGCCGGCATCATTTATTGAATTCTACAATCTTTCCCGGATTCAGGATCAGCTTGTCGTCAAAAGCCAGTTTGATGTTCTTATAAAGCTGGATCATTCTGGGGCCTACAAATTCTTCCAGGAATTCCAGGCGTCCGTTGCCGATACCATGTTCTCCGGAAAGCTGTCCGCCCAGTTCTTTTGACAGGGCATACAGTTCTTTCAGACAGGCATGGGTAGCGCTCTTCCATTCTTCATCGCTCATACCGGCGTCCCGCAGCATCTCTGTATGGATATTTCCGTCTCCGCAGTGGCCGCAGGGCTCTACCCTGATCCCATGGGAAAGAGCGATCCTCTTGGCCGCCTTTACGTATCCCGCAATCTTTGAACGGGGAACCACTACGTCGCATTCCTCCTGTGAAACAGAATCCGCCTTCATCCCTTCCAGAATCCCGCCCCGGACAGACCACACGGTAGCCGCCCGCTCAGGCGTATCGGCAATACAACAGTCGTAAGCTCCGTTCGCAAGGGCTGCCTCCGAAGCGGCTTCCACCGCGCTGTCCAGCTCCTGCTGGCTGGAAGCGTCGTACATGACGATGAGGACGGCTTCTCCCTGCTTTACCGGGAACTGGCGATTCAGATTTTTTTCTACAATATCAATAAGTTCTCTCTCCAGGAATTCGATAGCAGTCGGCACAAAGGGCAGTTCCAGAACCTTCGGCACCATATCCGCGCATGATTCCAGACTGTCAAAAGGCATTACCAGGGTAGCGCTGCAGGTAGGCGCCGGAAGAAGCTTCAGCGTTACCTGGGTCAGGATACAAAGAGTCCCCTCCGAACCGATCACCAGATCTTTTACCGCATATCCGGTAGTATTTTTTACCACATTGGAGGAGAAATTCATAATAGAGCCGTCCGGCATTACCGCTTCGATGCACCGCACAAAATCGCGTGTGAGGCCATAGCGTACCGCCTTCATACCTCCTGCATTGGTGATGACATTTCCTCCGATCGAGGCTGTCTTTTCTCCCGGATCAGGCGGGTAAAAAAGTCCTTCTGCCGCCGCTGCGGCCTGAATATCCAAAAGCAGGGCTCCCGGTTCCGCAGTAATCGTCTGATTCTTGTGATCCACCGGAAAGATCCTGTTCATTCTCATAACAGACAGCATAATGCCGCCGTATTTGCAGGTGGCTCCTCCTGCCAGTCCGGTTCCCGCCCCGCGGCAGACCACCGGAATATTATTTTTATAAGCATAAGCCATCACAGCCGATACTTCTTCTTTATTTATTACTTCCACATAAAGCTCCGGAGGAAAAACTCCATATTCCGGCATTTCATCCCGGTAGTATTCCCGGGCGATGGCTTCGCCTGTCCACACACGGTCAGGCGCTGTCACAGAACGGATGTATTCAAAATCCTCTTCATCCATTTTTTTGTAGGGATATGCCATTGTCCTAGTCCTCCTTCCGGTTCTTCACAAGTTCTGTAAGCTTTGGCACTACCTGATTCAGATCGTCCACAATACAGTAATGGGCCGTATTGAATATCTGCGCTTCCGGATCACTGTTGACGGCCACAATACATTCGGAACCGTTCATACATGAGGTAAACTGTATCGCACCTGACACGCCGCAGGTAATGATCAGTTTTGGCCGCACTGTCCTGCCGGACAGACCGATCTGATGAGCGGTATCCCCGAATCCGTCCTCAACCATAGGCCGGGTAAAAGCAAGCTGCCCGCCAAGGGCATCGGCCAAAGCTCTGCAAAGAGCCACCCCCGCCTCATTTTTCGCTCCGCGGCCGGCAACAACAATGATGTCTTCTTCTTCCAGGCTTTTTTTCTTTTCCAGCACTTCGGCGCTTAAAATCTCTATCGAAGATTTTACCATGGTGTCCGGCGTCTCGCAGCGAATGATCTCGCCTGAAGGATTCTCCGCCTTACAGGCTTTTTCCATAACTCTGTAGCGCACTGTAGCAAACTGCGGCCTGGATCTGGAAATAGAAATCTGGGCCATGATATTTCCGCCAAAAGCAGGTCTTATCTGAATCATATCCGTATTTTCCTTAATATCCAGCTTCGTACAGTCCGCCGTCAGTCCCGTATGGAAACGGGTGGCAAGTCTGGGCGCCAGTGAACGCCCCAGCTCCGTACCTCCGATAAGGACAGAGCTGGGTTTTACCGCCGCGATACAGTCTGCCACCACATCGGTACAGCAGTCCGCCCGGAACCACTTCAGCGCCTCATGCTCATAGACAAATACTTTATGTACGCCGTATTCCAGCAGGATTCTGGCATTATCCTCCGTTCCCTTTCCCCCGGCGATCACACAGTTTACATGATACCCTACCTTTGGAGCCATTTTCAGGGCCTCGCCGATCAGCTCAAATACAACCGGATGAATTTTTCCCTGTTCCTGCTCCGCAAAAATCAGAAAATCTCTCCACTCTTCTTTATTTACTTCATTGGCTTTCTGCTCAAAACGGATGGCTTTCTCCGGACATTTCCGCACACAGAGCCCGCACATCCGGCAGCTCTCTCCCACTTCAATCCCGTTTTTTTCAAACTTCAGGGCGCCGAAAGGACAGACGTTTACACAAATGCCGCAGAGCGTACATGCCTCCGCATCAAAATTCAAAAAATCCATATTCTCTGTCCCTCCTCAGATGATCTTTTTTGATATCAGAATATCAAAAAGTTCTTTTGTCTTTTCCTGCGTACTTCCTTCCAGATACACCTGCTTCTCCGCTTTTTCCGGCGGGAACATACGATCCACCGCCGTAGGAGAACCGTTCAGTCCGTATCTTGTAAGGTCCTGATCCGGCAGATCCTCGTAGCTTAAAAACCGTACTTTTCGGTCTGCCGTCTTTTTCTTCAGAATCCAGGAAGGAAGACGGGGAACACACATATCCTTCTCTACAGTGATCAGACAGGGATAGGGAAGCCTTGAAACCTGAGTCACACTTCCAAGCTTCTGCTGTACAGAAATAGCGTTCTCCGTCACTCCTTCGATTTTTGTCACCCATGCCGCATGAGGGATATGCATATGTTCCGCAAGAGCAGGTCCTACCTGGGCGGTATCTCCATCCGTAGTCTGTTTTCCGCAGATGATCAGATCTGCTCCTCCCAGAACCTGGATTCCCTGGCGTAGCGTATAGGAAGTGCTCAACACATCCGATCCCGCAAATTTGCGGTCAGATAAAATCACCGCCTCGTCAGCTCCGCAGGCGTAGGCGTCTCTCATCATGCTTTCCGCCTGAGGCGGGCCCATGGTAAGGACAGTAACCGTTCCTCCCATTTTTTCCTTTAAAAGAAGCGCCGTTTCCAGTGCAAACAGATCATAGGGATTCGTTCTTGCTGCGCTGGAAAGACGCTTCATAGCCCCTGTTTCCGGGTCGATTTCCACGTTGGCGCCTGCCGGCACCTGTTTCATGCACACTATGATTTTCATTTGTTCTTTCCTTTTCCACTTTATTGCTCTGTCACATTAAACCAGCCAGTTCATTATACCATTATTCACCGGGAAATGTCCAGAATATTTCATGTAAAGGAAATTTTTCTACTTTATCTGTTCCTCTCAGCCTGTCCTCCACCTTTTCCGGGACTCTGATCAGGCCCAGAAGCCAGAACAGACTGTATATATAAGAAATACCGAATATCTGTCTGATGGCCTTGGGGCCGCTATACTCCGGCGCTTCCAGAATATGTTTTCCTCTTTCCTGCCGGCAGAACGGCATCATCTCCTCCATCCGTTTCAGTACAATATGAAATGCCAGAAAGACAGAACTTTTTGTCAGTGTCTTGTTGCCCTCTTTACGGGACACAAGAATCTCTCCGCTGTATTCTCCGTTCTTTTTCCTCTTGATCCTGTATGAAAAGGGCAGGCCGGAAACGGTCCGAAGAGGATAATCCTGAAACGCCAGAACCGCCGCCCACAGCAAGCCGTCTACATCTCTGCTTTTTGCCAAAATTCCTGTGTGAAGTTCTGTAATCGTTCTCTTTCTCTCCTGTGTCATCTTTATATATCCCCGGCGCAAGGGCCTTTATGTGTTCTGTTAAAAACTTTTCTGTTTTTTATCTTATCACCATAACCCTGGCAAGACAAGAAGAGTGGTCATTCTTACAATATTATATTGTCAGCCGCCTTTACTTCAACTAAGATAATTCTATTACTTCCCGCCGGTAGTCGGAAAAAGATTCTGTTCCATCGGATGTGATCAAAAAGCCATCTTCTACACGGATTCCCGTTTCTGTTTCATCATCTCCTAAATATAGACAAGTTGAAAATGTCATATTTTCTTTTAGTATATAGTCTGAATCCTCCTCAATCCATGGATATTCCCCCTCCATAAGCCCAGTTCCATGACACGGTCCATATAGAATATATTTTTCCATTTTTCTGTCTGACAATATTTTATGCTGCAGTTGTGCTATTTCCCCTGCATTAATTCCAGGCCTGATCCTATCCAAAATTTCCTTCTGTAACTCAAAAGCAGCTTCTATCATTGCTTTTATCCGGCTATCTGTTTTCCCGATCACAACTGGACGTCCTATAGTAGATGCATATCCTTCATATCTTGCACCAATCTGAATCTGAATCAAATCACCTTCCTGCACAATTCTGTTTCTGCATCTGCTGATCGCCTGAAAAATTGTAGGTATTTGTCCAGTATTTTGGAGATGTCTTGCATCTGCTCCACTTGGAAGACCTGATACTCTGGCTCTGCCAATAACTTCCATACTGGAACCCCTGGCAATTTCTATGATTGGATGATTTGTTTCTATTGAATGAGGCATAACGCTTAAATACCAGTTTTTCCTAACCGGATGTTTACATAACCATTCGTCTGCCTTACAAATTCTGTCTATACAATTTTTAACCTCTTTTTTTATTTTTTCTCCTTTTACCAGTACTTTATTACCCTGTTCACCTATTTCGTACGGAAGATATTTAATATCAAATCTCATTTGACAGGTTCCCGGAACTGTTGCGGCCGAAATTCCTCCATGAATTTCTCCCAATCCTATGGTTGGTGAAGGAAGGTATGGATTTTTTCGTAAAGCAAGCCATCTTGTTTCCAATTCTTTTAAACCTGAAACGATTTTAAATCCCTTCTCAATCGCATTTACCCCTTGCCATTTAAAGCATGCATGTGCCGGTTTTCCTTCCACCTCTATTTCCAAAAGATAAACTCCTCTGCTGGCACTGTATATATCAAGATTCGTCGGTTCTGTAACTATTGCTGCATCGGCATGATACCCTTTTTTTATACAGGACAGAGTCCCGTTTCCTCCGCCTTCTTCATCGACAACAGATTCTATGATAATGTTTCCGCAATGCTCAATCTGACAATCGTTTAGGAATTTAACCGCCAAAATCATTGCTGCCAGCCCTGCCTTCATATCACAGGCGCCTCGCCCATAAATTTTCCCATTATCTACGGTAGCACTAAGTGGATGGTATTTCCATTTTCTTATGTCATCAAGAGGAACTGTATCCATATGCCCGTTTAAAATAATAGACTTTCCACCTCCCGAGCCATAATGAATTGCAACTAAGTTTGGTCTGTTCTCATAATTATGTCCGGGATTATAATCAGGCATATTTTTGATATGTTCATTTGACGGTTCAAACAACTCTGTCTCAAATCCCCACTCGTGCATCCTTTTTTCCAGCCATTCCTGTGCTTCTTTTTCTCTTCCGTCCACTCCCTGTTCAATAAACGATGTGTCAAAAGAAATCAGTCTACGCAGGAAGTTCACCGCCTCGTCCTGATGACTGTCAATATATTTCATCAAATTTTCCAAACTGTACCATCTCCTTCTCAAAACTGGCAGAAGACGATCTTCTGCCAGTTATAATCTTCCATACTGTCAAAATTGGTCTAACCAGTACCAGTCTTCGGGAGATACTGCTTTGAGAATCTGATCCGCCTGACTTAAATTACTTTCATCAATTACAGTATTTTTTTCGTTAATGACAGAAGGAACCTCTTCACCATTCAGATATCTGACTGCAACATCAACTGCAATATATCCCTGAATATAACCAGGTGTTCCATTAGTCGCACCAAGAGTTCCATCTGCAATTGCTTCCAACGCTTCATCGGTCCCGTCATTTCCCATCACAAATATATCATCACTCTTCCCGGCCGCTTCAATTGCTTGTGCCGCGCCTAATGCCATTTCATCATTGGCAGCATAAACTGCGTCAATGTTATCAAATGACTGAAGCAGATTTTCCATAACTGTCATAGCTTCTGCACGATCATAATTTGCTGTCTGGGATGCCAGAATTTCAATATCCGGATATTCGGCAATCGCCTCCTGAAAACCTCGGGATTTTTCCCGGCTCGTTTCTTGTCCCATAACACCCTGGAGTTCAATAACCGTTCCTTTTTCTTCCAGAACACCAGCGATATATGTACCGCCATTATATCCGGATTCATAACTGTCAAAGCTTATCGCACACTGAATATCTCCTCCTGTTGGAAGTTCTGCTGTGGTAAATACTGGAATTCCGGCATCATTTGCACTTTCGATTGCCGTAACAATTCCCGTTGTATCCACGGTCTGTACAATAATGGCATCCATTCCCTGCGAAATAAAATCTTCTACCTGCTGTACCTGTTTTGTTACATCGTTGTCGCCGCCCAACATAGTAAGCGTTACGCCTCTTTCTTCTGCTGCTTTTTCCGCTCCCTCCATCATACCGACAAAAAACGGATTATTTAGAGTCGGACAAGTATAACCCAATACAAATTCTTCTTTTGCCGCCGGCATCTCTGCACCTGTTTCTTCTCCGGTTTCAGCAGATTCCTCTTCTTCTGCTGCATATATCCCGCTTGTACAGGATACTGTCAACATCACTGCCAATAAACTACACAGTACTTTTTTCTTCATGGTTATTCACCCTCCTTAAATAAAAATTTTTCAAAACAGGATTTCTACCTGTTATGATTCTTCATTTACCCGTGTCTGGATAAAACGGTCAAATAATACCGCCGCTAAAACAACTGCTCCTGTTACAATATCCTGATAATACGAATTGACCTGCAAAAGATTCAGCGCATTTTTTATTACGCCGATAATAATTGCGCCAATAAGCGTCCCCCATATACCTCCGCTGCCCCCCGACAGACTGGCACCTCCGATTACAGCCGCAGTGATCGCATCCATTTCATATCCTTCACCCAGCGAAGGGGTTCCGGAAGAAAGTCTTGATGTATAAATAACACCCGCTAATGCCGCTAAAAATCCACATAGCACATATACCATTGTTTTTATTTTTATCACCTGTATACCGGCAACTATAGAAGCTTTTTCATTGCCGCCGATCGCATACACATAACGTCCAAATTTTGTCCTGTTCATTAAAAAGGCTGCAAGAATAAAAATGAATAACATTACTAAAAATGGAATCGGAATGATTGCAAGGCTTCCCTGCCCCAATACTTTAAATCCCTCATTATCCAGCGGAATAGGCATTGCCATTGTTGATGCCTGCACAATTCCAGAACAGATAGAACATGATGATAAAGTTATAATAAACGGGGCAATTTGAGTCTTTGCAATCAAAATGCCATTTATGAATCCCACCAGAATCCCTATTAACAGTGCTGCAAGAATTGCCAATACAACCTGTCCTGTCTTAGAAATGATCTCTGCACATACTACACCGCTCATCGCTACAATAGCACCAACTGAAAGGTCAATTCCACCGGAAATGATTACCATCGTCATTCCTACACTTAATATGGCATTCATAGATACCTGTCTTCCTACATTAGATAAATTATTTGCAGTAAAAAAACGATCTGTCAAAAAGAACATAGCGGCTACTATCAGACACAAGATCGCAAAAGTGGCATATTTCCTAGCTATTATCCAAAATTTTCTTTTATCCATGTTGATATCCTCCTGTTGCATAAACCATAATATCTTCTTGTGTCACATTTTCATTCTTCATTTCTTTTACAAGCCTTCCTTTATAAAGGATACCAATCCTGTCGCTCATTCCAATAATTTCTGCTATTTCAGAGGAAATTAAAATAACAGCAGTCTTTTTTTCCAGAAGCTGATCAATTATTTTATAGATATCCACTTTACCATTTACATCAACGCCTCTGGTTGGTTCACATAACAAAACAATTTGAGGATTCGTGCTTAAAACTTTGGCAAGTACTACTTTTTGCTGATTTCCTCCTGATAACAGAACCACTTCCTGATTTACTGAATCCGCTTTTATACTATATTTTTTCACACTTTCTCGAGACAAAGCATCTTCCAGCATTGCTGAAATAATACCTTTTATTTTGCATATTGGAGACCATGGAGAAAGCCCTACATTTTCTTTAATTTTCATAGATAAAACCAGGCCTTCCTCTTTTCTGTTTTCTGTTACCAGTCCGATTCCATAACTTATAGACTTGCCCGGCGAATTTACGGTTACTTTCTTTCCATTCACCCATATTTCTCCGCTTTTCACTGAATTTAATCCGTATAAGCATCTGGCCAGATCGCTTTGACCGGCTCCAACTAAACCTGCTATTCCATAAACTTCTCCTTCTCTGACTTCAAAATTGATGTCAAAAAAATTCTTTTCATCTGTCAGATGTTTAATCTCCATCTTAACATTTCCGATAGTATGGGTTGTTTTAGGATAGTAATTTTCGATAGTCTGCCCTACCATCCATTCGATTATTTTATCTATTCGTGTATTTTGAGGATCACATTGTGCAATCAGCTTACCATCTCTTAACACACATATTCTTTCTGCGATTTGAAAAATTTCTTCCAATCTGTGAGAAATGTAAATAATACCCTTTCCCTGTTTTTTTAAATCTTTAATAATACTGAACAATCGCTCTGTTTCTTCTGCACTTAATGCAGCCGTTGGTTCATCCATTATGATTATCTCGGCATTTTGGGATAACATCTTTACAATTTCTACAATCTGCTGCTCGGCCACTGAAAGGCTGCCTATCCGTTGATTTGGGTCCAAATCAAGTCCCAATTTTGTTAATAAGCTTTTTGTTTCCTTGTATATTGTCTTCTCGTCAATCTGAACATGTCTCTGTTTTTCCCTTCCCAAAAATATATTCTGCGCCACAGATAAATTAGAAATCAAATTCAGCTCCTGATGAATAATCGCAATTCCAGCACGCTGCGCATCGATCGGAGAATTAATTTCTGTTTTCCGACCATGGATTTCAATTTCACCCTCGTCTTTTTTATAAATACCTGTAATGATTTTCATCAAAGTACTTTTTCCAGCTCCATTTTCTCCAACCAACGCCAGACATTCTCCGCTGTAGAGTTCCAACGAAATATCTTTTAGCACATTATTATTCATAAAAGATTTAGATACATGCTGTACTTTCATTATTGCATCCATGAAATCCCTCCCTCCTTTATCTACTCGTGTAAATTATGATTTTATTATAATTTACTCATGTAAATTTGTCAAGTCATTCTTATATAGCTCTTATGATTTTGTACAATTATTACAAAATAATTTTACATATTTTGGAACTCTTGACTTTATCCTGATTCTAGTATAGTCTAACAATATATATTATCAATTACTCGTGTAATTTAAGGGAGGAGACTTTAGCACATGGTTTCCATGAAAGATATTGCCGCTGAATTAAATCTATCACGCTGTACTGTCTCAGACATTTTGAATAATAAAACGAAAACCAAATCCTATAAGCAAGAAACTATAGATCTTGTTTTAAATAAGGCTAAAGAAATGGGATATATCACCAATAACATTGCCAAATCGTTAAAAACTGGCCGAACAAAGACAATCGCTCTCGTTGTTCCTGATATCTCCAATTCTTTTTATATACATATAATTAAAGAAATTGAAAATTTAGCATACGCTGCAAATTACAGTACAATTATATGCATAACAGAGGAAAACCTGGAAAAAGAAAACCATATTCTTCATATGCTTTCCAGTAGAATGGTAGACGGAATTCTTATCTCTGCAGTTTCTTCTACTCAATCACTGCAGGACGATTATCCATTTCAAATTGTATGTTTTGACCGTGCAATTGAAAATAAAAAATATTGCTCCATTACGATCAATAACGAATTATCAGCTTACAATCTGGGAAAGTATTTTATTGAGAAAAAGGCACGCAATCCCCTGTTTATTTCTACTTCTTCTGCTGACTATACAGTCCAGCACAGAATTCAAGGGTTTTTAAAATCATTTTCAGATGTTGGAATAGAAATTCCAAAAAAGAATATTTTATACGATGTATATAATACAGAAATGGCATATAAATGCCTGCACCAGATAATTGAATCCAACGAAACAGAATTTGACTCCATTGCTCTAAGTACAAATTACTATATATATGGGATTCTAAAAGCATTAAAAGAAAAAACAAGACAGGTAAAAGCTCTTGGCGGTTTTGAAACTTTTTCGGGATATGATTTTTTTGATAACATTATATGTATACAACAGCCTGAAAAAGAGATGGCTTCTCTTGCCTTCCTGGCTCTTCTGCAGCTACTTAAAGGAGAAAAAGCTGCCTCTAAAATACTGGATACTTCCATTTTTTATCCTGGTTTTGTTAAATAAAAAAGTCTATACAGTCTATATTTCATTGAATATACCTTAAATAAAAGATATCTGTATTAGCAGCTTCAGCAAGCATGACTGGACAAATCGGCGGTGTGAAAGTTTTCTGTAAATACGTAAATATAAGAGGTTCTTCTATGATAAAATCTAAGTTATAGGAGGGCCTTTTATTATGGCAAAACAAAAGAAACCTGTTCATCGAGTACAAATGACGGAAGGAAAACGAAACATTATCCATCAACTCCTGGAAGAATACGACATTCAGACCGCTGAAGATATCCAGGA
>DXGV01000033.1 GCA_019113745.1 Candidatus Blautia intestinavium
AAATGGAGACGGACAATCTTCTTTTTAAATTCTGGCGTGTAACTTTGTGGCATAATGTGTACCTCTTTTCTTTGTAAAATTGATTATATCTTATTAGCCACTTCCGTTACAACTTTATTATAGCACTTCAAAAGCCATGTATTCAGAAGGACGATTTTAATTCTATTATCCCAAAAGGTATGCTATTAGCCGGTGGCTGCGGAGACACGAACGGAAAGCCACAGATTGATAAAACAAATCATCTGGCTGAAGCCTTTGAATTTGGAAAGAGAATATACGATGATGAAATAAAGAATAGTGAGGGGTTGAAATGAGAAAAGTCAAAATTACTATTTTAAAAACAACACTAAATGAAGAACTTGCAGAGGAATACGGTGTGCCGGGTTTGAGTGTTTGCCCTATGATGAAAGAGGGACAGGTTTTTTATGCGGATTATGCAAAACCAGAGGGATTTTGCGATGAAGCATGGAAAGCTATTTACCAATATGTTTTTGCATTAGCACACGGGGCGGAAAATGAACTTTTCTATTATGGTGACTGGATTAGAGAACCGGGAGTAGCTATTTGTAGTTGTAACGATGGATTGCGACCTGTAATCATGAAACTTGAAGCGACAAAGGTATATAGCACAGTATGAGCGGCCTCGCCTTCTAGGCGAGACCGCAAAAAAGTTGTGACCGGTATTCGCCGGTGCGGAAAGTCCACCTTGCTCCGATTGTATCAGGACTGGCTGAAGGAGCAGGGAATAGGTGAAAACCAGATCATTTCCATTGACTTTGAGGATATGGATTATGAAGAGCTGACGGACTATAAAAGCTGTATGCTTATCTGAAAGAGCGTTTGGTTAAGGATAGTATGACCTATATCTTCCTGGATGAGATTCAGTATGTGGACAACTTCCCTAAAGGAGTCGATAGCCTGTATCTCAAAGAAAAGGTGGATAGGATCCAGACAGATAGCTGCAGGGCACATACTGGAAAACGTTATCTATCTGGAGCTGCTTCGCCGGGGCTATGATGTGTATGTGGGAAAGATTGATACATTTGAAGTGGATTTTGTGGCTCAGAACAGGAAAGGAACCGCTTATTTTCAGGTAGCGCTGACGGCCCGGGATGAAAAAACACTGGAACGGGAATTAAGGCCGCTGCAGGCGATCCGGGATCATTATCCCAAAGTTCTCCTGACCATGGATGAGGACCCGGAAGCACAGTACGACGGCATCCGGCGGCTCAATGCCAGGGACTGGCTTCTTGGCCTGACGGATGAATGATCAGATTAACAATTTATGTGCTGTTGGGAAAAGAAGATTTCCGGATTGCTTTTCCCGTCATAATTGTGAAACTGTGCGGGAGTTTACAGATTATTTCCTCCGCAAACTTGACTGTCCGTCGACTTAACGGTAAAATAGATTCATAATAGATGATTTATCACATTTTGTAGAGATTTTACAGGTTCCCGGTATAGAGAGCTGAGTGTGGAAATCTCTGTGTTACTGGCGTCGGAAGCAGTGATGTTTAAGAATATGTGAATGAAAAGGAGGAGACCGGAAATGAAAAGCCTGATTGTTAACCCGCCCCACCATTTTGAAATGGTGGAAAAGGAAAAGCCGAAAGCTTTTGATGGGAGAGTGGTTCTAAAAACAAAATATGTCGCAATCTGCGGAAGCGACAATATGCTCTGGAAAACAGCGCAGGGAATGGCGCTGGGACATGAGTTTAGCGGTTATATTGAGGATCCCGGTACTTTTCCGTTTAAGAAAGGGGCGCGTGTCTGCGCGGCCGAGTTCAATCCCTGTGGGAAGTGTAAATTCTGTCAGAACGGACAGGAGCAGCTTTGTAAACAGATGATGGTAGATAATCCCGGCGTTACAATGGACGGTGCCTTTTCTGAATATGTCAGTGTCCGCGGTGATTTTGTCTGTGAAATTCCGGATGATGTTCCTATGGAACTGGGTGCGATCACGGAACCCGTGGCTGTCTCCCTTCATGGAGTTAAATACTGCGACATCCAGCCGGGAGATCCTGTTCTCATCTGGGGCAATGGGCCTATCGGCATCTACGCAGCGGCCTGCGCCAAGATCCTCGGCGCAGGGAAAGTATATATGGTAGGCAGAAATAAGGGACGTGTTAATTTCTGCAAAAACTATGAGTTCATTGATGATTGCCTGAGTGTGAAGGATGAAGATTTTACAGATCGGCTCAAGGCTGTGACACCTGAGGATGGATTTTCCCATGTGATAGACTGTCTTGGGCTGGATGATTATGATCAGCTTACCGAAGTGATGGCTTCAGGCGCTACGCTTGTGCTCCTTGGAATGCATGCTCCCCGCATTTCAGCAAACAGCATGTCGCTCTATTTCAAAGAAATTGCCATCCGTACCGGATTGTATTTTTCGGCTGCAGACTATAAAGAAGCTTTTAAGATGATCTGCGCGAATAAAGAAATGTTTATGAAGACGATTACCAGCCGGATCCCGCATGATGCTCAGGCGGTGCAGGATATGTTCGTGAAGCTGTTTGAATCAGGTAGTAATGATGAATGTAAAGTGGTTATCGAATATGAGGATTAAGGGGTACAAAAAAGAAAGTGCCCAAAGTGCAGGCCCTGCGTAATGCAGGGCCTGTGCTATAATAGGGAAAACTCTTCGTTTACGGAAAAATAAAGGATTAAAACGATCAGTCATCATAGTCCGTCTCATAACTCATCACTTCACCGGTAGAAGCATTGATTTCATAGGAATACTCCGTCCAGTCCGCCGTCCATTCAATCTCATATACGGCCATGCCGTGTTCATAATCAAATCCGATCTCCATGCGGCGGGTATCATTCTCTGAGACACCTGCATGTGCCAAAGCAACCTGTTTAGCCGCGTCTGACGTGATGTAATCGGAAGCGGAGTTAGAAGAGACTGCCGGTACTGCAGCGGATGCCGGAGCATAATAGTCGGCATCGTGGTCATAGGAAAGAATGGTTCCGTTCAACGCATCTATATCATAGTCATATTCCAGATTTCCCTGATAAAATTCTACTTCATATTCCGCCCGGCCATTATCATAGTCAAGGTGGGTGCGGATAAAGGTGACAGAATCGGCTGTGAGGCCGGCATTTTCCAGCGCAATCTGCTGGGCTTTTTCGCTACTGATGTAGTTGGATGCCGGAGCAGCAAGCATCGTAAGCCCAGCGGTACCAGCCAGAAGAGAGAAGCCGATTGCAAGAGAAGGAACTATAAGGGACAGTTTTCTTTTATTCATGTTTATTTTCCTTTCAAAGTAATGTTTTGTTTTTGTATATCTATATCATAAAGAGAGAAGATTAAAAGAACATTAAAATGATTTATCCGGTTCAGATTTTATATACATTTTCACAGAGATTTTATAAAAGAAAAAGCACAGAGACAAATCCTGTCTACATGCAATGCTACAATGTCTATATACAGCGCTGGTACGGATTCTTAAGAAAAGGCATATAGAGAGGAGACGAAAAATGTATTGCAGAAACTGTGGGGCGGAGTTATCAGAAGGCGCGAAATTCTGTTCCAAATGCGGAACGAAAGTCCAGCAGCCTTCCGGCGGGACGGTAACGAAGGAAGATGTCACTGCGGCTGTGGGAAAGATCGTGCAGGCTTCCAAACAGGCGGGCAGTGAGCTGCGGCAGAAGCTGGAGGAGGCATATGGCGAAAAGCTGGCGCAGAAGCCTGATGCCGCCGGAGAAAAGCAGCAGGAAACCGTCCGTGCGGATACAGGCGCGATGCCTGCGGAACAGCCGGATGCGGGCACAACAGATGCAGCTCAGGCAGACACGGGAAATGGAAGCTCAGCCCAGACTAATGCAGAGCAGATGAATGCGGGATGGACCAATGCAGACCGGACGGACGCAGGCCAAAAGCATGCGGGACAGGCATATGCGGATCCTGCAAATACGGCCCAGGCAGGGACCGGTCAACCGGCAGGGCAAACCGCAGGGCAGATGCAGGGAAAAGCCGGAAATGGAAGATTTTCAAAGGTATGGAACCATCCCGTTTTCACTATGATCGCGGTGAAATTCGGCAATCTCCTTGATGTCCTGCTTTCGATTGTGGGTATCTGGCTGGCATTCCGGCTGTTTTCGGAAGGAGGGATTTCCGGGACCCTGATCGGAATCGTATGTCTGGTGGGCGGAATCTGCGGAATCGTCCGGGGAATCAGAAGCTTTCTGTTTGGCAACAAAGAGCCGGAGACAGCGGACAGTTTGAATAAGAAGAAAAGGAATCTGTGCATTGGTGTGATCGTTATTCTGTTTGCCCTGTTTGTCATGGGAAGGACGGGAGGCGGAATCTATTCCCGGGTGCAGAGCATTTCCTTCGATGAGTATGGGCCGGAGACGATCGGAGAGATTGTTGAGGAAAATATAAAGGGTGCCAAATGGTCGCAGGAAAGGCTGGACAGCAAATCGAGACTGGTTACGGTAGAAGGGCGCTGCCCGTTGTATGGCCAGGATATCCGGATTACTTTCCTTTATGAAGAAACAGATTCATCCTATTATGAAGTAACTATCTGGAGCATTGAATTTCTGGAGGATAGAGAGGTCTATAACGATATCTACAGCGTAGACATGTGGTGGGAAGCATTTTATTGAGGGATCGGTAAAGGAGACAACGGCTTATGTTTTGTGAACATTGCGGCGCGCAGCTGGAAGAAGGGGCTGTATTCTGTCAGAACTGCGGAGCAAAAGTAGAAACGGAAGAAAATCAGACCGTAAAACAGGCGGTTCCATCCCCGGGAGAACAGACTCCAAAACGGAAAAAGTCAGGCGCGTGGAAATGGATCCTGCTGGCTGCAGTTGCTGTCATCGTGGTTTTTGCAGGTTTTCTTCTGTTCGGAGGAGAGAAGGATTTTGTTTCTCTGGTGCAGACCGGGTATCTGGGAGAATATACGGATGCCACAGTGCAGGAAATCCTGGAGACGTATTTCAAAACCGACGATATGACCGTGGAATGGACGAGCACAGAGATGGACGGTGTTCCCTGTGTGGGATTCCACGCCTATCCGGAGGGAGGAACCCTGAATGACGGCACAACGATCCTGTTCAGGATCTGCGGGAGAAAAGTCTTTCAGGCGGCCGATATGGGCGGAAATGGTTATGAGGATCTGAAGGCAACTGATATTGCGTACTGGCTGAACTTCTATTATATGAACTGGTATGTGATCAGTCAGGTCGGTGCGGACTCGACAGGCGAAGAGAGGCTTCCGGTACTGCAGGAGCTTGTGCGGAACAAACTGGATAAGGTTTCTGGCACGGCGGTGCTCTACGGAGCGTCAGCGGATTATTCAGGGGACCGGAGTGAACTTTATCAGGTGGCCGGAGATTCGGCGCTCATTGATTTAAGCGCTGCGGAGCTGATTGATTCTCATACCAACAACATGCTTACGGATTCTCTTGCGGAGCTGGAAACGGACAGTGCTGCAGACGACAACAGCAGTTCGGAAACTGCTGTGGAAGAATATCCAGCGGCAGAAGAGACGATGGAAACAGCCGGAACTGCCGGAACGGAAGAGGATGCTGCGGAAATGGAAGAGAATCCGGTGGTGATGGAGGAGACAGGCACAGAGATCAATACGGATGGAGAAGAAGCCACAGGAGCGGAGACGGAAGCGGAAGAAGTTTCCATATATGGGTCCTATTTTGCCGACAATGGAGTGGATGCCACGTTACATGCGGAAGTAGGCGTTTATTCGGATAGCGGAAGTGACTATATCAACCTGGCGGCGCTCTCCTACGGAGACAGGTATCTGGCTGAATTTACGGGAATTCTGTACCATGTGGACGGAAACGTATACCGTTCCATGGACGATTCCGGACTGGCGGTGATACGGGTGGAATTCTTTGAGAACGGGATGCAGGTGACACTGGAGCAGATGGAAACGGAAGATTACTACGATTTCCGCTATCTGGAAGGATATTATGAGAAAACGGGAGAACTAAATTTTGACGAAGTGGGTTAAAGAGCAGGAGAAAATGAACAGCTTTTGTCATGCCGCGCTTTGCAACACAGTTGTCGGAAGAAGATATATCTACCATTCCTGCGGATATTTCCA
>DXGV01000034.1 GCA_019113745.1 Candidatus Blautia intestinavium
AACATCAGGGAATATCCTGTAAAAGATGTTTTAGGGCTTCTCCTGAAGGATAAGACCACGGGAAAAAATATCATCTGGGCAACGGATGCGTATATTTCCAATGGCCTGTCATTTTCCGACAAGAGCCAGATTACCAGGGAATCCCTTCTTGGAATGGATTCTGTCGCATTGCAGCCTAGAACAGAGAAGGCTGTTTCTGAACAGCAGGAACGGACGCGGAAGAAAGCAGAGGTTTTTACTCCGGTCTGGCTGTGCAACCGGATGAATAACGACTGTGATGAGCAATGGTTTGGAAGAAGAGATGTATTCAATATAGAGCAGGAGAATCATTATTGGCAGGTAATTGAAGCAAAGGTTGATTTTCCAGAGGGGAAGACATGGATGAGTTATGTAGATTCCCGGCGCCTGGAAATTACCTGCGGGGAAGCTCCGTATCTGGTATCCAGGTATGATGCGGCGACCGGCGAACTGATCCTGCCGCCATCGCGGAGGATCGGTATCCTTGACCGGAAACTGCGGATTGTTGATGAAAATACAGATTCAGAAGAGGACTGGCTGAAATGGGCGATTCGAGCCTTCCAGGCAAGCTACGGATACGAATATCAGGGAGACAGCCTTCTGATTGCCAGGATCAATCTGCTGATGACATTTTGTGATTATTACAAGGAACGGTGGGGGAAGAGGGCAGAAACAAAGCTGCTGAAATCCATAGCCAATATCATTAGCTGGAACTTGTGGCAGATGGACGGACTGAAAGATACGGTGCCGCTTGGAAAGCCATATGAAGAATACCATCAGCAGACGCTGTTTGAATATATGGAGCCGGAAAAAGAGGCCAGTGAGAGTGTGGCTCTGCCATGCCGGATATTCAACTGGCGTTCGAAAGAATCATTGTTGTTTAAGAAGTGTAAGGAGAGGTAAAAGGTATGGGAAAGAAGATGTTTGATTATGTGATTGGGAATCCACCTTATCAAGAGGATACCAATGGAGCTGGACGGCAAGCTAAACCTGTATATAATTTGTTTGTAAAAGAAGTAAAAAAAATGGAACCCGAAAGTATGTGTTTTATAACGCCATCAAGGTGGTTTTCAGGTGGAATGGGATTAGATGCCTTTCGTGAAGAAATGATGAAAGATGACAGAATAAAAGTCATAAAGGATTTTACTAATTCTAAAGACTGTTTTCCTAATAATAGTGTTAGTGGGGGAGTAAATTATTTTGTTTGGAAGAAAGATTATCATGGACCATGTTTATTTACTAATACTACGAATGGAGAGACGAGTACATTGAAGCGACCTTTGAATGAGTTTCCTGTTTTGGTTCGTTATAATCGTGCTGTAGATATTATTCATAAAGTTGAAAGAGGAACAGCGGATTTACTTACGAGTATAACAAGCGGACTTATGCCATTTGGACTTTCTACCAATTATCGAGGCAGACAGGAGCAAATTTCGGATACAGATCTAACTTTATATGCAAGTGATGGTATAAGTTATATATCTGAAAGTGATATCACGAAGGGAAGGGAATATTTAGGGAGATATAAAGTTATGGTTAGCAAAACAAGCGCAGAACACGCTGGAGAACCTGGAAAAGATGGAAAATTTAGAGTAATTCCAAGTTCTATTAAAGTAATTGGACCCAATGAAGTATGTACACATTCCTATTTTTTAATAGGAGATTTTGATAGTATTGATAAAGCATTTAATTTGTTGAAGTATATGAAAACACGATTCGTAAGATTTTTAATGTTAATGTGTATAAGTGGATTTGGATTGTCAAAATTAGTTTTAAATTTTGTCCCCCTCCAAGACTTCACCTCATCCTCCGATATCGACTGGTCCAAGTCCATCCACGAAATTGATCTGCAGCTTTATAAAAAATACGGTCTGAACCAGGAAGAGATCGACTTCATCGAGAAAAATGTAAAGGAGATGGCATAATGGCGGCAATCAAGGTTAAAACAGCAAAGCGTGTCATTCCCATGATCTACGCCTACACCACTCCTGAGATCAAGCGGCATGACGGCTGGACGAAAATCGGCTATACAGAGCAGGATGTGGACAAGCGCCTGAACCAGCAGACCCATACGGCTGATGTGGAATATAAGGAAGAATGGCGGGGCACAGCAATCTTCGACGATGGTTCCGGCGAGGTATTCCGGGATACGGATTTCCATGCCTACCTGAGAAAAAATAAGGTAGAGGTGCAGGAAGAGAAGGACAATGAGTGGTTCCACATCACAGGTCCGGAATCAAGAATAAAATTCTATGAGTTTAAGGAAAACCGTGGCGTCCTCAAATCGCTGGATGTCGTATCCCCCTATAAGCTGCGAAAGGAGCAGCAGGAGGCGGTGGACCAGACCGTTGCGTATAGAAACAGCCATGAGCAGGGGGAATTCCTCTGGAATGCGAAGCCGCGGTTTGGGAAGACCCTTTCCGTATATGATTTTTGCAAAAGGGTACAGGCCGTGAACGTGCTGATCGTAACGAACCGGCCGGCGATTGCCAATTCCTGGTACTCTGATTATGAAAAGTTCCTTGGGACGGAATCGGGATATCTCTTTGTCAGCAATACGGATGCTCTGAAAGGGAAGCCGCTGGTGCTTACAAGGGAGGCATACCTCAAATACATCCGCACAAAGGAAACAGAGGATGTAAAATGCATTGAGTTTGTCAGCCTCCAGGACTTAAAGGGCTCGATCGAATTCGGCGGGGAGCATAAGAAGCTGGAGGAAGTGGCCCATATTGACTGGGATGTGCTGGTCATCGATGAGGCTCATGAGGGCGTAGATACATATAAGACGGATGTGGCATTTGATCATATCAAACGGAAATTTACGCTCCACCTTTCCGGTACGCCGTTTAAAGCGCTTGCAAATGATAAATTCCCGGAAGCAGCGATCTACAACTGGACCTATGCGGATGAACAGAGGGCTAAGCATGGCTGGGATGAGGCTTCCGGGCAGGAGAATCCCTATGAGAACCTGCCGCAGCTGAACATGTTTACCTACCAGATGTCAGATATTGTGCGAGACGAGCTGAAACAGGGCATTGAGATCAACGGGGAGACGGAAGAATATGCCTTTGACCTAAACCTGTTTTTTGAGACAAAGAATGGAAAATTCACCCATGAGAGCTCGGTCGATAAGTTCCTGGATGCTCTGACGACCCAGGAGAAATTCCCGTTTTCGACAGAAGAACTGCGCAGGGAGCTGAAGCATACGCTCTGGTTTTTAAACCGGGTGGACAGTGCAAAGGCACTTGCGAAAAAACTGCAGGAGCATCCGGTATTCCAGGAATATTTTATCATTGTGGCTGCAGGCGATGGCCGGATTGACGAAGATGATGAGGATGCGGAAAATAAGAAGTCCTATAATAAGGTAACAGAAGCAATCCAGAAATATGAGAAAACTATCACTTTATCCGTAGGGCAGCTTACCACCGGAATTACCATCCCGGAGTGGTCCGCGGTGTTGATGCTGTCAAATGTGAAGAGCCCGGCTCTTTATATGCAGACGGCCTTCCGGGCCCAGAACCCCTGCCTGTTTAAGGGGGAAGGTGAGTTTTACAGGAAGGAAAACGCTTATGTATTTGATTTTGACCCGGCGCGTACCCTTACAATTTTTGAGCAGTTTGCAAATGACCTGTGCGAAGAAACTGCCTCAGGAAAGGGAGACTCTGATAAGCGCAGGGAAAATATCAGGGAGCTGTTAAACTTTTTCCCTGTGATCGGCGAGGATGAGGATGGGAAGATGATTGAGCTGGATGCGGAGAAAGTCCTCTCCATTCCGAGAAAGATCCGCTCGCAGGAGGTTGTGCGCCGCGGGTTTATGAGCGATTATCTGTTCCAGAATATCGCCAATGTCTTTCATGCGCCGCCGGAGGTTATTGATATCCTGGAAAACCTGACGGCCGTGCAGGAGCCTAAGCAGGGTGTCGGCGTGAACCCGGAAACGGCAGAAGAGCTTGGGATCGATGAAAACGGGGAGGTCAATGTCAGCGACGAGGTAGTAATCGGCATTTCCCAGGATATTTTTGGGGATAGGATTTACAATGAGATTCCAGGAAAATTAAAAGAAGCGGTCAGCAGCCTCCAGTTGGAGCAGTCTGCGGATCAGGATGACGAGAAAAAGGCGATTGATGCGCTGAAAGAAAAATTCCATAAGGAAACTGTTACACAGCTATTGGAGACAGCCAGGGAAAGTTATGGGCGGGATCTTGGCGCGTCCGAGCAGAAGCGTCTGGATAAGAAGCTGACCACGGAAACCGAGAAAAAAATCAACCGGCTCTATGGGGATTACCAGATCCAGAGCAACAAGCTGCAGGATACTTTTAATACAAAGCTGCGGGAAGCTGCGGACGGAGAAGAAGCCTACCATGTCAGGAAGGAATTTGAGGAGGCACAGCAGAAAATAGCGGACCAGTTTAAACAGTCTCTGACGGATTCAGTGGATGAGATCGTGAGCAGCGCCGGCAGGGAGATTGTCAAGACTGTAGAGACATCCAGACGGGAGCAGGAGAAGAAATCCATCGAGGGCTCCATACGGGATCACCTGCGGGGATTTTCCAGGACGATCCCTTCCTTCCTCATGGCTTACGGGACACCGGAAACCACGCTGGAAAACTTTGATCAAATTATTCCAGATGCAGTCTTTCAGGAGGTTACCAGCATTACGCTGGAGCAGTTCCGTTTCCTGCGGGATGGAGGGCCGTACAAAAACGCGGAAACCGGGGAGGAAGAGATGTTTAAAGGCCACCTCTTTGAGCCGGTGGTATTCAATGATTCGGTAAAGGAATTCCTGAATAAGAAAACAAAGCTTGCGGATTACTTTGAAGAAAATAGTAAGGAAGACATTTTTGACTACATCCCGCCGCAGAAAACGAACCAGATCTTCACGCCGAAGTGGGTAGTAAAGAAGATGGTGGATGCGCTGGAGCAGGAGAATCCTGGCTGCTTTGACCAGTCGGACAAGACTTTTATTGACCTTTATATGAAATCCGGGCTTTATATCACAGAGATTGTAAAGCGCCTGTACCGGAGCGAAGCGATGAAAGCACTGTATCCGGACAAGGCGGAGCGTCTGCGTCATATTTTTGAAAAGCAGGTGTATGGGCTGGCGCCGACAGAGATCATATACCGGATCGCAATCTCCTATATCCTTGGCTTTGATGAAGAGATCCATATAGAAAAGCACAATTTCAGGCAGGTGGATGCCCTGCAGTATGCAAAAGAGGGTACGTTGGAGCAGAAGCTGGGGGAATTGTTTGGGAATAATGATTGAGAAGGAATGAGGCTGTCCTATTTTGACAGCCTTATTTCGCTACAGACTTGTAATCAACTTAATAATGGAAGGTAAAACAAAGATTTCCTATTTATCCTTATGTGCCAGTCCCTTAACAATAGCCTTCACGTTCTGAAGGCTGGACTGATCGAGATGTTTCAAGTCCGCCAGAATTTCCTGATACTCGCCGGGATACCGGTTTCCATCCTCAAAAAATTCCGCAGGTGTGACGCCGAGGTATTCGCAGATATAAAAGAAAACCTGCATGGACGGGAAGCCGTTCCGATTTTCGAGCGCATTGATGTAACCAGCACTCTGCCCGATGGACAGGCTCATGTCCCGTGCTGATACGCCTTTATTCGCTCTCAATTCTGCCAGCCGTTTGTAAAA
>DXGV01000035.1 GCA_019113745.1 Candidatus Blautia intestinavium
CATCGCCGCAAATATATATTTTCTGTTCAAATGCCACCTCTCTGAAATTTTCTGCCGTACAAAAATGCCCTTTGCACATCGTTTGTGCAAAGGGCGAATATCTCGCGGTACCACCTTTGTTCACATGGGAAGTCCCATGCCTCATTCTCCTTAACGCGGATCCGACGAAAGCGCTTACTCTTCTTTCTGCGCTTCAGCTCCGAAGCCACCTTCCGCCTGTCTGTACCGAAACCGCCTTTCAGCCAATGGACGGTCCTCTCTGACGGCCATACCTGCGTACTCCTCTTCCTCACAGCCTTTGCCATGTTTTTCAGTTTAGTGGCTGAAAACAGCTTTGTCAAGAGGGATGAAAAGAATTAAGGAAATTTTAATTCTGTACTTCCCGATAGCTCTTTACAGATATTTCCCTTTTATATATACTGAAGTTAATATTGGTCTTACAGGAGAATCCCCATGAGAAACAAACTTCCCGGCACGGTCTCTGCAGCTTATCTGCTCATATTTTTCGGCGGCGTCCTCATCTCTCTTTTTTCTGAATCTTTTTCAAATTTGCAATTGAATCCTTTCGACTACGCGCGAATCACAGATGTGGATTACAAAGCGGTGGTCGCAGACGAACCGGACAGCGAAGGCAAAGTCCACATAACGGAGCGGCTGACCTTCGACGTACATGCTGCGTCCAGAAATAATCTTTACTGGGAACTGTGGAGAGATCTTCCGGAACAGTATGTGGACGGAGTCAAAGTGGATTACACCATCCTCTCCGTAAAACAGATCCTGGAAGACGGCACCGAAATCCCCTATGAAGAGAGTCCCCGGCTGTACTGGGATGATTATGATTACGTAAGCGCCAATCCCACCTACGGCCCCGGGAAATGGTACCACAGCGATGGCCCCTATAATGAGTCCCTCGCCATGTATGAGTGCGTTCTCTTCTATGTGGACGGACTCTATCGGGAGCAAGTTGTATTTGAAATCGAATATGAGATGCACAATGCCGCGCTTCGGTATAACGACTGTTCAGACTTATATCTGTCCCTTTACTCGGGGGACACTGTCCGGTATCTGGATTCTTTCAAGGCGCAGATCCTGTTCCCGGAAGAAGACATGCCGGCTCCCGGGAACTACAATGTAACCACCTACGGCACAAACGCCAACAGTTTCCCTGTATCGGAGTCTGCCGACGCCAATCCGGGCTACTATACCTTTTCTTTTGAGCTGGATAAAGACCAGCTGAGATTCCGGCCCTACAATGAATACATAGAATTTGATCTGGTATCCTACGGTGCGGATAAACATGTTTTTACAGATTACGCGCCCTGGAACCTCTATTACTACGACGATGTACTGGACGAAATCACCGCGGATCAGCAGGCTTATGCAGAGGCTCCGCAGAGATTCCGGATACAGAAATCCGTCATCTTTCTGTTGTGCGCGGCAGGAGCGGCGGCAGCGGCCGTATACTGTTTCACCCTGGGGCCGCGTATCCGCAGGAAATATACCTTTTATGAAGCAACTGTCAATACAGACTATTTCCGGGGCGTCCCCGGCGATCTGGATCCTAACTTCGCCGCTTTCTTAGTCTATTGCAAGCACAGAAAGGCCAAAGACTATCCGGGTGTTTACTCCGCCCTGCTGCTCAGCCTGGCGCGGAAAGGATACGTCCGGCTTCAGGAAGTCTCTTCCAAAGATATACGTATTAGTACTGCGCCGTCACAGCAGATACCGGCAGACCTTCGGGAACCGCTCAGTGTCTGCGAAGCATATTATTACAACCTGCTCGTCCGCCATGCTTCCTCGGGTACGATCCTGATGAGCGATTTCCAGTCCCGCGTCTCCATGGACCGGGAAAACACAAACACATTTACCAAAAATATGAAGAATTCTATCGCGAAGATCGGCAAGAGCCAGGGCTATTTCCAGAAAGGCGACTACGATGAGCCGCAGCGAACTGCCCGTTCGAGAGCTGCTTTCTTCCTGGTATGCGGCGTCATAGCCATCCTTGTGAACCCGGCCGCATACCATACACGTTTGGATCTTGCCTTTGGCGGTTTCGTCTTCCTGGGTATCGTCTGTATAGCCGGATCCATCTTTCTCTGGGTGAAGACCCGGAAATATATACTGCTGACACAGTTCGGCGAAAATGAATACGCCAAATGGAGAGGTTTCTATAAGTTCCTGAAGAGCGAGGAGTTCCGCCAGAATGATATAATCACGGATTCGTCCGCAGGGGAGAAATATCTGGTCTACGCGGCCGCTTTCGGCCTTTCCGGGAAAGAGCTGGAAGCCATTGCGCTCAAATGCCCCAAGGAAACAGAAAGTCCTATATTACACAGAGGCTATTACCGTCCCTGGCTATACCGTTATTACGGCCGTTCGTTCTATTCTTCCGCCCATTCCGCTTCCCATGGAGGGTGGGGCGGCTTTAGTTCCGGCGGATACGGCGGCGGTGGCCGCGGAGGCGGAGGAGGCGGCGGCGGTCACTGATACCATGCCTCTTTATTCCATTTCCTGGCGAAAAAACCTGTGGAGAATTTTCCTTTTGGGAATTCCGTAGGGCTTTGCCAGGAATATTTTTATCTTCTTTTTCTGGAAACCATACAGTATGATTTTCAGATCTGCCGAAATTTTCTCTCCAATAACAATCACTTTCCGGATCCCATTCTTTATGAAATAATCTGCCGACGGCAGATCCTGGGCATATACATCCCAGCTGTTATCAAACAGGGAGGCGTCCATCCGGAACTGATTCATGCGACCGCTGTCCGTCAGAAAAGCAGGCGGCGCGTCCTCTCTGATCCGAATCTGCGCGAGCTCTTCGGCCGCCATGATCAGAGCTGTCCCAACAGTCCGGTTGTCTGTCGCCGCTCTCGATCCCGGCTGCTCCACAGTCCCGTTATAGATGGGAACCGGCCGGTATCCGGCTTTTGCCAGAGCGATGCCTTCCCGAACACTTTCCGCTCCGGGCAGATCCACGATAACCGCCGCGTCCTCATAGTGTTCATCCACATAGTCTGCCGCAGGCACGTGAAAATCCGGATCACAGTAAGCCCCGGAAAGTGATCCTGCCGTCACAAAAGGAACAGGCCGGACCCAGTCTGTCCATCTGGCTCCTGCGGGCGCCCAGATCCTGTATGCTTCTTTACCGGTCATGGAGCAGCTCCCTCCCTTCAATCAATACCGGAAGATCCGCCGCGTTGGAATCAATACGGGGAGTCTCGCTGAGCCGGGCATAATATCCGGCATGCTTTCCATTTACGGTATAGGATCCCAGACAGATATGAAACTTTTCTCCGTTACCGCCCAGGAGCGGCCTGCTGTGAAACCGTTTCTGGGCCAGATATCTTTTTGGATGTCTTCGCACATCTTTCAATATCTTCTGATACTCTTCCTCACCGCAGGCTTCTCGGATGGCGATCTTCTCACCCACTCTTCCATACGCGGGCTTAAATATATATTCTTCTTTTCCGGCCGCGGCCTTTACTTCCGCAGTATCCGGAAGGAGTTCTCTCCAGACAGACATGGATATCCCGTTCTTCTCCAGCGCCTCCCACACCAGCGGGAAGCGTTTGGTCTGGGCATAGATCGCGGCCGGATGGTTACAGGATACCGTGAGCGTATCAAAATATCCCTGCCAACGCTTGGGCTTCATCTCCGTCAGCCATTCCAGCGGCGTAAACCGGACGATGGCGTCTATCTTCCCTTCGTTTCCGTCCAGAATACTGTAAGCCTGCCTGTCCCGGAACCGCAGATGATCCGCCGCCCCGTAGATGACATGAAATCCTCTTTCCGCAAGCCGGTCTCCCAGGAACTGCATCACCTGCCGGTCGTCACTGTAACAGGTGCAGTGCACCAGCATAATCCGTCCTCCGGACGGTGTTTTCTCCTGAATCGCGCCCGCCAGGATATCTCCAAAATCCTTATGCCAATAATTTCCTTCTCCATCCAGGAAACGCACTGCAGTCTCCGGCATCAGAGACGCCTCCGCAAAACCGCCGGGGACGTCGCTGTTCACCTCGCTGACCGCCCATCCGCCTTCTTCTACCGGATGGAAATCATAGCGCATGAGCCGGATATGCTTATCCGGATCATAATCTCTCATAGAGCATATTTCCCGGCGCATACTCCCGGGCAGCTCCAACGGCCGCGCGATCTTGGGATGAGTGTTTAAAAACAACTCGGCCGCTCTGGTTTCCCGGTCCAGCGCTTCCGTCAGCCCCATCAGTTCTTCATGTTCTTCCCGCGTCAGCGCCAGCGCATATCGGGCAATCGTATTGTGATCCAGAAACTGGGGATCCCATTTATAGCAGTCAAACATTAACGTAAGACGGTATTCTTCATATAAATCCTTGCGGACAGGTATCAGCTTCATAAATCCTATTCCTTTAAAACACGTATTGATCCAGCCGGGCAAACGCCTCCTGCACCAGAGAAAACGGGAGCGCCAGATTCATGCGGATGTGGCAGGGTCCGCCGAACATGGCCCCGTCCTGCCATGCCACGCCCACATCCCAGCCGGATTTCAAAAGATCCTGAATCGTCTTTCCATGTCCGGAACACCACCCGCTGCAGTCCAGGAAAAGCATATATGTGCCCTGAGGCCTGGATACCTGTACGCCTTCATAATGGTTCCGGATATGTTCACAGGCATATTCCACATTCCGGGTGAGCATCTGCCTCAGCTCGTCTACCCATTCATATCCTTCCGGTTTATATGCGCCGATCAGAGCGTGCATGCTCATCACATTCATCTCATTGTAATGGCTCAGGGAAGATTCCTTCTCTATCCGGTCTCTCAGCCACGTATTGTAGATGATATGATAGCTGCCCACCAGGCCTGCCAGATTAAATGTTTTGGACGGCGAGTAAAACGCCGCCGTGCGCTGTCTGGCGTCCTCGCTGACCATCTGGGTTGGAATATGCTCATATCCTTCCAGCGCCAGATCCGACCAGATCTCGTCGGAGATCACATAGACGTCGTATTTTCTGCACAGTTCCATAAAACGTTCCAGTTCCCGGCGCTCCCACACACGCCCGCAGGGATTATGAGGAGAGCAGAGAATGGCGGCATGGATGCGGTTCTTTATGATTTTTTCCTCCATATCGGCAAAATCCATACGCCAGATATTTTCCGCATCCAGCTTCAGCGGACTGTGAACCGCCTGATACCCGTTATTTTCCAGGCTCATGGAAAATCCCACATAGGTCGGAGAATGAAGCAGCACCTGGTCTCCTTTGGAACACAGTACATTCAGCGCGCTGAGCACGCCACCGAGCACGCCATTCTCATATCCGATGTGCTCTGCTTTCAGTCCGCTCACTCTGTTGCGATTTTCCTGCCACCGGATGATGGAGTCAAAATATTCCTCCGTGGGGCTGAAGTAGCCGTACGCCGGGTGCGCGGCCCTCTCTGCCAGCGCTTCCGGGATGGTCGGCACGGTGGGAAAATTCATATCCGCCACCCACATGGGAATGATGGAAAAACCGTCCTTCGGCGCCTCCGGGGCAAATCCAGGGTTCTGGCCCAGACCGTCCACCGCTATGGAATCCTTGCCGCGGCGGTCCATAATAGATGTGAAATCGTATTTCATAAAAATAATACCTCCACAATAGAAGATCCAGTCACTTAAACGCCAGCTCCAATAACTCAGCCGCAATTCTTTTATCCTTCACTCGCATAATATTGTCTTCCATTTTTTCTTTCCCCAGCAAATGAATATTTCCATACCAGATATTTTCCTGGTCTATAATTGCAAAATCCTCACAGGAATCTTCCACTGTTTTGATAAAAAATCCGGCCTGGCGCATATCCTCATGCAATTGCATCCAAAATGCGGCATCGCCAAAACCATAGTGATCGGGAGCCCAGGTAACGATTGTCACTTCGATTCCCGATGCCTGCTTTTCTTTCAATATATTTATAATTTCATAGACCTTTTTCGCACTGATAACATTGCTGGATATCACAATCCTCTGTTCTGCCTCAAGCAGATCCTTCTTAAATACTTCTTTATAATTTTCTCCGTCAAAAATAGCATTCGCTTCCTGCTTTTCATGATCCAATCCAGAACATATTTCGTATCCGATCTGTTTATATGCTTTCAGCCTTTTCCCATACATTCTTTCAAACATTGGGATATGACTGTCAACGTAATCAAACACGATCACATCTTTCTTTCCGACATAGTCCCGGTTCAAACGTCCGGCATACTGCTCAACTACGCTTTGGAACGAAACCGGTGTCGCCATGATCAATGTATCCAGGCGCGGGAAGTCAAAACCTTCACCGATCAGACTGCCTGTGGCAACCAGCGCCAGCGTTTCCTCCGGAGCAGTTTGCTGCAACTGTTCACGGATTCGCTTATGTTCTTTCTTTGAATTGTTTCCGGTCATCAAAAAGACTTTGTCTGCATATCTTTTTATCTGCTCATACAATTTTTCTGAGTGATCTTTATATTTGGACAATATTACCGGTGTTCTTCCTACTGCAATACATTCTTTCACATCTGAAAGAATCTGTTCATCTCTCGCTTCATTGTTCCGGATAATCTCATACGCTTCATTTGGATGCATTTTTTCTGTTATGACACCTCTTGGAAGTACTGTCCTCGTAAATCTTGGATATACCAGATGCGGAATTCCCTGCGCTTTTGCCTTTTCCTTTGCCGAATAGCTGTATCGAATCGGGCCAAGCAGCATATAGTTGATTTTTTCCAGTCCATCCGATCGTTTTGGTGTAGCTGTAACGCCATATACATATTTCGCAGTAACTTTCTGCAGCACTTCTGTGATTGTATCCGAAGCTGCATGATGGCATTCATCAACGATGATCATTCCATATTGATCGAGCAGCGGATGCCATTCTCCTTTTTTACATAATGAACCGGCCATAGCAATGTCTACGATTCCGGTCATGGAGTCATGCGCTCCCTGCAGTTTTCCAATCAGGCTTTTCCTTACTCTGATCCGTCCGGTTTTTGTTTTATACTCCGGAAGTTCCTCTTCTATATCAAGGAATTTTTCCAATGCGTCTTTCCACTGTTCCAGCAAAGCAGAAGACTCCAGGATAATCAGTGTATTCACTTTCTTTTCTGCAATCATTGCGCTGCATACCACTGTTTTTCCAAATGCTGTGGCCGCCTGAAGGATTCCGTTATCATACTTCATCATCTCTTCCAGCGCCAGCTTTTGTTCCTGCCGTAGTTCTCCTTTGAATACAGCATTAATATGTCTGCCGCATTGACGTTCGTCACTTATCTCGCAGGGAATAGCTGCTTCTTTTATCTTCTCTGTCAATCGGTCATATAGACCTCTTGGAATTTCAATATATCCGCTTAAATGATCTTTTCCCAGATAGATCCACTGGGACGTAGCAAAGTTCGACATGCCGATTGCAGCATTTCTGTAAAATACCGGATTTCTTATCGCCGCCAGGCGTCTGATCTGATTTTGAATTGCCGCTTTTAAGTTCAGATTATCTATATAGATACCATTTGACAAAACAAGACTTAATTTTCCAGTAACGTCCTCTCGACAAAACGGCTTTTCTTTCTTCCACGGCTGTTCCCTCTCTTCTACTAGATTGTTATCTGACGCTTCTGTAATATCTGACGCCGCCCACTCCTTTATTTTAGCCTCTATGAACTCAGCAGAAAGCCGCGGTTTATTCCAAAGCACATCCCACTGATTCGGATAAGCATTCCAATTGCTGTCAATAAAAGCGCTGTTTCCTTTTTGTAAAGCTTGTCCCTGCAGCGGAAGCGCGATCAGATTGCCCAGGCCGCCTTCCGGAAGGGTATCCTGGGCCGGGAGCATTCTGTCATAATATTTAAATGATTTCAAATTGACCTGCTCCGCCCCTTTGTCCAGCAAAGTGAAGCCGAACTTTCTCGCCAGTGCTGCCGGGACAGGTTTGTCGAAAAAGACCCACAAATGCGCTCCTCTGCCGGATCTGGAACGCTCAACGAGAGGATCAAGCCCGTTTAGGCTGCAAATGGTCCGCATGGCTTCTACTTCTTCCATCCATGCCTCGTTCGTATTTGCAAAATCCTGTTTTTCAGCGCCTTTCTCATGATTATCAAAATCGAACACCAGGAAACGGCACGTTCCATTCTTCAGCAGCGGATAAACACCAATCACATCCGAGCCATTATAAGATCTCCCCTGTAAATGAGCCAGTATATCTTTTATCGTCAGCTGTTTATACGCCTGATGGGGACAATCTTTGCAGTTCATTTTCTCATGGCGCATTTTAGGGCAGATATTCTCCCATCGATTATGACATTGTGTATAATATCCCGCTTCCCCTGTCCCTTTTTTCTCGCTTCTCTTTGCATAGACATCCTGACGTCCCCAGAATCTGGCATAAAATAAATTCGCCATTTCATCCGTAATCTGCCTCGGATGAATAATCCGTGCCCCCTGATCCGGATCATATTCCTCTGCGTTTTCAGACTCGCTGATACGGGCAATCTCATGCGTATATGAAATGCCGGAACGATCTAAGATATTTTTCAGAATTTGATTTTCCAGCTGAAGGTCATTGATCTGTTTCTGCAATAAACTGATATTTTCAACAGGATTTCTCATTGCGGCTCCTCGTATCTCAAGACTATAAATATTGGGGAGATATTCACTATCTACATAATATAAACCAACTTTACATTTTCTAATTAAATTGCTCCGCCCACGCCCTTGAATTTCTCTACAAAAGCAGAGATTTTTTCAAACACGCTCTGTTTCTTAGTATGATATTTTGGATTAAGGGGGCTCATTTTAGGGAGAGCCTCATTCAAGCCTGTACCATTTTCGCTGGCATATTCTTTTTTTAATGACGCAAGAATATATCGTTTTGCTGCATCCTCATTAAGCTGCTCCTCTCTTATCAGCTCTTCCGCTTCTTTTTTCTGTTCTCTTTGCGCAAATTGATAAAATGCGTCCAGAACACTGGCTTTATCCTGTATTTCGTCTAAAGCAGTTTGATTAATAAAATCTACGATCAAGTTTTCCTTCGCACGATTTTCCGCGCTGGAACGTGTGATACGGCGCATTTCTTCGACTAAAACGCTCTTATCTTTTATATTTTGATTTTTTTCAAAAATCAGCTCGAGGATATAATCTAAATTAATCTCCTGAGATTTTAACAGATCTACTTCAAATACAACATCGCCCCAGTCAATTTCTGAATTTTCTTTTTCCCGCCCTTCTCTTTCACGTCGGATCCATTCCCGGATATCATTATATGCAGAACGATAGTCCTGAATCGTTCTTTCTCCCAATACATCTATCGCTTGCATAGCTTTTATGTCTTCATCACTGACAAAATACGCCGCCTTAAATTCTTTTACCGCTTCCTGATCACTGAAATCGACTTTTTGCAATGCTCTTAAACATGTAAACTCGTCATAATTTTGCAAAATATTTTCGATTCTCAGATATTCCCCAAACAGTTTAACAAATTCTTTTTTATCCTTTTCTGTAACGATTTCCTCAACATCTGCAAAACGTGCATTTAATTCTTTCACTACCTCCACATAGCCCCGACACGCTTCACCTGCAGCAATATCCTGAAATCCTTCCATATATTCCTTATAACTTTTTTCCAGAACGATATTTCTTGTATTGTCATCTCCGAAACATTTGATTGCATCAATTGTCGCCTGTTCCAGATTTCTGAAAGTAACAATATTCCCAAATGTTTTTGTGGAATCATAAATACGGTTTGTTCTGGAAAACGCTTGCATAAGTCCGTGATAGCGAAGATTTTTATCTACAAACAGCGTATTCAATGTGGGAGCGTCAAATCCGG